>JAQEDJ010000099.1 GCA_027669525.1 Coriobacteriaceae bacterium AM48-5 | reverse complement strand
CCGCGCCATCGCGGCACTCGGCGCCGAGGGCGTCGCCGGCGCCGTGGCCGAGCTCCGCGAGCTGTCGGCGGCCATCGTGCCCGACGCCTTCGGCGCCGAGGGCGTCGCCGGCGCCGTGGCCGAGCTCCGCGAGCTGTCGGCGGCCATCGTGCCCGACGCCTTCTCCTCGGGCCAGAGGTTCTTCACGGACGCCAGCCGCAACCTGCTGACCGGCCTCTGCCTGCTCGCGATTACGGACGGGCGGATCCCCGACGGCGCGCGGAACCTCTCGACCGTGCTCGCGCTCCTGGAGCCCCGTGACGGGAAGAGCGGAACCTCTCGACCGTGCTCGCGCTCCTGGAGCCCCGTGACGGGAAGAGCGCCGTGAAGTCGCTGGAGGAGCTCGCCGCGGACCTGCCGGCGGGAAACCCGGCGCGCCAGTTCCTCCTCGTCGCCTCGTCGAACGGCGGCGGCGGGGAGGCCCTCGTCTCCACCGCGCGCAACTACCTCATGTCCTTCTGCGACGACGACGTCAGCCGCATGCTCTGGGGCGGCGAGGTCGACCTCGCATCGGTCGGGCGCAAGCGACCATCCTCTACATCGCCAGCGCGGCGGACCGGGGCGACCGCGGCGCGCTCGTCTCGTGCATCTTCTCGCAGGCGCTCTCGGCGCTGCGCGAGACAGCGCGCCTGTCCGGCGGCAGGCTGCCGGCGGAGACCCTGCTCGCCATCGACGAGGGGTCCGGGATCCCCAAGATCCCCCGCCTCCTCGGCGACCTCGCGGAGGTCCGGAGCATCGGGCTGCACGTCGTCTTCGTGCTCCAGAACACCCATCTGCTCGAGGCGCGATGCGGTTACTCCAGGGCGGAGTCGGACGCGCTGCTGGCGCTGCTCGGCACCCAGGTCGTCCTCTCGGTGGAGTCCGTCGGCGAGGCGGAGGAGATCAGCAAGCGTCTCGGCGACTACAGCGTCAAGACGACCGGGCAGAGCTCCACCAAGGGGACGCAGAGCTCCTCGTCCGGCAAGTCGTTCTCCGTGGCGCGCCGGCCGCTGATCACCCCGTCAGAGCTCATGGCCTGGAGCGCGCGCGAGAACGGCGCGCTCGTGATCGACGCGGAGGGCCCGATGGCACTCGCCAGCCGCGACATCACCGAGACGTTCCTGGGACCGCTGCTCGGCATGACGTCGCCGGAGGCCGAGGGCGCGCTGCTCGCGCGGGCGCTCGAGGGGGAGGTCCGGAACACCTCCCCGGCACCGGTGTGGCGCATCCCGGAGAAGCCGAAAAAGCCCAAGGGGTCGCCGTCCGGCGGCAGGAAGCGCAAGGTATCCGCCGCGCCCGACGGGTTCTGATGCGTCATACGGCCCTGCCTGCGAAAACGGCCCGCCGTCATACGGCGCGCGAGGCGCGTATGACGGCGGGCCGTGGCGGTCTTTCGGTTTATCTTTCCACGCTACCAGCGGAAACGAACTCGGCACGCCGAGTTGCGCCGCAAAATCCCGGGCGCCCGTAGTGCGCCCTTATCCTGCTCATAAGGACCGGCTATCCCTTACCTGTGACACAATCTCAAACGCACAGAACAGAATCATCAGTCCAATCATCGCATAAGAGGCAGCCGAACCTTCAAGCACTATTCCACAAAGAACAATCTCCGCGCCGCC
>JAQEDJ010000098.1 GCA_027669525.1 Coriobacteriaceae bacterium AM48-5 | reverse complement strand
CCTGAGCAACAAAAAAGTTGCCCAGGATTTTGCATGTCAGAATTTTCACTTACCTTAGTGTTGCGAAAAGAAGACAAGCAAAACTCTAATATGACATGGCAAAGATACATTATTTATAAGTTCCTGAGCAACAAAAAAGTTGCCCAGGATTTTGCATGTCAGAATTTTCACTTACCTTAGTGTTGCGAAAAGAAGACAAGCAAAACTCTAATATGACATGGCAAAGATACAAATAAAATCTGAGAAACTCACTCCTTTTGGGGGAATTTTTTCGATTATGGAGCAATTTGATGCTCTTTTAGCTCAAACCATTGATTCCACCTTGGGATTGAGATGCACTATGTTTGGTTATCAATATAGCGAGATTCTACGCTCTCTGATGTGCGTATATCTTTGTGGTGGCTCATGTATTGAGGATGTTACAACTCACCTGATGAAACATTTGTCTCTTCATCCAACTCTTCGCACTTGCAGCGCAGACACCATATTACGTGCTATCGAAGAACTGACTTTTAAGAGCATCACCTATAAGTCTGCTTCTGGCAAATCCTATGATTTCAATACTGCAGACAAGATGAACTGCTTACTGGTCAATGCCCTGCTTGCTACTGGTCAATTGAAATCCGGTCAAGAATATGATTTTGACTTTGACCATCAGTTCATTGAAACAGAGAAGTATGATGCAAAACCAACCTACAAGAAGTTCTTGGGCTATAGTCCAGGTGTAGCTGTCATTAACGACATGATTGTTGGTATTGAAAATAGAGACGGCAACACAAACGTGCGCTTCAACCAAAAAGAAACTTTGGAAAGAATCTTCAAGCGATTGGAGGCTTCGGAAATATATATTTCTCGTGCCCGCATGGATTGCGGCTCATGTTCGGAGGAAATCGTAGATATGGTAGAGGCTCATTGCAGGCATTTTTATATTCGTGCCAACAGATGCTCTTCTTTCTACGATTCCATGTTTGCCTTAACTGGATGGAAAACTGTTGAAATCAACGGTATTGAGTTTGAGTTGAATTCTATCCTTGTTGAGAAATGGAAAGGAAAACCGTATCGTCTTGTCATACAGAGACAAAGGCGAATAGATGGAGACCTTGACATTTGGGAAGGCGAATATACCTACAGATGTATACTGACTAACGATTACAAGTCGAGTGCAAGAGACATCGTGGAATTCTACAATCTTCGTGGTGGCAAGGAACGCATCTTCGATGACATGAACAATGGCTTTGGCTGGAATCGATTGCCAAAATCGTTCATGGCACAGAATACTGTATTCCTGCTTATGACAGCTCTCATCAGAAACTTCTACAAAGCTATTATGCAGAGATTGAAAACCCATGAATTTGGATTGCGTGCCACCAGCAGAATCAAGACCTTTGTTTTCAAGTTCATCTCTGTTCCTGCGAAATGGATTAAGACATCACGTAGGCATGTATTGAACATTTACTCAGACAACAATGCTTATGCCAACCTGTTCAAGACAGACTTTGGTTAAAGACCATGCTTTTCTGGTTAAACCAGCGTATTACCTCAAGTCGCTTTATGGGGTAAGGGGATTTTGTGTCTGCGACATTTCTGTTGTGCAAGAAATATGTACAATAAAATGAATTTTGTCGCTTTGCAAGCAAAATCCCACTAAACCCTATAGGTTGCGGATTTGAGGTAAAGAAGGTTCACAAAAGAACAAATAGCGAAACTTATGTTTATAAATGGTCGTCATCGTAAGACTTCTGACTATTCTCTATATTGGCGAGCCGGAAACTCCATTGTCGTGCAGGTCTTGTCCGCAGTCTTTACTGCAATAATCAAGCAGTATCCAGATTCATTCGGAGAATTTGCCATTGTCGTGCAGGTCTTGTCCGCAGTCTTTACTGCAATAATCAAGCAGTATCCAGATTCATTCGGAGAATTTGCCTGTATGTCT
>JAQEDJ010000097.1 GCA_027669525.1 Coriobacteriaceae bacterium AM48-5 | reverse complement strand
GTACTACTGGCTGCTGTCCAAGAAGATCAACCCCATGGTGCTGATCGTGGCCACCATGGCCGTGGGCATCGTCGGCGCGTTCTTCGGCGTGCTGGCGTAAGGGCCCGGCCTATTATCTGCCCCCAAGGGAAACGGCGACCCGTTGCGGTCGCCGTTTTTTATTACCGAAAGCTAGCTGGAGGTGCTTCGTGATTCGATCTGACAATCCACCCGATAATGGCGTGAGCGGGGCGATGTATCTATTTGGCACGGCGCTCTTGTGGAGCTTTATCGGCATCCTCGTTCACGCCAATTCGCAGTCAGCTCTTTTGATTGGTGCCGTCACGGCAATATTTATGGCACTCTTTATTCTGCTCGTCGGCAGGCCTGTCCTCCGCGTCAGCCGTCTTATTGCCCTTGTGGCCGTCTGCAACTTCGTGACGGGCACCACGTTTAACTTTGCCAACCAGCTCACGACGGTCGGCAACGCGATTGTCCTGCAGTACACCTCGATGATTTTCGTTATTGTGTATCAATCGCTCGCAACTCACACGTTGCCTTCGCCTGCGAAGATCGCCTCCGTGGTGGTTGCTTTTACGGGTATGGGACTTTTCTTTTTGGGTGATTTGAGTGCCGAGGGCATGCTCGGCAACCTGCTTGCCATCATTTCAGGCGCCGCCTTTGGGCTGTGCTTCTTTTTGAACTCTCGCCCCGATGCGTCGCCCATGGTGTCCTCGCTCATCTCCTGCGGTATCTCGATGCTGCCGATCGTCTATTTTGCTGGTGCCCTAGACTCCGTGAGACCATTTGAGTGGGGGCTCATGCTGGTGCATGGCCTTTTTTGCAGTGGTCTTGCGAGCGTGCTGTATGCCAAGGGGATTGCGCGCACCAACGCGTTTGCGGCCAACTTGGTCTGCATGAGCGAGGTCGTGCTCGCTCCCTGCTGGTCGACGCTCCTCTTTGGCGAGGTCTTTCACTGGAATGAGTTTTTGGGCGCGGCGATTATCGTTTTGGTGATTGTAGCCAACTTGGCATCCGATGCCTTTGGCGATGGCTTTCTGGTGGCGCTTGTCCGCCATCGAAACAAAGAACGTGCCTGATGGGATACGTCTGCCGTTTACGGTAAAAAACACCCCGCTGAGCGAGTGGTATTAAATAGCAAGAACCTGCATACCTATAATTGGTATCAAATCATTTGTACCTGGCATGGGTGTTAGCAGCACACCAGGTACGCTTCGAGCCGTGTGATCGAACTCCCGGAATTGATATCAACAACGCGCGCGACGGGAGTGGCGACGGTTCGAGATTCCTAATTGGGAGGAACTATGCTTACCCAAGCAATCCTCGTCGGCTTAGTCGGAGCGTTTGGATGTCTTGACTACCAGCTCGGTTCGCTCTATGCGTTCCGCCCCATCGTCCTGTGCCCGCTCGTGGGCCTGGTCCTGGGGGACCTACAGACCGGTCTTGCCGTAGGTGCAAGCCTTGAGCTGCTGTTTATGGGCTCGATCTCCATTGGCGCTTACGTGCCGCCCAACGAAACCGTCGGTGGCGTGCTCGCCTGTGCGTTTGCCATTCAGCTCGGTCAGGGTACCGAGACGGCTATCGCGCTTGCCATGCCCATCGCCGTCCTTTCGCTGACGATTGGTAATATTACCAACGCCTTGTTCCCCGTGTTTGTCGACATGGCAGATAAGTTTGCCCTCAAGGGAAACCTCAAAGGCATCTATGCCGTTCATTGGGGAATTGGAATTTGGGGCTGCATTGAGTACTTCCTGCTCTGTGCCGGCGCGTTCTACCTGGGCTCCGACGCCATCCAAGGCCTGCTCGACTTTATCCCGTCCTTTGTGATCGATGGTTGTGGCGTTGCCGCCAACATCCTGCCGGCCATGGGCTTCGCCATGCTCGGCCGCCTGGTGCTCACCAAGCAGCTCGTGCCCTTCTACTTCCTGGGCTTCCTGCTGTGCTCCT
>JAQEDJ010000096.1 GCA_027669525.1 Coriobacteriaceae bacterium AM48-5 | reverse complement strand
GTGAAGTGGTCGGCATACATGGCGGGGTCCGAGCCCAGCGCACGGGTGATGACCGAACGGTTGGGGTGGACGCGAGCCTCGTCTGCCGTAATCTCGCCGGCGCCACGAGTTCTTCCACATAGGAGTGGTCGCGGGTCACGCGGATGAGCGTGCCCTCGTGGAGCAGGTAGGCGCGCGAGTCGCCACGTGGGCGATGGCGAGCGTATCGTTTTCGATATAGGCGCAAGTGGCTGTGCAGCCCATGCCGGGCTTGCCCAGGCCATTCAAGGCGGCCTCGATTACGGCGGCGTTAGCGGCCTCGACGGCTGCCGCCAGGCGTGCGGCGTCGGCGGACTGCGGGGCCGTCTTGGCAATAGTCTCAACGGCGATGGAAGAGGCCACCTCGCCGGCAGCGTGACCACCCATGCCGTCGCATACGCAAAAGAGCGGCGACTGCACCAGGTAGGAATCCTCATTGTGCGGGCGCACGCAGCCAACGTCGGAGCGGGCGCCCACATGAGTTGCGTGGTGGTGCCGGCATCATAGGTCGAGTCGGTCTCGATGCGCTCCTCGGTCAGGGGCTCAAAGCTCATGGTCGACCCGGGGTCTTTGAGCTTGGCCTCAACGGCGGCAACGTCGATTTCGGCTGTGTCACCGGGAGAGACGGTGTCGGTCTCGGCGTTTGATTCGGAATCGCCGGTGTCCGGGGAGTCGGGCTCCTCGGAAACGCGGGCGGTCGGCTCGTCATCTTGCGGGCTGACGTCTATAGGCTCGGGCGCCGGCGTAGACGCGGGCGCAACCTCGGATGCCGGGGCTATGGGAAACGCCGGCGCGGCGGGCTCGGGTGCCGCAAACACCGCAGCGCTCTCGTTGATTGCCGCGGCGACGGGCTCTGCAAAGTGAGCCGGCGCCGGGGTTGCTTCGGGCGCTGTGGGCTGTTCCGCAGCATGTGCGCCGATGGGCGCCGCTACGGCATCCTCTTCGTCCTCGTTATCGGCGAGATCCGAAATATCATGCGTTACTTGCGAAAGAGGCAGGGAGAACACGGTGTCCTCGGGCTCCACGGGTGCGGAGCCCGCCGGAGCGGCGTGGGCCGGCGCAGCTGTGGCGGCGGCCGGTGCCTCGGTCATAGTTGCGGACTTGTTCTCCTCGTCGATCATCGACGGTTCACCTTCATGACCACGTCGCCAATCTGGACTTCGTCGCCCTCACGCAGCGTCGCGGGCTCCACGAGCTGGCGGCCGTTGACGAGCGTGCCGTTAAGCGAGTTGAGGTCCTCGATGATGAGCGCCGGGCCCTGCAGCGAAAAGCGCGCATGCGAGGCCGAGACGAACGGTTCGTTGATGCAGATGTCCGAAGACGGAGAGCGACCGACGATGACGGGGCCGAGCATGTCTACGTGGATGCCGCGGATACCGCGCGGACCCTTGTCCACATCGATCGTCCAGATAGCCGAGTCGCGGCGCTGTCCGCGCACAAGCCCCACGCCGGTCTTCATGACGGCGAACAGGAAGATATAGAGCAGGGCGACCAGGACGATGCGGCCTGCAAAAAGGACGATATCGATGTTCATAAGCGACTATCCCCTAAATTCAAAGGTGCTCAGGCCAAACGTCAGCAGATCGCCGTTGCGCAGCGGGCAGCGCGTAATGCGGCGGTTGTTGACGAGTGTGCCGTTGGTGGAATTGAGGTCCTCGATCGACCAATCCGAGCCCGTAAAGGTGAGCTGGGCGTGGCGGCGCGACACGTTGGGGTCGCGCAGGGCAATGTCGGAAACTGAGCGCTCGCGACCGATGGTTACCTGTGCGGAGGTGATGCTATGGCTCTCGCCGCTCACGACGTCGACGAGCTGGGCGAGCGGGCGCTGCGGGCGCGAGTGCTCGCCATGTTGGAGGCGATGCCGGCTGCGGCGCCTAGGCCCACGGCGCTGCGGGCGCGAGTGCTCGCCATGTTGGAGGCGATGCCGGCTGCGGCGCCTAGGCCCACGGCGGCACCGGTCGCGGCGGC
>JAQEDJ010000095.1 GCA_027669525.1 Coriobacteriaceae bacterium AM48-5 | reverse complement strand
GCAATACCCTCAGCTCACTTTGGACAGTGGACTATTCAGGCATCAAGCTGACTTATACTGATATAGATAGACACATTTATGGTTATCAAGCTGACTTATACTGATATAGATAGACACATTTATGGTTAATTAATAAAATGTGTTTAGTAATGAGTAAAAAGTACAAAAGTTACAGTAAGGAAGACAAATTGTCTTTACTTCGCGACTATTATCAGTCAGGACTCAGCAAAAACAGTTTTTGCAAGAGTCGTGGAATAGCAGCCGTCAAGTCATTAAATACTTGGCTGAAAGTGTTTGCAAATGAAAAAGATTTGTTATCTTTGCAGTCTGAACAAGCAAATATAACAGATATGGCAAACCGTAGCAAAGAAAGCTATCAAGAAGAGAATGCTCAATTGAAGCAACGCATCAAAGAGTTAGAGAAAGCCTTAGCCTTCTCTAAGTTGGAAACAGAAGCACGTGATCTGATGATTACACGCGCTGAAGAATACTTTGACATTCCAATACGAAAAAAATCTGGGGCCAAGTAGTCATGGAACTGGTCGAGCAGCGCAACATGAAAGTTGCGACTGCTTGCCGCCTATTTGGCCATTGCCGTCAAGCCTTCTACCAGTCGAAGGCTGATATTGAAGCAGAGGTAAATCGTGATAAGATTATCTTGGATAATGTTCGTGAGATCCGAGATGAGGATCCTGGTATTGGTGGCTATAAACTTTGGCTCATGCTGACAGAACTTTATGGTAGAGAACTCATACCTGGTCGTGACAGCTTCTTCACACTGTTGCGCCGTCATCAGTTAATGCTCCCTCCTCGTAAGGCGCGTCATACAACCAATTCAAATCACCGTTATCGCAAATGGAAGAATCAGGTAAAAGACATTGTTCTCACTTCGGCTAATCAGCTGTGGGTGAGCGATATTACTTATATCCAGCTGGCAAATGGGGATGTTGCGTACCTCCATTTAGTAACGGATGCGTATTCTCGTAAAATCGTAGGATGGGTACTTGCTGATACATTGCGTGCAGCTTTGTCCATTCAGGCTCTTCAGATGGCTATAGACCAAGCCATGGATATGAATGGAGGAGAAAGTCTCAAGGGGCTTATCCATCATTCCGATCGCGGTGTGCAATACTGTTGTGATGCTTATGTTCAGAAGTTACAGGAATATGATATCAGTATCAGCATGACGGAAGACTATAAGCCAACAGACAATGCCATTGCCGAACGTGTGAATGGAATTATCAAGATGGAAAAGGTCTATCGCATGCATGTGTTCAAGGACATCGAATGTGCTAGGGATACCATCGGTCGTTATATACAATTCTATAATAACCGCAGACCACACATGAGTATAGGCTATAAAACTCCGTCAAAAGTACATTTGGAGCAAGGAATCCAACAAAAGATGTGGAAAAAGAAAATTTATACTTCGAAAAAGAAGGATTCTTAAAAAGATTGTGTATCTTTGCAGGACCAAAAGACAAGTTCGGGGGATGGTACATGCCAGTAATCCGAAAAAGTAGGAGCCCATCGAGGGGCTCCCTACTTTACCAAAAGAGCAAGCCCATCGAGGGGCTCCCTACTTTACCAAAAGAGCAAGTCCGGGTTCGGTAAGTCCAGTGAAGGGGTAGTGACTACAAAAATAGTACGATTCTTTTTATTGTGTCTATAAAAATAGGAACAAAGAATAAGGAGTGTCTACTATTTCAGTTTTATAAAATTGAAAGTGTCTACCTCTCTAGTTTATAAAGTAAAAAAGTGTCTACTGAAATCAGGAAAAGTCATTGCAATTCATTTTAAGAACACCCCGTATAAAGTAAAAAAGTGTCTACTGAAATCAGGAAAAGTCATTGCAATTCATTTTAAGAACACCCCGTATAATGGAATATTGGCATTCTTTGCCTTATTCCATTTACTGCCTGGTTATGGCAAGATATTGCCCTTTAGCAGGGCAACTTTGTGCCATTGCCAGGCACAAAAACGATACGTCGGGAGATAAAATTCAGCTGAACTATC
>JAQEDJ010000094.1 GCA_027669525.1 Coriobacteriaceae bacterium AM48-5 | reverse complement strand
GGTTGAGGAGCTCGTCGCCGGGACGGTGCAGGCAGACCTTCCTGAGCTTGCCGATCTCGGAAGGCACGTGCAGACCTTTCGTCATGGCCTCCTACCTTTCTTTCGGGCCCTTGTCAGGGCCGATTCGTTAGCGCCCCTCCGTGTGAGGCGTTATTGCTGACGACATATTTATATCCAAAATCAGCCTATACTTCCACCTTGCCCCCGAACGGTTTTTTATGAGGGGTGAACGGCATACACATATACTTCACGCATGGCACACTTCGATTTAATAAAGTGTATTTACGTGCTTAAACGCGTATTCAATCCAATAATCAAATGGAACTAAACTTTATTAAACCACCCTCAAATTGCATATTTCCAATAGAGCTATGAATAGAATTAGCGATTCATACCGCGTCTCAACCATTTTCATTTTTATTCAGAAAAAAGTTTGTCCTATTCATTTCTGGTAAACGAATTACCGTTTACCAGACGCTTGATACCGTTCACCGGAAGCTCAGTATAAGGCCCAGCGAATACCGGCTCGCCTTACGGCCTCATTTGTAACAACTTGACTTCTCGGTATAGAAAAACAGACCCGCTCCCCTCATGGAAAACGGGTCTGTTATCGATAATCGTAGACAGATTTGAGCGGCTTTGAGAGCCGTCGGAATCCTAGCGATCGAACTCCGCCAGTGCCTCGCCCAAAAGCCTCAGGCCCTCGCGCAGAACGTCCTCGCTCGCGCAGTAGCCCAGGCGTGCGCCGCAGGGAAGCTCAAAACGGCTACCGGGGACCAGCAGCACTCCCCTCTCGGACAGCAGGCGCCTGCAGAACTCCTCATCATCCTCGGGAATGTCCAGCTGGATAAACGAGGTGGACACGCCTGCGGGGCCGTCCAGGAAACGCGATGCTGCGTGTCGATCCAAGCCTGCGCGATATCGCGGTTGCCAAACACGATCTTGCGATTGCGCTCGAGGATCTTGTCCTTGTGCTCGAGCACGTAGGTTGCCAGGGCGTCGTTGAACACACCGCCGCAGATCATGGTGTAGTCACGATAGGTGCGGATGCGGTTGGAGACCTCTTCGTCGGCCACGACCCAGCCCACGCGAGCCGCAGGCGTCGAATAGGTCTTGGACACCGAGTTGGTGACAATGGCCTTCTCGTACACGTCGGCCATCGATATAAAGGACTCGGTGTTCTCGAGCGGCAGATACACCTCGTCGCACAGCACGTAGGCGCCCACCGAACGGGCGATCTCGGCAATCTGGCCGAGCGCATCGGCATCGAGCACGGTACCGATGGGGTTCGATGCGTTGTTGATGCAGATGAGCTTGGTGGTGGACCGAACCAGGCGCTTGAGCTCCTCGATATCGGGCTTCCAGCCGAGCTCCTCGCGAAGCTCCCAGTACTCGACCTCGGCACCCAGCGTGCGCGGAATCTCGTAGAGCGGCGCATAGGTGGGCCACTCGGCAATCACATGGTCGCCGGGCTCGACAACAGCCATGATGGCGTTGAGGTTGGCACCCGTGCAACCGTTGGTCTGCAGAATGTGATCGGGATTGACCTCGCGACGATACAGCTTGGCGACCTCAGTCTTAAAGTCGGGCGAGCCTCGATCCAGCCGTAGTTCATCTTCTCGCGGTCCAGGCGCTCATAGAACGTGGCGCCGTCCTGCTCGTCGAGCGCACGCAGCTCGCCCATGGTGAGCGACGAGATCGTCGACTGGGCGATATCCCACGTAGCGCTCTTCTCCCAAACATTAAGCCACTCCTCAACGCCGATCGTCTTGATGTCCATGACCAAACTCCTTACAAAAGCAGTCGTCCAATCGTGTTGACGTTCCTCATACAAGATTGGGGCGGTGCGAATACCCGCACCGCCCCAATGGGAGACATCTAATGGCAGCTAGATGTTTGTATTAAGACCTGTACGGGTCTTTGAAAACCTTAGAGGTCCTCGCGCCAGAAGGGCATGCTCATGCAGCGCGGGCCGCCACGGCCGCGGGAGAGCTCGGCGGAGGGCACGACGAGAAGGTCCAGGCCCTCCTTGTACAG
>JAQEDJ010000093.1 GCA_027669525.1 Coriobacteriaceae bacterium AM48-5 | reverse complement strand
TAAAACCACAAACGAGACCGACGGCCCAAGTACAAAGCCAATCACTGCCTGCGCAAACGCAAGCGCCTCAAAAGCAAAAAAGAGACCTGTGAAAAACGGCAGCGCATCCGCCTCGCCAGCTTTGAGAAACCACGGCGCCAAATTAGCCAGCTGAAGCGACTCGCCATGGACGACCGCGCTGAACGAGGAGCTCACCACCAAGCTCCAAATCACAACAGAGCAAACCACCACGAGCAGTGAAAATGCCGTTACCGCCGCCACTGAGATAAAACGCGAGGCCCACCAAAGGGTTCTTGCCCGGCATCGAACAAGCGCTTGCAAACCAAACCCGTGCAACGATTCGGTCGGATAATCGAGTGTTGTATAGAGAATAAGCAGAATGAGGAATAGCCACCCTAACGGAGGCACAAACATGACCCCGGGCCTAGGCTCAAACGGAGCAGATCCGGCAAACACGAGCGCAAGATTATCCGCAAACCCCAAGGTATCCGTCCTGACCCCATACACAGAAGACAATCCGTAGGCGTACACCAAGTTCGCAACGGTCACTGCCGCAACCGCAATAAAGGTAACGATGTTCTTCTTCAAAACGGTCCTCAGGTCCGCAGCGACCAGCCTAAACAGCATCAGACCACCTCACGCCTTTTTAAGAATCTCGCGGAAATCAGAGAAAAGACGAACAGCAAAATGATTTCCGCAAACCCCGCTCGAATGTCGGGCCAGTTATTTAGTGATTCCGACCTGATGCTGTTAAGAATGTTGCAGTTAAAGCCGACGCATGAAAGGACGCTAAAAATCCAGTCGTTAACAAAATGCCATGCAACCATAATCAGATATGGAACGACCATCGCCTTGATTCTGCTGCGAAACACAACCGACAGACCGGTCACGGCCATGGATAGAACCCCCAGCGCCACCGCATCGAACAGCGTATAAACCAGCACGTATAACAGAGGCCGGGAATAAAACAGGCCAGAAAAATAGCTATGCAGATAGAGTCCGACGTAAGTCGATTCGTCGACTCGGGGGAGATACGCGGGAAACAGTATGGAGACAATCAGAAAGTTCACGAGTAGCGGAATAGCCGTGACCGCAAACGCAGAGAGGAAAGCAGACAGCATCTTCACGTTCACGTATGCATTTCTAGAAACACGCGTGCAGATCTGTGCCTCGTAACCGCTCAAACGCTCGGACAGGCATGACCACGACCCGGCCAACATGGCAAGCAACGGCAGCGCATAGAAAAACACCGACGCTAACAACGGCGCGTTCGCGCTCACAACAATCCAGTTGCCAAAGCTACTTTCACGCGTTTGGCCGAGGTATGCCTGGGCTTGCAAACCAACGACATAGCCAAGCGATAACAGCTGCTTGCGCTCAGTCTCGAGCGTCCACCATGCCTCAATGGCAGCCGCCATCGAAATTGCAGTTGCAACCATAAGGGTCAACGCAAATATAGGATTGCCAAATATCTTGGATAACTCGTGCCGTAATAGATTTCCATTCAAGCGACATCACCCTCCTATTGGCCAGGCCGAGCAGCAACGCTCGACCCGGCCCTAATCACAAGCGGTTAATGATGCGTCGGCGCACGGCAACCTTTGCATGAATAGAGAATGATGTCTGTAAACACCCGCTATTGAGTTAATCGCTCAGGCGTTTACACTTTATCTACCTGCGATAACAATGAAACAAGCTCCGC
Source organism: Coriobacteriaceae bacterium AM48-5 (assembly GCA_027669525.1). Lineage (GTDB taxonomy): Bacteria > Actinomycetota > Coriobacteriia > Coriobacteriales > Coriobacteriaceae > Collinsella. The sequence continues at coordinate 449 of JAQEDJ010000093.1, read as the reverse complement.
TTTATTCTTGATCTTCAACTGGCGGTAAGATGCAGACCGCAGCGCTTGCACCGTAGATGCAGCGTAACCGACATCCTCCGCAATGGCCTTTGCCGTTGCGCCCTCTGCCGTCATCAGCAAAATTTGCGACTGAACATCAGAAAGGGAGCGCGACGTAAGCAGGGCCAGCTGGCGCACGTGGGCCGTTTCGGTGGACCCGTTCGCGCGGTACTCCGAGACAGCCTTCTCGTCCTCAACCGAGCGGGCGAGCGCGATGTGCGTAACGAACATGGGCACAGACCAGCAGACGACCACCGTTGCCACGACGACATTGACGGCCGAACTATGCCCCAACAACGACGCGAGGAACAACGGTTCGAAAACCGTCAGATCCTGCACCATATTGAGCAAGACGACCCAAACAGGAGCCGTCGCCCCGAAGCAAAGCATCCATATCCCAAGCATTTTGC
>JAQEDJ010000092.1 GCA_027669525.1 Coriobacteriaceae bacterium AM48-5 | reverse complement strand
GGCGGAGAGCGCCGACACCCGCATCGACACGCCGATCCGCCAGCCCATGTACTTCCACCACGTCTTTTTAGCCCCCGTCCCAAAAAGACTGGTTACATTACGTGCAGCATACAAACACCGGGAGGGATCGTGGCAAAAAAGCCTCAGCACGCTCAGAATAACCAGCGCAGTCAGCAGGGCAAACAGGGCCAGCAGCAAAAGCGCGGCGGCAAGGCCCAGGGCGGCCACGCCGCTCATACCCCGGCAGCGCCCGCCCGTCCCTGGCGCCCGGGCCGCGATAAGTTCCTCCCCGTCAGCCGCGCCGATATGGACGCGCGCGGTTGGGACCAGTGCGACTTTGTCTACATTTGCGGCGACGCCTACGTGGACCACCCTAGCTTTGGTATGGCCATCGTCAGCCGCGTACTCGACGCGCACGGCTACAAAGTGGGCATCATCTGCCAGCCCGACTGGACCGACCCCGCCAGCATCACGGTGCTCGGCGAGCCGCGCCTGGGCTTTCTCGTCAGTGCCGGCAACATGGACTCCATGGTCAACCACTACTCGGTGACCAAGCATCGTCGCCACACCGATGCCTACACCCCTGGCGGTAAAGAGGGGCACCGCCCCAACCGCGCCGTCACGGTCTACGGCAACCTCATCCGCCAAACGTTCAAGGACGCGCCCATCATCATCGGCGGCATCGAGGCGAGCCTGCGTCGTCTGGCCCACTACGATTACTGGCAGGATAAGCTCAAGCGCTCGGTGCTGCTCGACTCGGGCGCCGACATCCTCATCTACGGCATGGGCGAGCACGCGATCGTCGAGATCGCCGACGCGCTCGACGCCGGACTGCCCGTCGACCAGATCACCTATATCAACGGCACCGTCTACCGCACCAGCTCGCTCGACGAGGTCTACGACTACGACCTGCTGCCCAGCTGGGACGACCTTACCGCCGACAAGCTCAACTATGCGCGCAGCTTTAACGTGCAGCAGCAGAATATGGACCCCATCACCGGGCATCGCCTGGTAGAACCCTACCCCAACAGCGTCTATGTGGTGCAGAACCCGCCGAGCGCCACCCTCACCACCGAGGAGATGGACGAGGTCGCCGAACTCCCCTACGCACGCGATTGGCACCCCGACTACGACGCCGCGGGCGGCGTGCCGGCCTTTGCCGAGATCAAGTTTTCCATCAGCTCTAACCGCGGCTGCTTTGGCGAGTGCTCGTTTTGCGCGCTCACCTTCCACCAGGGCCGCGTGCTGCAGATGCGCAGCCACGACTCGATCATACGCGAGGCCGAGCTGCTCACGCGCGACCCCGAGTTTAAGGGCTACATCAACGACGTGGGCGGACCGACGGCCAACTTTAGCCGTCCCGCCTGCGACAAACAGCTCAAGCACGGCGTGTGCAAGAACAAGCGCTGTCTGTGGCCGAGCGTGTGCAAGAACATGGTGGTCGACGAGAGCGGCTACACGCAGCTGTTGCGCGACCTGCGCCAGTTGCCGGGCGTCAAGAAGGTCTTCGTGCGCAGCGGCATCCGCTTTGACTACACCATGGCCGACGCCTCGGACGAGTTTTTGCGCGAGCTTTTGGAGCACCATGTCTCGGGTCAGCTACGCGTAGCGCCCGAGCACGTGAGCGACGCGGTGCTGTCCGTGATGGGCAAGCCGAGCCGCGCCGTCTACGATGCGTTCTGCCGAAAATTTGAGCGCCTGAACCGCGAGTACGGACTCAAGCAGTACGTGGTGCCGTATCTGATCTCGAGCCACCCCGGATCGACGATGAAGGAAGCCGTGGACCTTGCCGAGGCCGTGCGCGACATGGGCTACATGCCCGAGCAGGTGCAGGACTTCTACCCCACCCCGTCCACCATGTCGACCTGCATGTACTACACCGGCGTGGACCCGCGCACCATGGAGCCGATCTATGTAGCGCGCGACCCGCATGAGAAGGCCATGCAACGCGCGCTCATCCAGTACCGCAAGCCCGAGAACTACAAGCTCGTGCGCGAGGCACTGGAAAAGGCTGGCCGTCGCGATCTGATCGGCTACACCAAGCATTGCCTGATTCGCCCCGTGCCGCCGCGCCCGGGCGAGACGTCTGCCGGCGGTGGGCATGGCACCGGCAAGAAGGGCGGCAAGGCACACGGCGGTGCCGGCAAGAAGGGCGGCAAGGCACACGGCGGTGCCGGCGCTGCAAGGGGCCTAGGGGCAGCAAGGGCCACGGC
>JAQEDJ010000091.1 GCA_027669525.1 Coriobacteriaceae bacterium AM48-5 | reverse complement strand
AGGAGGGGCGCTTGGACGACGAGTCGCTCGAGCAGATCGACCCGCTGCTGCGCTCAATCGCTGCCGATCTGCGCAGCGGGGCACACCGAACCGGCAGAGCAGTTGGGTGATATCGTCCATGCTTTTGGCCTGGTGAGCGTGCAGATCGATGTTGAGGGTGCGCTGCCTGAGGACGCGCGTGTCGCCGCCGCCTTTTTGCAGATTATCCGCGAGGCCTCGACCAACGCCACCAAGCATGCGCAGGCGCATCGGGTCCATGTGCGCTTGTGGCAGGAGAGGACGGATGCTGACGCCGTCGCGCACATGACGATTTCTAACGACGGGTCCCCGGCCCCCGTATCGTATCGCGAGGGAACGGGTATCCCAGGTATGAGGCATGTCGCGCAAGATCTGGGTGGCAGTCTAGAGGTCCACGCCACCCCGCCCTTTACGCTTACGGTATCCATTCCGCTTAACGCCAACGACACGTCCCAAAGGAGAAACTCATGATCCGCGTGTTAATTGTCGAAGATCAGGCCATCCTGCGCGAGAGCCTGGCGCGCTCCGTTGGCGACCAGCCCGATATGACCGTCGTTGCCGCGATCGCCGATGCCTCCGAGGCCTTGGGTGTCGCGCTCAAGGAGCGCCCGGACATGATACTGATGGACGTGTGCACCGAACACGATTCAAACGGCATCGTGGCGGCGGCACGCATCAAGGAACAGCTGCCCGAGTGTCGCATCATTATCATGACAGGCATGCCCGAGATCACCTTTGTCGATCAGGCCCGCGAGGCGGGCGTCGATAGCTTTGTGTACAAGAACGTCGGTATCGACGAGCTGTTCGCCGTGATGCGCTCCACGCTGGCGGGTTACTGCACGTTTCCCAAGCCGCCCGAGAGCATCTTCTCGGGCACGGCGGCCCTCGACGATGTCGAGCTGTCGATCTTGCGCCTTGCCTGCGAGGGTAAAAGCCGCCGCGAGATTGCGGCCGAGCTGTTTATGAGCGAGGGCACCATCAAGCGCCGCATCTCGGAGATCCTGAGCAAGACCGGCTACGACAACATCATGCGCCTGGCCGTGCATGCGGTGACCGAGGGCAGCATCGTTCCCAACATGGAGCGCTAGCGCTCGTTACGCATCGGCATACAAGCGACGGGGCCGCAGGATCATCTCCTGCGGCCCCGTCTGGTGTGCGCGGATGTGTCCGCCAATCCGCGGCTGATGTTACGTGCCGCTACGCGATGGTTGCGCTGTAGGAGGCGACGTCCTCGTAGGAATCGGTCAGGTAGGCGTCGATGCCGATGGTCGTGTTGACCAGGTCGTCAAGGCTGTCAAGCTCGCCGCTCGAGAACGTGAATTCCTCGGTGGCGTTGGTGCCGGGCATCAGGTGAGCCGAGAACCAGGGTTCCTTCATGGTGCCGTTGACGTTGGTCTTGCCGCTGGGGGCGTAGAAGGTCAGGTCCTTGTCGCTCTTGTTGACGATGTTGACGACAAAGCCGATGTCGCCCCAGTCGTCCTGGAACTTCTCGGTGATGGTGATGGTGCACAGATCGTCATCGGCGACGGTGACGGCGGGGGAGATTTCGACGCTCTGGACATCGCCGTCTTCGACGGCCTCCTCGACTTCCTCTTCCTTCTCGGCGGCCTCGCGATCCTTCTTCACGGTACCGGATAGGTCCTTATCGGACTTGCTAAAGATGAGCTTGTCCTCGCCGTCCTCAAGGACAAGCTTGCCGTCCTCGAGCTTCACGTCGGTCGTCTCCTTGTCGACGGTGATACTCGCGGTGGTAGCGTCCTTGGCCTCCCACTTTAGGTCGGAAACTTCGGAGAACAAATCGAGGCTGCCCGTGCCGTCTTCGTCTAGGACCAAGATGCAGCTGATGCCCCATTCCTCGAACATATCCATATACTCATCGGTCAGCTCTTCGCCCTCCGTGGTTCCACCCGAGAGCTTCCAGCTGCCGACAAAGTTGGCCTTGGGGTCTTTGCCGCCGCCGCTGCAGCCCGTCAGGGCAAAGGCGAGCGCAAGGACGCATGTCAGAAATGCGAGTACGGACTTTTTGAACGTTGTCTTCATGGTGTCCTCCTTTATCGAACGAAACCCATAGAAGCAAATGCGGGGGCGGCGGAACCCCCGCTAATTACCAGATAGAGGGGCTAGGGTCTGGGCGATCCGCAGTTGCTGCAGAACTTGCCGCCGTTTTCGCTGCCGCAGTTGGGGCAGAACCACTTGGCCGGTGCCGGGGCGGGTGCGGGACTGCCACACTCGGGGCAGAACTTGCCGGTGTTGGTGGCGCCGCAGCTGCAGGTCCACGTGCCGGCCGCGG
>JAQEDJ010000090.1 GCA_027669525.1 Coriobacteriaceae bacterium AM48-5 | reverse complement strand
TGATGGGTCTCTGGTTCGGTGCAACAGCCATTGGTAACCAGCTGGTAATGGTTCCTGGTATCATGTGGGGTCAGAACTTCAACCTGCAACAGCCATTGGTAACCAGCTGGTAATGGTTCCTGGTATCATGTGGGGTCAGAACTTCAACCTCGTTACCATCTGGGGTGTTCTTGCCGGCATCTGCCTGGTATCTGCAGCCTTCATCTTCTCAATCATCAAGAAGTTGAATCGCGTAAGCTAAATCATAGAATTATAATATAAAAAAGGGGGTGTGTCATAAGTCTATGGCGCACCCTTTTCGTTTTTTCTCCTTTTCCCAGATACGGAATTGAAAAAAACGTTTTTATTTACAACAAAGCCAAACTTTCACAAGCTCGGGCTTTGTCTTTCCGCAAAATGTGTATCTTTGCAGAAAACTTCTTTAAGTATGGCAAAGTCTTTCCGCAAAATGTGTATCTTTGCAGAAAACTTCTTTAAGTATGGCAAAGATACAAATAAAATCTGAAACTCGGCACGAATTGAGCTTTTTTCCTAACTCTTTCGATGATTTTGTGCCAAAAGACAGCAAAGTACGTATGGTGGACCGTATTGTCCGCAGTATGGACATCAACCCTCTCATGGATACCTATGATGGGATTGGCGCTCCTCCTTATAGTCCGGTGATGCTCCTAAGTTTAGTTGTTTTTGCCTATATCAATGGCGTTTATTCCTGTCGTGGCATAGCGGACGTACTTAAATACGATGTTCGCTATATGTGGATTTGTGGAGGCAAGCAACTATCTTTCGCGACAATCAACCGCTTCAGGTCCAATCATATGATAAAATGCATCGACTTTTATTTTGATGCAGTCGTCTCCATATTGGTTGAAAAGGGCGTGATTAGTCTGGAGGAACAATATGTTGATGGTACTAAGATAGAGTCAAAAGCAAACAAGTATACGTTCGTATGGAAGAAGACCGTGGAAAAAAACAGGGCTAAGCTCTTGGAAAAGACCTCTACTGCATTGGCTCAGATAAAAGAACAGATTCGTCTGAATGGCGGGAGTGACATTAGGGAAGAAGACGGCGAGCCAGCCACTTCCGCCAAGGATGTAGAGAGAAGTGCACGCTTGTGTGAGAGGCAAATGAAGAACCTTCCAGAGGCAAAGCTTACAGGAAGAGAGAAGCAAAAGCTAAACACTCAGATAGATCACTTGTTCAAAGCCTCGGACAAACTGCGCGAGTACGAAAAATCACTGGATATACTGGGTAAGAGAAACAGTTACTCCAAGACTGATCCCGATGCGACCTTCATGCGCCTCAAGGAAGATGCCATGAACAATGGGCAGACAAAGCCTGCCTATAACCTTCAAATTGCGACAGAGAATCAATATTGGACGAACTTCGCCCTTTATCACAATCCAACGGACACCCTGACCTTCAAGCCTTTTTTGGATAAGTACAAGAAAAGATATGGAAAGCAATCCAAGAACGTCACTGCAGACTCAGGATACGGATCAGAGGAGAACTACGAGTACCTGGAGATGGAAGAGATGGTGGGTTATGTAAAGTACAACTGGTTCCACAAGGAACAGCATAAGCCTTTCAAGAAGGATGCCTTCAACCAAGCGAACTTCTACTACAACAAGGATGATGACTATTATGTCTGCCCCATGGGACAACACATGGAACCTTGTGGACAACGGCAGACGAAAAGTGACTCCGGCTATGTGTCTGTCATTACATTATATAGAGCACAACGATGTGACGGATGTCCGCTTGGAAGTCTCTGCAAGAAATCCAAAGGCAACAGAACCATATATGTCAACCATAAACTGAATACATATAAAAAGGAAGCCTTCCTGCTACTAACGTCTGAAGAGGGCTTGAAACACAGAAGCCAGCGACCGATAGAGCCAGAAGCTGTATTTGGGCAGATGAAGGCGGATATGCATTATAAGCGATTCAGGCATTTTGGAATGGACAAGGTTTACATGGATCTAGGATTGTTCGGAATGGGATTCAATTTGAAGAAATATTTGGGTATAAAACGATAAAACTCAATTTGGGTTGTTTTATCGTCAGGGATAACTATGCCCTTTTGTGAACTTCCGGGCTATTTACATTGGAGAAAGCCGAAAAAGTAAAGTTTATATACAACAATGCTAGGACCTTCTTTTGGAGATAGATTGTGAATCTATCGATTTATGCCATAAATTACACAAAAGAGGGCAATGCTAGGACCTTCTTTTGGAGATAGATTGTGAATCTATCGATTTATGCCATAAATTACACAAAAGAGGGCATGTCACAGGTTTATGACACACCCTCATTTTTTATTGCTACCACTTCAGTTTTCCGTATTTCTCCTTATACCACAGCTGCCAGCC
>JAQEDJ010000009.1 GCA_027669525.1 Coriobacteriaceae bacterium AM48-5 | reverse complement strand
ACGCCACCTCGCCTTCCTGGTCGGCATTCTCGTTGACTCCGGCGATCTCGGCCATGTAGGCCTCGCAGCACGCTTGGCGACGGCGCGGACGCGCAGGATGTAGTTGGCACGCTCGACCGCGGACAGGGCGCCGCGGGCATCGAGCAGGTTGAAGGCGTGGCTGCACTTCATGACACAGTCGTACGCCGGCAACGGCAGCTTGCGCTCCAGGCAGGAATGGCACTCGGCCTCGTAGTCGTCAAACTTCTGACGCATCATCTCGACGTTGGCGACCTCAAAGTTATAGGCACTGAACTCGCGCTCGTTCTCGAGGAACACGTCGCCGTAGGTCATGGGCGTGCCGTCGGGCAGATAGCTCCACACCAGATCGTAGACCGAGTTGACGCCCTGAGCGTACATGGCGATACGCTCCAGGCCATAGGTGATCTCGACGGGCACGGGGTCGACCTCGATACCGCCCACCTGCTGGAAGTACGTGAACTGCGTGACCTCCATGCCGTTGAGCCAGACCTCCCAGCCAAGGCCCCAGCGCCCAGCGTCGGGCTCTCCCAGTCGTCCTCGACAAAACGGACGTCATGGTCGTTGGGGTCCAGGCCAATGGCAGCAAGAGACCCCAGGTAAAGCTCCTGAGCATTAACCGGAGAGGGCTTAATGAGCACCTGGAACTGATAGTAGTGCTGCATGCGGTTAGGGTTCTCGCCGTAGCGGCCGTCGGCGGGACGGCGGCAGGGCTGCGCATAGCAGGTGCGCCATTCGGCGGGACCGAGCGAGCGCAGCGTGGTCGCGGTATGGAAGGTACCGGCACCGACCTCGGAGTCATAGGCTGCATAATGACGCAGCCCTGCTCGCCCCAGTACTGCTGGAGGCGCAGGATGATGTCTTGGAAGGAAAGCGATGAAGCGTTCATGCCTCTAATATCCCCTCGTCGAAACGATTACACGGTTAGGTACTGTACTATAGCGGTTTTTAGTCGATAGCGCCGATGCGGTTGAGCGGCCAGTAGCGCACAAGCGCCACAGCGATCAAATCAGAGCGATCGACGGGACCAAAGTAGCGCGAGTCGGCAGAGTTTTCGCGGTTGTCGCCCATCACCCACACGCACCCGTCGGGAACGGTGTAGGGATAACTCACCTGGGCGCCAGGCGCTTGGACCGAAAGCGGCCAGCTCATGCCCGTCGTATAGTCCTCGTCGAGCGCTTGGCCGTCAACGACCACCTTGCCGTCCTGCAGGTCGACCGTCTGGCCGGCCGTGGCAATAACACGCTTGACAAGAACATCATGCTCGGAAGTGGCATCGGGGTTGTGGAACACCACGATATCACCCTGTTTGACGGGCTGACCGAGCTCGAGGTTCACCTTTTCTGCCAGGATCTGGTCGCCAATCTCGATCGTGTCCTCCATGGAGCCGGTGGGTACCACAAAGGGCTCGACCACAAAGGTGCGGATCAGGAAGGTGGCCACGAGCGCGATCGCGATGACCGCGACCCACTCAAAAGCGCCCCTCAACGCGGAATGCTGCGATGGAACCATTCTCACTCCTCGCCCTGCGAATACGAAGCGTCCAGAATCTCCTGCGCGTATGCGCGCTCCTGGGGCGTAAGCCGTGCCGTCTCGATCAGGTCGGGACGCCAGCGGCAGGTGCGCTCGATTGAATTCTTACGGCGCCAGGCGTCAACCTTGGCATGGTCACCGCTCACGAGCACAGGCGGCACGCCCTCGCCGTTGAATTCAGCAGGGCGAGTGTACTGCGCATACTCGAGCAGGCCTCCGTCCTCGGCGGTCGAGAACGACTCGTCGACGTTGCTCATCTCGTCACCAAGGCGCCGGGAATCAGGCGTACGACGGCATCGGCAACGACCATAGCGGGAAGCTCGCCGCCCGTGAGCACGTAATCGCCGATCGACAGGCGCTCGTCGGCATACGCATAGGCACGCTCGTCGACACCCTCGTAACGGCTGCACACAAACAGCAAGCGCTCGCTTTTGAGCAGGCGCTCGGCCACATGCTGTGTAAAGGGCTCGCCACAGGGGGTAAAAAACACCACGGTGGGCTTAGGACCCTCGGAGCTAATAGCCTCGATGGCCTCGGCAATAGGCTCGACCTTCATGAGCATGCCCTGCCCGCCGCCGTACGGCTCGTCATCGACGGTACGATGGCGGTCGTGCGTCCAGTCGCGCAGGTTATACGCCTTAAAATCAAAAAGGCCGGCCTTGCGGGCGCGGCCCAAAATCGACGTGGACATAACGGGCTCAAACATCTCGGGAAAGACCGAAAGGGTCTCAATCAGCATGTTGTCCTCCCTACTTGTCCATATCGATCAGGCCGTCCATAACGTGGACGGAAATTGTTCCTGTGTCGGGAAGATCGAGCACAACCTGCTCGATCACGGGAATCAGTACCTCGCCGTACCGATCACCCTCGACAACCCAAACATCGTTAGCGGGCGTCGACATGATCTCGACGATCGTGCCGAGTGAACCGAAGCGCTCGTCGACCACCTCGCGACCCATCAGGTCGGTATAGGCGGCGTCGAGTGAATCGAGCTCAAAATCGTCACGATTTGCCAACACATAGCATCCCGTGATGCCCTCGGCGGCCGTCAAGTCGTCAATGCCCTCAAACGAGACCAGATCGCCATCGCCCGTATCGGTGACGGACACGACCGTGCAAAAGCGGTCGCGCTTGAGCGCCGGCGGCGTCAGGGCGACGCGCATACCCGGCTCTAATACAGAAGGAAGCCCCCGCAGCGGTTGCGCGAGGACCTCCCCCTTCCTTCCGTGCGGCTTGACCACACGGGCGATGTTTTTGTACTGGGACCTCAAGGTCCTAGCCCAGAACCTCTACCTCGACAGCAGTGTCGAGGCGAGCGGCCAGTGCACGGGCGAGCGTGCGAATGGCTTGATGGTACGGCCACGACGGCCGATGACCTTAGCGACGTCATCCTCGGCGACAGAAACCTCGATCGTAGAGGCGTCGTCACCATCGATGACCTCAAGGCTCACGGAATCCGGGTCGTCGACGATCTGAACAACGAGATATTCGACGAGATCGGCGATGCGATCTGAGAGCATTGCCTCACCCTCGAGCTGTGCAGCGTCAACCTCAGGCACGATTTACTCCTCGGCGCCCTCAGCGGCCTCAGCGGCAGCTTAGCGGCCTCGGCCTCTTTGGCGAGCTGCTTCTTGGACTTCTTGACGACGGTCTCGGTCTTCTCGCCCTCGTTGGCGGCCTTGACCAGAGCGGCGACGGCGTCGGTGAGCTGAGCGCCCTTGGACTGCCAGTCGGCGATCTTCTCGAGGTCGAGGTTGATGGTCTTGGGGGCGGTCATCGGGTTGTAGCGGCCAACCTCCTCGATGATACGACCGTCACGCGGGGCGCGGGAATCGGCGACGACGACACGGTAGTACGGACGCTTCTTAGCGCCGTGACGAGCAAGGCGAATCTTGACTGCCAAAGGAAACTCCTCCAACCAAGCAGCTTTAGGCTGCAACTACAAACAAACAGTTGAACATAATACGCCATCGACGCGGGCAGGTGAAGTCCGTGAGACCAACTTCTTCGGTGTAGTCGAGGGCAAATCCATATCTTAGACAAGAATTCGGGATTTGCAAGCACATACACGCACCCCACATGAGCTGCGCGGTATACTCATGACATGGAAAGACGCGAACATACATACGGTTATGAGGATGCCATGGGCGTCACACCGCCTCCCTGGACGGGTTCGGCGGTGGGCCTCATGGACCTCGATGCATTTTTTGCGAGCGTGGAGATGCTCGATCATCCCGAATGGCGCGGAAAGCCACTCATCGTGGGCGGAGACGCCGATTCGCGTGGCGTCGTGTCCACGTGCTCGTATGAGGCACGTCGCTTTGGCGTGCGCTCTGCCATGGCCTCGGCCGAGGCGCGGCGCTTGTGCCCGCAAGCCATTTGGACGCACGGGCACTTTGATCGCTACCGCGAGGTGAGCGCGCAGGTCATGGCGATTCTTGCCGAGGAGACGCCGCGCGTTGAGCGCGTATCCATCGACGAAGCCTTTATCGATATCACACCGGGTCGCTTTGCGCCCGAGGACCCACTGCTGGTTGCACGGCGTATAAGCGACCGTGTGGCAGCGCTGGGAGTGACGTGCTCCATTGGCGTGGGCTGCAACAAGACGGTCGCAAAGATCGCAAGCGAGCGGGATAAGCCGTTTGGGCTGACCATCGTGCGCCCCGGAACCGAGCAGCGCTTTTTGGCCGCGCTGCCGGTATCTGCCATGAGCGGCATCGGGCGCTCGGCCGAGGAGCGACTGCGCCGTATGCGCATCTACACGCTCGGCGAGCTGTCACGCGCGCCGGAATCCACCTTGGCCTCTATTTTTGGCGTCAACGGCGAACGTATGCGTCAGCGTGCGCTGGGACTTGAAATCTCCGAAGTCACGAGTCTCGATGAAGAGCGCGAGGTCAAGTCGGTCAGCAATGAACGCACCTTTGCAAAAGATTTGACTGAGCGCGGGGACATCGAAGCGGCGATTGCGCTGCTGGGTGAGTCGGTTGGACGCCGCCTGCGCCGTCAGGGACTGACGGGCGGCACGGTAACGCTCAAGCTTAAGTATTCGTATGGCAGCGGGCGTACGGCACAGCGCCGGCTGCCTCATCCGACCGACGATGAGAACATCTTCGTGGCGGTTGCACTCGAACTGCTCGACAACATCTGGCAGGAAGGCATGCATGTTCGCTTAGCGGGCATCGGCATGAGCGACTTCGACCACCAAGGCGGCATCCAGACCGACCTGTTCTGCGAAGTCGACGACCGCGGAGCCCAATCAAGCGACCGTCGCGACCTCTCGGTCGCTATCGACGCCGTCCGAGACAAGTTCGGCGACACCGCCCTATCTTTCGGCCGCCAATCCCGCTTCAACGATTAACCGCCTTTAGGCAAAAAGAAAGCCGGGCAGGTGCGGAAAACCGCAACTGCCCGGCGAAATGCGCGAAGCTAGCTAAAAAGCCCCGTATCAAATGAGCTACTAGAGGAGATTGAGGGGGAGCTGGGGGGCGTCACCCCAGAGCTTTTCTAGGCGGTAGAAGTCGCGGGCTTCGGGAGTGAAGACGTGAACGACGACCGAGCCGTAGTCCATGAGCATCCAGGTCTTCTGCTCGCGGCCCTCGATGGAGAACGGATGCTCGCCGCAAGCCGCGGCGACCTTCTCCTCGATCTCGTCGACGATAGAATCGACCTGGCGGTTGTTGGTACCGGTGGCAAGCACAAAGTAGTCGCACACGTCGGAAAGCTCGGTCAGGTCGAGCACCTGCACGTCCTCGCCCTTCTTGTCGTAGGCGGCCTGCGCGGCGGCGCGGGCGACATCCTCGGCGGCGACACCGCTCGCGGACAGCGAGGCGGCGGTGCGGTCGGACGTGGCAACGAAACTCTTGTGCGCCACACCTTCAAGAATCTGCTCGTCAGTCATGGTCTCGTCGGCCATGGAATACCTCTTTCTAGACACACCCGAGCTAGCGCAGCTGGGCGTAATGGTTGTAAATCGTAATAGCCGTGGGATAAAGATAACGCCCGGACTGGATCACATAGACCAGACCCTGCGCAAAACAGGAGAAGAACAACTCGTCAAGCGTCGACTCCCCCACCATCTCGCGCAGCGCATGGGCATAATCGCCGTGGCGGTTGGGTTCGATGGCATCGGCCACAAAGACCACCATATCGAGCGGCGTCATGTCGCAGGCGCCCACGGTGTGACGGTCGACAGCCTGAAAGACCGCCGGCGACAGCTCGGGAAAAAGCTGTGGAAGCTCATAGGCGGCAACCGGGCCATGCAAAAGCGGCGTCGCGGCAGACGGAGAGCCGGCAACCTTGATGCCGTAGTGCAGTGCGCGGGCAACGAGCTCGTCGTCGGAGAGTACCTTATCCCAGTCGTGAATCAGGCCGGCGGCAGCGGCATCAAAACGATCGACGCCGTACACCTCGGCCAGATGAAGCGCGGTCTCGGCAACACCAAGCGAATGCATGTAGCGCTTGCGTTTATCCTTCATACGGACATCGAGCAGCTCTTGAATGCGCTTGAGCAGTGCGCGCTCATCGCCCTCAAACTGATCCTCTACCGACAACGGAGACTCCCATCACTCAAAATCTTCTTGACCCAGACCGGTATACAGCCCGCGTTTGCGAATATAGCCGAGCACGGACTCGCTCGTAAGATAGCGCACGCTCATGCCACGGGCAACTCGCTTGCGAATGTTCGTCGAGCTGATCGCCAACGCCGGAATCTGGATATAGCGCACGTCAAACGGCAGACCCGACTCTTTGATTCGCGCGCGAGCAGTATCGATATCAAAGCCCGGTCGCGTCGCCGCAATAAACGTGGCAAGCTCGGCGATTCGGTCGACATCATGCCAGGTCACAATATCTATAATCGCGTCAGCGCCCGTAATAAAGTAGAGCTTTACCTGAGGCGGGTAAAAGTCGCGAAGGGCATGAAGCGTATCGGCCGTATAGGTCACGCCCGGACGGTCGATCTCGAATCGGCTCGCCAAAAAAGCCGGATTCGCAGCGGTGGCGAGGACCGTCATGGCATAACGGTCCTCGGCAGGCGTCACCGGTTTGTCGAGCTTAAAGGCGGGAGAGCCGGCCGGCATAAAGAGCACGGCGTCCAAGTCGAGCGACTCGCGCGCCTGCTCGGCGGTAACCAAGTGCCCGTAGTGAATCGGGTCGAAGGTGCCACCCATGATGCCAAGCCGAAACTCCTGACCATCCTTGATAGGCAGCTCAGGCAGACCAATTCCACCGCGCAGCGACATGACTTACTCGCCCTCCGGGGTCTCGACATCGTCCGCGACGTCCGCCGCATCGACAACCTCGACGCCCTCGTCCGCAGCATCGGCTACGTCAAAGACCTCAACGGCAACGTCCCCGCCTTCGTCCTCAAGCTCCTCCTCGTACTCCGAGAAGTCCTCGGCGCCCTCAAAGTCAAAGGCGCGCTGGCAAATGCGGACCTCGTCGCCCGCACGGCAGCCGGCCTTCTCGAGCGCGTCGTCAACGCCCATGCGCGCGAACTTATGCTGCAGGTAGATGACGGCCTCCCCGTTTTCCCAGTCGGTCTGGATGACCATGCGCTCGATGGCGCGACCGACCACGCGGAAGGCGTGGGGCTCTTCCTGAACAATACGGAAACGCTTCTCACGCTGCAGGCGACGGCGCTCCCACTCATCGTCACGCAGATCGACCGGCTCATCGGAGACAGCCAACTCGGCGCGCAGCTTAGCCACCTGCTCTCCCACGGCAAGCATCAGCGTGTTGAGGCCGGCGCCCGTTACAGCAGAAACGGCAAAGAACATATGTCCATCGTCGAGCGCAGCGCGTTTGAGGTCGGCAATCTTGTCAGCCGTGCCCGGCGCATCGCACTTGTTGGCGACGACGATCTGCGGCGCTCCGAGAGCTCGGCGCCATACTGCTCGAGCTCGCGGTTGATGATGCGATAGTCCTCGACCGGATCGCGATCCTCAAAACCGCCCGTCATGTCGACGACATGCATGATAAGTGCCGTGCGCTCGATGTGGCGCAGGAACTGATGGCCCAGACCCTTGCCCTCGCTCGCACCCTCAATAAGGCCGGGGACGTCGGCAACGACATAGGAGTACTCGCCGGCACGCACCATACCCAGGTTGGGCACGAGCGTGGTAAACGGATAGTCGGCGATCTTGGGTCGAGCGGCACTCATGCGCGCAATGAGCGAGGACTTGCCGACCGAGGGAAAGCCCACGAGCGCGGCATCGGCCATGAGCTTCATCTCGAGCTCAATCCAGTGCTCCTCGGCCGGCTCACCCAGCTGGCGAATGCGGCGCGCGGCGCACCGACGTCACAAAGTGCGTATTGCCCAGGCCACCGGCGCCACCAGGGGCCACGACAACGCGCTCGCCATCATGCACCAAGTCGGCAATCTCGAACATCGGGGTCTGCGTCTCGGGGTCGAGCTCGCGCACCACAGTGCCCATGGGAACCTTCAAGATAAGGTCCTCGCCGCTCTTGCCGTTGCGACGGGCGCCCTGACCGTGCGTTCCGCGCTCGGCACGAAAATGATGCTTAAAGCGGTAATCGATCAGTGAAGACAGCTGAGCATCGGCCTGGATGACGACATTGCCGCCACGACCGCCGTCGCCGCCATCGGGGCCACCCTTGGGGACAAAGGCCTCGCGCCTAAACGACATGCATCCGGCACCGCCGTCGCCGCCGCACACGTTAATGCGGCTGATATCGGTGAACTGTGACAACAGAATCGCCTCCTACAAAAAGAGGGAGACCCTTGAATCCTAAAACTCAAGTGCCTCCCACATATGTGCTCTATGAAGGGTGAATTACGCGTTCGCGAGCGGGCGTACGCTGACCCTGTGCTTGATACCCTTGTGGAACTCAACGGTACCGTCGACCAGCGCGAACAGCGTGTCGTCCTTGCCACGGCCAACGTTCTCACCCGGGTGGATGTGCGTGCCGTGCTGACGGACGAGAATCGTGCCCGTGGTTACCGTCTGGCCGGCATAGCGCTTCGTGCCAAGGCGCTGACCGCGGGAGTCACGGCCATTACGGGAGGAACCGAGTCCTTTTTTGTGTGCCATTGTGTATACCTACTCTTTCGTTACGAGTGTAATCTACTCGGCGACGGGAGCCTCGGCAACAGCCTCGGCCTCTGCCTTGACAGCCTTCTTGGCGCGGGACGTAGCCTGGACCTTCACGATCTTCAGCTTGGTGAGCTGCTGACGGTGACCCTTCAGACGACGATAGCGCTTACGCTTGTGGAACTTGAAGACCAGCTGCTTCTCGCCCTTGAACTGCTCAACGATCTGAGCGGTAACCTTGGCCTTGGCCAGCTTGTCGGGATCGGTGACGATCTTCTTACCATCGTTGAGGAAGATGACCGGCAGGGTGACCTTGTCGCCCTCATTGCCCTCGATCTTCTCGACGGTGATGACATCGTCGGTGGCGACCTTGTACTGCTTGCCGCCCGTGTTAACGATTGCGTACATGTTTACTTGCCCTTCATGCATCAGTTAGTGCAACAGCCGAATATAGTAGCAGGCGAAAATACCCCCGTCAACGAGTATGTGGAGCAAATCCACAAGTTCGCACAGGTATGGGGCTGACGAGTCGGCCCTCGTCGTCCTCGCATGCTTGATTCTGACGCTCGACATCGTAGGAGCAGATGGTCACGAGGTCTTGCATACCGGTGGAAACAATAGGTGCATCCACGCCCGGGGTCAAGCCCTGCAACAAAACATCAGCAGCAGAAAGCAAAATTTCCGGACGCATGGAGCCTTCGTTGTCGGCATGGGTGTCGAGCATGAGCACCAGATGGTCCGGGCGCTCCCCCGCCGTGAGCTCATAGCCCACGAGCGTGTGATCCAAATCCAAGCGCTTGCTCTTTTTGCCGCGCGCGTAGTCGATGCCATGGTCCGCGCGCAGTGTGTCGATCGCACGACGCACCTCGTCGGCGCTTACGGGCGCCTCGGGATCCAAGTGCAGGTCGATGCGATACGACAGGCGCGTGAGCTGCGCCGTCAACGCCGGCGTGCGCACGTCGATGTACGCTGCTCGATAGGCGCCAGATCGGCCGGAGACGCCACAGACAGCGCCCAAACGCCTCGTCGAGCGCCACGAACTCGGTCATAAACAGGTCATACCATTCGCAGGTCGACGACGTACCCACCGGTAGCGCCGAAGAGAAACCCACGCGCATGTGCGGAGAGAAACCCTGCGTGACGGCATAGGGAAGTCCCGCACGGCGCACGATGCGCTCAATGGTATGGATTACTTCGAGATGGCCCAGGTACTTAAGGCGATCGCGCTTGCCATAGCGAACACGAAGTCTAAAGAGCGTGGGGTTGTCGGTCAGGCGCTCACTCATGCGCGATCACCTATCAATACATTCTTGGCGTGGAGCGTGGGGCAGATCCCGCAGCCGGTGCACGACGTGCGGGTGCAGTCGGGAGTCGTGACGCCCTCGAGCGAGCGACGGTACTCGCGCTCGAGGAAGCCGCGCGTGCAGCCAGGGCTCACGTGCTCCCACGGCAGGCGCCAGTCCAACTCGTAGGCAGGTGTACGAGCTCATTGAGGTCGATGCCGTTTTTGGCAGCAGCCTCCTTCCAGTTATCGAGCGAGAAATGCTCTACCCAGGCGTCAAAGCGAGAGCCCGAGCGCCAAGCGTCGATGATGACGGGCGTCATGTCACGACCGGCGCGGGACAGCGCGGCCTCGATGAGCGATGTCTCGGCATCGTGGTAATGCACGCGGACGGCACGGTTGCGAACGCTCGTAATAAGCAGCTTCTGGCGACGCTTGACGTCGTCGTAGTCGAGCTGCGGGCACCACTGGAACGGCGTGGCAGCCTTGGGGATAAAGACCGAAACCGAGATGGACACCGAGATCGAGCCGCGACGAGCCTTGGGCACCACGGAACGACCGAGCTCCAGCACGTGATCGGCCAGATTGGCGATGGCTACGATGTCCTCGTCGCGCTCGCCGGGAAGGCCCATCATAAAGTAGAGCTTCATGCGGTTCCAGCCGGCCTCGAAGGCCGCCTTGGCGGCACGGTCCAGGTCCTCCTCGGTCACGTTCTTGTTAATGATGTCGCGCATGCGCTGGCTGCCGGCCTCGGGCGCGAACGTCAGGCCGCCCTTCTTTTCGCCGGCGACCGACTCGGCCATATCCACGCCAAACGAATCCAGGCGCTGCGACGGAATAGACACGCGAATACCCGTATCCTCCAGGCGACGGTTGAGCCTGCCGAGCACGTCGCGAATGCAGGAGTGGTCGGTCGTGGAGAGCGAGGTCAGCGACACCTCGTCATAGCCGGTCTTTTCCAGACCCTGAATCACCGACGAGACGATCTGGTCGGCCGAGCGCTCGCGCACCGGGCGATACGTCATACCGGCCTGGCAAAAACGACAGCCGCGGGCGCAGCCGCGCAGGATCTCGATAGACAGGCGGTCGTGGACCAGCTGCGCATAGGGTACGCACGACTGCGACAGCGGATTCGTGGCGCCGAAATCCTCGACGACGCGCTTGTAGACCACGGTCGGCGCATCCTTGCCCTCACGCGGCACGGTGTAGCCATGCGGCGAGCAGGGATCGTCGTGACGAACCTCATAGAGCGACGGCACGTAGTTGCCGGCAATGGATGCAAGCTGCTCAACAATCTGCGCGCGCGGGACCCCTTCGTCACGCAGGCGGCGATGCAGCTGGCAGGTCTCGAGCAGCGATTCCTCGCCCTCGCCGATGAGGATGGCATCGAAGAAGGCCGCGTACGGCTCGGGGTTGTACACCGAGGGACCGCCGGCGATGATGATAGGGTCGTCTTCACCTCGGTCGGCCGCTAACAGCGGAATGCCAGCGAGGTCGAGTGCCTCGAGGAAGTTCGTCACCGCCATCTCGTGCGGCACATGCAGACCGACGATATCAAACGAAGCGACCGGCGCAGCACCTTCGAGCGACAGCAGAGGAATACCCGCCTCGCGCATGGCGTCACCCATATCGGGCCACGGCACATAGCCGCGCTCGCAGGAGATGCCCTCGGCCTGGTTAAGGATGTTGTAGAGGATGGCGATGCCCTGGTTGGGCAGACCGACCTCGTACACATCCGGGTAGATCAGGCAGCAACGGTAGTCGGCATCGGCCTTGGAAAGCGTGCCCCACTCGTGATCGATATAGCGGCTCGGCTTCTCGACCTTGGCGAGCAACGGCTCAATTAAATGAAAACAATCTTGGTATGCAACGCGCAACGGAAAACCCCTAAGCAGCGAGATCTGATGCGTCCTGGTAGGACGCCATAGGACGGGTAGCGCCCGCGACCGTGGTCACCAGATCGCGAACGCGGGAGAACGTGGCAGTGACCACCTCGTTGGCACGGCTGTAGTCGACATCGCGCTCGTAGAGCGAAACAAGCGCACGGCCCATGCCGTAGGTGCCCGCGGCAGCAGTGAGCGCCTTGACGGCAAACCCAATATGCGGCGTCTGCTTGACGAGTGCGCGGGTGACCGCGCGGATCACAAGACCGCCGGCAAGCACGCCCGCGACCTCGTAGCCGCGCTCGGGCTTAATGCCGCGTCCAAAGACGGCAGCGAGCTCAAAGAGCATGCCCACCTGCGCCAGCGCCATAACGGGATAATCGGCGCCCGGCAAAAACACCAGTGCACCGGTCGCCATATTGGTAAGCGCGCACGAGGTGATGATACGATTGGCCGCCGCGATGCGCATGAAGGCAAAGTTCGCCGCAAAAGCCGTTTCCTTGTCGGTGCGATCGAGAATCCAGCGGGCAAGCGTCTCGAGCAGATACGTCTTATCGGTTGCCGCTACCACGCCGAGCATGGGCGTGGACTCCTCGATAAACGGCACCTCCACAGCAGACTCGGCAAGCACGCACACGGGCGCGCCGGCGATCACGAGCTCCTGCACGGCACTCTCCAAGCGGTCGGAACCACACGAGAGCACCAGCACCACATCGGTATCGGTCTTTGGAGCAATTCGCTCCTCCCCCAGACGCTCGACGCGCACAATACCCGAGGTCGTTTGCGGCACAAAGGCGTCACGCACCGTCTCGGCCAGAAAGCGCGTGGCGGACGAATCCAGATAGACCGAGACGCGCACCGGCGTATCGGAATCCTTCTTAACGGACGCGCCCATCTTAAAAGCGCGGGTCAGCTTATCTACGGGAATTTTCATAGCAAACCCCTCCAGCGGTTACGCGGCGCCCGAACGATGCCGCCATATGGATTGTACGATACCCACCGTCAGCAGCTGAATCATCATCGAAGACGAACCGAAGCTAATAAACGGTAGCGGAATACCGGTAATCGGCATCATGCCGATGCACATGCCGATGTTTTCGAAGGTCTGGAACGCCACATGCCAACGATGCCCACACACGAAAGACGCAAAAACAGCGACTCACACTTAAAGGCGACGCGAATCGTCGAAAAGATCAGCAGCACGTAGAGGCACAGCAGCAAAAAGGAGCCGCAGAAGCCAAAGGTCTCGGACAAAAAGGCGAAGACGAAGTCGGTGTGGAACTCAGGCAGAAAGCCGCCGGCTGACTGCGTCGCATGGCCCAAACCCTTACCAAAGAAGCCGCCCGAGCCAACGGCGATAAGCGACTGCTGCAGGTTGTAGGCATCGTCCGAATCGGCATTATCGGGGTCGATAAAGACCGTCAGACGGTTCATCTGATACTGCTTGATGAGCACATCGTGGCCGAGCAGCGAATCAAAGACCGAATCGAGCGCCAGGACGAGGGCCACCAGGCCCACGAGCAGGGCCAGGGTCGACAGCACCCATTCGCGGCGTGCACCGCTCATGCAGATGACGATAGCGCCCGAAACCAGCACGACCAGGCCCGAGCCCAGGTCACCCATGGCAACGACGGCCAAAAACGGAATGGACAGCATGCCGCAGAGCTTGACGTAGTCGCGAACGGTATCGATGCGACCGTTATACTGCGAGCCAAGCGTAGCAATAAAGAAGATGGTGATGAGCTTGGCAAGCTCAACCGGCTGGAACGTCAAGCCGATACCGGGAATCTTGATCCAGCCCGTCATGCCCAGACCGCCCGTATAGGACAGACCCGGAATCTTGGGCGAGAAGATCACGATCAGGTCGATGACGAGCAACGCCGTCGAGAAATTGGAAATACCGCGCAGGTCGGAGCGCCAGACCAGCACCGCCAGCACCGCTCCGATGCCAATTCCCAGCAAATGGCGCGAGAACGAAGCATCGGCCTTAAACTGCGAAGCCGACCAGATAATGATGGCACCGTAGGCGACGAGCGCCACAGTAGCCACGAGCACACCGATATGCACCTTTTGGCGAAACGTGCCGCGCGAGGCCGAAAGTTGCTTGTTGACGCGGTCCAGGCTGCTGCGAGAGCCGGTCTTGGTTGAACGGAACAGATCCGCCGGAGAAAAATCCATCGCAACCTCCTATCGAACCGAAGAATCGCCCGAGGCCGAAGAGGTATCGGGCTCGTCATAAATCACGCCGAGCACGTCGCGCACGACATGCATCGCGGTATCTGAGCCACCGCCGCCCTGCTCCAGGACGGTAGCGATGACATACTTGGGATCATCGGCCGGTGCATAGGCGCAGAACCACGCGTATTCGTCCTCGCCACTTTTCTCGCCCGTGCCCGACTTGCCGTATACCTGCGGCGTCAGGGTGCCAAAGTGCGCCGCCAGGGACGTCGATGCCGTGTAAATCACGTCGTGCATGCCGTTGCGAACAAGAGCCAAATCCGAATCGCTGTTGATCTTGGCCTCCAGGCGCTTCTTCTTGCCCTTGCCATTGTACTTATAGGCATCGCCGTCGCCATCGCGCGACACGGCAGACAAAAATACGTGAGGCACGTACTGTTTGCCGCCGTTGGCAAGACCCATATAGGCGCACGCCATCTGCAGGGGCGTCACCAGGATGTCGCCCTGGCCGATAGCAATGTTGGTCATATCGCCGGCATTCCACTTGCGGTCCTCGGCAGAGGCGTCGGTGAAGTATGACTCTTTCCACTCGGCATCGGGAATACGACCCGCGCCCTCACTCGGCAGATCGATACCGCAGGTCTTGCCTAGGCCCCAGCGACGAAAGACCTCCTGCAGGCCCTCGGGATGTTGCTCGTCATAAAAGAACGCCTTACCCATGTCGTAGAAGACGGGGTCGCACGAGTTGGCGATACCCGACTGCAGCGTCATGGTGCCGTGGCCAGACGTCAGCCAGCAGCGCTTGCCCCAAGCCTTGCCCAGACCCGTCCAATAACCCGTGCAGTTGGTTGTCTGCGTTGAAGTGTAGGTTCCAAACTCAAGACCGGCCAGTGCCGAGAGCGGCTTGATGGTCGAGGCCGACATGTACTGTCCGCTAATGGCGCGGTTGAGCAGCGGGTGCGAACCCTTGTCATCATTGAGCTCGGTCCACACGTCATTTGAGACGCCGCCGATAAAGACGGACGGATCGAACTTGGGCTGGCTCGCCATGCCCAGGATCTCGCCATTGTTGGGATCGAGACACACCACAGCGCCGTTGCCGGCATTGCTGTAGCCAGTGGTCTTGGCAAGCTCGATAGCGCTCGCCAGCGCCGTCTCGCAGGCCTGCTGGATCTTAAGGTCGAGCGTGAGCTTAATGTCGGAGCCGGCCTTCGCGGGCACGGCGCCGGCCTGACCGGTCACATTGCCCGAGGCATCGACCTTGACGGTCTGCTCGCCACGAATACCCTGCAGCAGGTTTTCGTAGTAGCTCTCAACGCCCGCCTGGCCCACGATATCGCCCGACTGGTACGTAATCTTGCCAGCAGAAGCATCATCATCGCCAGAGGTTTTCTTATTCTGGGCCTCGAGCTGCTCGGAGGTAATGGTGCCGGTATAGCCCAAGATATGGCATGCCGTCTCACCGTATGGATACTGGCGCTCGGTACGCTCGGCAATCTTGACGCCCGGGAACTCGCCGGCGTGTTCCTTGATATAGGCAACCGTGGAGCGACGGACGTCCGTCGCGATGGTATGCAGGCTCTGAGCGCCCTCTGTATTGTCCTGAATATTGCGAAGGACCGCCACATAAGGCATTCCAAGCACGTTGGCAAGATGGCGAACCAGAACCTCATCCTCGGCAAGGTCGCGGTAGGCCACGACAGCAAGTGAGGGACGGTTCTGGACAAGCGCCACGCCATTGCGGTCGAGGATGCGGCCGCGCACAGCGGGTGTGGTAACGGTGCGAGTCTGATTACTATTGGCCTGCTTCTCGTAATAGTCCGACGAGACCATCTGCATGCCCCACAGCTTGACGGCAAGTGCCGCAAACATCGCGCCCACACCCGTGGTGAGGATGGAAAAGCGGCCCTTAAAGGCGGTCGCCGCGGTATTGCCCTCGCCCTCGGTGGCGCGCGGGGCCGTTCCATGCTGTGTATCGTAGGTAAAACGGGAATCGCCTCGACGCATGATGACCAGCGCGACCACGATGGCCACAACCAGCACGATACCGGCGATAATAACCGTCATCTGGGAAGACATCTACGGGCCTCCCCTATTTGAGCTTGCGGGTCTTGGGCTTAAAGCGCATACCCGTCCGGCGTCCGCCACGTGCGGAGAATCCATAGCCGGACTGCGGCACGACGCCGGACATCAAAAACGGAATGGCAACCAGACCCGTCAGGATCGAGGACGGCAGCGCATGGCCGAAGATCGCCACGACAAAGCTCGTCTCCAAACCCATAAACAGCAAGATGATGCTGTAGATCACATTAATGACGAGCGCAAAGGCGCCCACGGTGACGCCGCGCGCACTCGGGGTACCGCCCGTCTGACCGACGGCGCTGTGCACCAGGGCAAAAGAACCACGGTCAGCAGGAGCGACATAACGCCCACCGGCACGGCAGCGGACAGGTCATAAAACAAGCCGCTGCAAAAACCGCACACGACGGCACGGGTCGGGTCGCCCGAGAACACGCTTAGGCACACCAGGATAATCATGAAGTTGACGCGACCTCCCGCAATGGAGATCTGCGGTGCCAGGCCTGCCTGCAGCAGCACACACACAATGGCGGCGATTACAAACGTGCGGGAGCTCATCCCCTGCTCGTGTAGATCCATGGACATGCCCCCTATTCGCTCGAGCCAGAATCGGTCGTCTCGGACGTGTCGGAACTGTCATCCGAGCTCTCGTCCTTCGTCTTGGTCGCAGCATCGCGCGACGTTCCCTGCGGCGTGCCGTTGGCCGTGTTCACGTCCTCATCCGAGGCCGACTGTTCGTCGGTCAGCGAGGTAATGACCAGCACTTCCTCGTTGTTCTCGGCCGTCGTCTGGGCGCGCACCACAATGGTGTAGTACACGTCGTTTGCCGATTTCTCAACCGACGAGACGGTGCCGAGCGGAAGGCCCTTGGGGAACACGCCACCGATGCCAGAAGTAACGATGATGTCGCCAACTTTAACGTCGGAGTCGACGCTCACGTACTCAAGACGCAGCGTGCCGTCAGCCTGACCCTGCAGCATACCCTGGGCGCGCGTGTCCTGCACCATGGCGGATACGCCGGAGTTCTCGTCGCCAATCAGGCGCACGGTGGACGTCTTGGCCGAGACTTCGATGATCTGGCCGATAACACCGGCCGAACTCGTCACAGGCATGTTGATGGTAAGGCCGTCGGCAGAGCCCTTGTCGATGGTGACGGTCGAGGTCCAGGCATCGCCCGAGGCACCAACAATACGAGCTGCGGTCGATTTGAGGTTATAGGTCGACTGCAGGCCGACCAACCCCTCCAGACGCTCGGCGGTCTTTTGAGCCTCGGAGAGCTCAGCAACCTTAGAGGTCAGTTCCTCGTTTTGCTTCTTAAGATCGTCAAGCGTGTCCTGCGACGCCGTAAGGTTAGAGAACACGTTGCCGATCGCATTGAAGGGAGCCGCCACAGCCGAGCCGACGAAGCGCACCGGCGAGGTAATCGTCGTCACGCCCGAACGCACGGCATGAATCGGCCCGGCCTCGCCCTCACGAATATAAAACGTGAGCAGCAACACCGAAATCAGGCTGAAAACAATCAACGGGCGCATACCCGTTGATTGTCGCTTGGTATTCAGATTTGTGGAGAAACCCGAAGATCGTGCCAAATGGAATCCACCTTTTGGAAATTAAGCATTGGTCTGGACGAAGCCGCCATCAAACGCATTGGCCTCGAGCACGCGGGCACAGCCGTTAACGACGTTATCGAGCGCCGTGGGGCTGACGTTGACCGAAACGCCGGTCTCATCGCGCAGGCGCACGTCGAGACCGCGCAGCAGCGCGCCGCCACCGGTCAGCAAAATGCCGTAGTACATAAGGTCCGAGGCAAGATCGGGAGGCGTAGCGTCGAGTGCGTCCTTGACGGCCTTGGCCATCTCGTCGAGCGGCTTGTTGAGCGCGCGACGAATCTCCTCGCTCTCGATGCGCACGGTCTTGGGCAGACCGGTGATCACGTCGCGGCCGTTGACCTCGACGTCGAGCTCATCCTTGAGCGGCACGGCGGAGCCGACCTTGATCTTGATGTCCTCTGCCGTACGCTCGCCGATGGCCAGGTTGTAGGCATCGCGAACGTGCGTGAGAATGGCCTGATCGAACTCGTCGCCGGCAATACGGATGGACTGCGAGACGACGATGCCGCCCATAGCGATAACGGCAACCTCGGTGGTACCGCCACCGATGTCGATGACCATGGAGCCGGTGGGTTCCTCGACGGGCAGGTCGGCGCCGATGGCAGCCGCCATGGGCTCTTCGATCAGATAGGCCTGGCGGGCACCGGCCTGGATCGTGGCCTCAAAAACAGCGCGCTTCTCGACCGACGTGACGCCGGAGGGAACGCAGACGACAACACGCGGACGCGGAGTCCACGGATAGCGCTTCTCGGACGCCTTGTCGATAAAGTAGCGAAGCATGGCCTCGGTAACGTCGAAGTCGGCGATGACGCCGTCCTTCAGGGGACGAACGGCCACGATGTTGCCGGGCGTACGGCCGAGCATGCGCTTTGCCTCGATACCGACCGCCAGGATGCGCTCGTCATTCTTGTCGATGGCGACAACAGAGGCTCGCGAATGACGATGCCCTTGCCGCGCACTGAGACAAGCGTATTGGCGGTGCCGAGGTCAATGGCAAGATCGCCCGCATAGCTACCGAAGAACATATCCATCAAAGAAAACAACGCAACTCCTGATGTGTTGGATGATTGCTGGAAAACTACTAGCTCATCATACTAGCGCAAGCCCGGCACCTCACTTGCGGTGAAGCGCCGGGCAAAACTAAATCCCATAAGGTCACTACTGGTTGTCAGCAGCCGAGAAATCCATATCGAGCGAGGAAACGGCCCAGCCGATATGGTTGTCGGAGCGCACGAATTTGACGGTGTACTCCTGCTCGCCGCCCTTGGACAGCGATGCCTTCACCTTAGCGGTCGTCTCGGTCATGGACTGATCCATGCCCTCGACGGACACGGTGGCACCCTGCGGAATCGAGGAGATGATCATCGACTTGGCGTCCTCGGACAGGCTCGAGGCCAGGCAAGACTCGGCCTTTGCGGTGTCACCGTCGCCGGCAGCCTGGAACAGATCGGTGATAACCGACTCCTGCGAGGGGAAGCCAAAGCCGCGCGTGTAGGCAAAGCCCAGACCGCCCGCGGCGATCAAAATGAGCAGAAGCAGCACGATGAAGACTTTGAGACCCGTGTGGCGATGGCGACGACGAACCTTGGCCTGCTTGCGGTCCTGACGGTCCTGCTGGACCATCTCGGACTCGGACAGCGTAAAGAAGCCGGTGTCCGAGGGATCTGGCATAAACTGACCGGTCGCGCCCGTAGGATCGAGCGGATCGACGGCAGGAGCGTCCATCGCGGGCGCCGGAGCCGTGGCCATAGCCGTTTGGGCAGAAAGCGCGGCAAGCGAATCGTGCACGCGGGCAAGCTCGTCGGTCTGCTCGGAGGTGAGCTGGTAGATGCCATCGGCAGTAGCGGCGTTAAAGGCTTCGAGTGCGTCGGAGGGACGGCCGGCGGCAGAAAGCGCCTGACCCATGCCGGCGTTGAGCGCACGCGTGTCGTCGCGGGGGCCGGCAAAGTCGATAGCCGTGCGGTAGGTCTCCACGGCATCCGCCGGACGGCCGAGCTTAATGAAGCAACGACCGAGCTCGCCGAGTGCGGCGGCAGGAGCCGGATTGGCGCCGTCGATGGCGGCCTGACGGAAGGCAGTACCCGCGTTGGCATAGTCGCCCGACTGGAACAGCGCGTTACCCAGGCCCAGATAGGCCTTAAACGGCGTGGCATAGGAAGCATCCTGCGTAGCAGCAGAGAACGCCTGGGCGGCCGTCGTGTAGTCGCCCACGGCGGCGAGCGCCTTGCCGCGGTTGGTGAGCAGCGCGCCGCGCTTGCCGTAGGTGCCGTCGTTGAGGGCGGCGGCATAGGCTCGGCGGCCTCGGCATACATGCCAGGTGCATCAAGGCGTTGCCACGAAGGTGATCGGCCTCGCCCATAATCTCATCGGGAGTCTTTGCCGCCCCAAGCATCTGGGCTGCAGCGGAAAAATCACCCGCGCGGTAAGCGGCGCGGCCCTGTTGGATCAGCTGGCTATTCAAGGAAGTCCCCTTTACTCGTGAACGATCTCGACGTGGACGATCTCGTCGCCGGCACGCAGCTGCGAAATCACATCGAGACCCTCGACCGTGGTACCAAAGACGGTGTAACCGGAATCGAGGTTATGCTGGGCACCCAGGCAGAAGTAGAACTGCGAACCCGCGGAATCGGGGTCCATGGAGCGTGCCATGGCAAGGGCGCCATCGACATGGCTGTTGCGCGGATTGGTGGCAAACTCGCCCTTGATGCAGTAGCCGGGGCCACCGGTACCGGGCATGCCGTCGGGGCCCTCAAGACCGGCAGCGACGTCGGCGCCGGACATATCGCGGGTATTGGGGTCGCCACCCTGAATAACAAAGCCGGGCACATAGCGATGGAACTTAAGGCCATCATAGAAACCCATCGTGGAAAGCTCGCAGAAGTTCGCGACATGAATGGGAGCGCCCTCGCCGTCAAACTTGACCTTGATGGTACCCTTCGAAGTCTCGATTATGGCGCACTCGTCGCCGGCAAGCTGATACTCGGGCGTGTAGAGCTCTTTCTTAAAACCAAACATGTGGTTCCTTCCTCGTGCATTTAAAGCATATTTGTACGAATTGTAGCAATAAGCACAGGCTTACATCAATTGCGCACGTAGGTTATGCCGACTATGGCGAACTAATTTTAGTTACGCTGCTGCGGCTTCCAGGAGCCCACGTTGGCGTCGTACTGATTAAGCGCGCTGTTGCCACTCTGCGCGATGGGCGCCAGGATCTCGCTTTGGTGAGAACTCATCGACTCGCCATCGGGAATGGCCAGCGAGATGTCCCAACTCTGGCAGATCACGTCGACGCGCTCATACATCCACTCGGCAAGCTGCTTTAAGTGGGCGATGTCGTCCGCATAGACCGTATCGTCCTGTACTTTCAGGTTGTTGAGCTCATCTTGCGTCTTTTTGATCTGGTCGCGCAGGGCGTAGGCACTCTGCGACAGCTCCTGACGGGTGGACAGTGGCGTTCGAAGATAGCCGTTGTTAAAAGAATCGATGACCTCGCCGATCTGGTCCTCGTCACCGTAGGACACGATGGTCTGATACAGACCGTCGAGCCTGGTATAGAGCTGATCATCGGTCAGCACGGTTTCTTCCTGGACCACCTCGGCAGAATCGTCCTGCTTGGTATCGTCTTCAGTCGCCTCGCCTTTTTGGCGCGTGGGGAAGGTGGTTTGCGCAGCTTGGCCAAACTGGTCGTAGAAGCCAGGCATGACACCCATGGGATCGGTCGTCACGAACCAATAGGCACCGCCGCAAACGACGGCAAGGATCGCGATGACGATGAGCGGCTTGGGGATATGACGCTTGTGCTTGTGATAGGCGTCCTCGTCGGGATGCACCTTGCGCTTGGGTTTTTGAGCATCGTCATGCAGGGAAACGGGCGTGGGAATATCGACCTTGGGGATACCGAAATCCTTATCGAAAGCCGGCAGCACGCAGGTCTCATTGGGGTCAGCGGCGTCCGAAAGCACCGCAGCGGCAGAGGCCGGCGCATGCGGCACCTCGGTATCGATCTGCTCTTGCGTTAGGCGCGGAAAGCCCGCCGTGCGGCCCGCTGCCAGGTCGGATGCGGCCGCGTCCTCGGAGAGGATACCAGGAGCGGGGCGTCCGCATTTGGGGCATGTACGATCATGCGGAGAAAGACGGGCACCGCAGCCCTCACAGAACACAAACTCGGTGTGCTCGGGACCATCGCCCGGACCCACATAGGCGTTGCAGTAGGGGCAGAACGAGGCGCCGTCCTCGATAGTCTTAAGGCAATGCGGGCAGATCACGGCATCCTCTTTTCGAAGCAATTCAAACAATCGAGGTTAGAGCATAACATCGCCACGGCCCCACAGGAACAAGGCACCAATTCAACATCGCCAGGGCGCGTAGCTACTTCTTCTTTTTGCTTGGCATCGAGACTTTGATGCCTTGGGCGGACTTGGTCACGCGAGAGCGCTTGGCTCCGGTACCCTTCTTTTTCTTGGGCTGGGCCTGGGTCACGCCCTCGAGTGCGCGGGCCTCGGCCTCACGAACGGTGCGAGCTTCGCGGCGCTGCGCCATGTCGGCGGCGACGCGCTTGGCAAAACGCTCCGCCGTCGAACCCGTCGAGCTCACCTTGCCGCCACCGCGACCCAGGCGGACGCGCACACCGCGGCCAAAACCAGTTGCGGCATGACGACGACGCGGCTTGAGCGAATCCATCATCGTGGCGAGCTTAAAGAACACCGAGCAGGTAAAGACCACGATGACAGCCAAGATAACCATCTGGCCCATCGACAGGTTGGCAATAGACAGCAGCTCCGGGAATCCGATAACGCCCGTCAAGATGCCGGCGACTACAAACACAAAGAGCACCACACGTAAGGGCGTGAGAGGCTGCGAGATGCGCCAGATCAGGCTGACGCTCGCCGCGCACGACGTAAGCAGGCACATCGTAGACAGCGTGAGCTGGCTAAAGCCAAACACGCGCGCCACAAAGATATCGAGCGCCGCAGCCAAAATGACCGCAATCGACGCCGGCAGTGCACGCTTGAGTACGTTGGTCAAAAACGACCCCTTCACGCGAGCATTGTTGGGCTCCAGGCCCAACACAAAGCCCGGCGCGCCAATACAGAAGAAGTTAATTAGCGTCATCTGGATGGGCTCGAAAGGATACGGCGGCAGCGCGATGCACAGCGCCGCCAGGCCCATCGAGAACAGCGTCTTGGTCAGGAACAGCGAGGCCGAACGCTGCAGGTTGTTGATGGAGCGACGGCCCTCGGCCACCACGGCGGGCATCGAGGCAAAGTCGTTGTCGACGAGTACGATCTCGGCCACGTTGCGCGCGGCATCGGAACCGGCCGCCATGGCGACGGAGCAGTCGGCCTCCTTGAGCGCCAGCACGTCGTTGACGCCGTCGCCCGTCATGGCCACGGTGTGCTCGCGGCGCTTGAGCGCCTGCACGAGCTCGCGCTTCTGCTGCGGGGTCACACGACCAAAGACATGGTAGCGGTCCACTGCGGCATCGAGCTTTGCCGGCGTATCGAGCGTCGTGGCGTCCACATAAGCGTCCGCTCCCGGCACGCCCACCACGCGCGCGATCGACGACACCGTACGCGGGTCGTCGCCACTGATCACGTTGAGGGTCACGCCCTGCTCGTTAAAGTAGCCGATGGTCTCGGCCGCCGAGGTACGAATCTCGTCGCGGATGGTCACAAAGCCCACGGGCTCGGCCTCGCCCACCATATCGCCATCGGGCGTAAAGCCGTCCACGCGCGCCACCACGAGCACGCGGCAGGTATCGGCAAGCTCGGCGACACGGTTCTCGACCTGCGAAAACACACGCTCCGAAAGCACAAACTGCGCGGCGCCCATCACATAGGAGCCCTGCGCAAAAGAAGCGCCACTCCATTTTTTAGACGACGAGAACGGAATGACCGACAGCGGCTCAGACACCTCGACCGGGCGATCGGCGTAATAGTTGAGCAGCGCCTGGCAGGTCTCGTTGGCATCGGCCGAAGTCGCACGTGCCACGTTAGCCAGCGCAAAATCGAGCACTGTGGTATCGACGGGAACAGCCGCCTCCTCCGAGTCCACGCCAAAGCCAACACCCTCAACAGGCAGCGGATACGTACCCTCGACCTCCATGCGTCCCGACGTAATGGTGCCCGTCTTGTCCAGGCACAGCACGTCGACGCGAGCGAGCGTCTCGATGCAGCAGAGCTGCTGCGCCAGTACCTTGCGGCGGGCCAGGCGCACCGTGGCGATGGCGAGCACCGACGAGGTCAGCAGCACCAGGCCTTGCGGGATCATGCCCAGCAGGGCGCCCACCGTGGACAGCAGCGCCGACGAAGGCACATGACCAGCCAACAGCTCGGAGAAGCACCACGAAAGCGCGCTATCGCCCGGGTTCCCGCGGCATCCCACAGCTCGCTCACACTCGAAGCAAACAGCGCCAAACCAAGCGGGATCATGATGATGCTCGCAAAGCGCACGATGGCGTTGAACGCGTTCATGATCTCGGAATTGACCTTTTTGACGTACTTGGCCTCGTTATTAATTTTGGCCACGTAGTTGTCGGCGCCGACATGAATCACGCGGGCGCGCAGCAAGCCCGAGTCGATAAAGCTGCCGCTCATGAGCTCGGAACCGGGCTGTTTCTTAATAAGGTCGCTCTCGCCCGTCAGCAGGCTCTCGTTCACGAGCGCCTCGCCCGAAACCACCACGGCGTCAGCGGGAATCTGATCGCCGCGCCCCAGGCGGATGATGTCGTCGAGAACGATCTGGTCCAAGTCGAGCTCCACCTCGGCACCGTCGCGCACCGCGATGGCCTTCTTGGAGGTCAGCAGCGTGAGCTTATCGACCATCTTCTTGGAACGCATGGACTGAATGACGCCGATAGCGGTGTTCAAGAACACCACGAACAGGAACGTCAGATTCTTAAACGAACCGGTCAAAATGACCAGGAAAGCCAAGATCACGTTGATCAAATTGAACAGCGTGCAGAGGTTCTCGATGATGAGCTCTTTGACCGACTTGGTCTTGAGCTCCATGTTGCGGTTGATCTTACCGGCGGCGATGCGCTCCTCGACCTCGGCGGTCGAGAGTCCGCGCTCGATATCCGTTGCTGCCATACCACGTCCCATCACGTCGCGTCGGTATAAGAAAAACCGCCCGGACCATGCGAGGTTCGGACGGTCTTACGTTCGATGGTGCCCCATGTTGGATTCGAACCAACGGCCTTCTGCTCCGGAGGCAGACGCTCTAATCCCCTGAGCTAATAGGGCCAACGTTTGGCATTATACCCAAGTGCACCACGGGCTATCAAAATAAAAGAAAAAGCTTTGCAATTCCGAGGAAGACGCGGTGCAACGGCCCACTTTAGAAGGCAAAAGCAAGTCAGATAGTATAAACTCTCATGCACCATATATACACGGCTCGCGATGCGGGCCGTTTTTGCAAGGGTTATCCATCGAGGTGAGAGGCACACCATGATCGCAATTTTAAAGCAGAGCGCCAGCGACGAGGCCGTCAGCCATATCGTCAGCTGGATTGAGAAAAAGGGCCTGAAGACCGATGTCTCGCGCGGCGAGAACGAGACGATCATCGGCCTGGTGGGCGATACGACCAAGATCGACCCGTTCCTGCTCGAGTCCATGGATGTCGTCGAGCGCGTACAGCGCGTCTCCGAGCCGTTCAAGCGCGCCAACCGCAAGTTCCACCCCGAGGACTCCGTCATCGACTGCGGCCACGGCGTACATGTAGGCGGCGATCAGTTCCAGGTCATCGCCGGCCCGTGCTCCGTCGAGGGCGAGAACCTCATCCGCATCGCCCGTCGCGTAAAGGCCGCCGGCGCCACGATGCTGCGCGGCGGCGCCTACAAGCCCCGCACCTCTCCCTACGCCTACCAGGGCATGGGCCCCGCCGGCCTCGACCTGCTGTGCGAGGCGTCTGCCGAGCTCGACATGCCGATCGTCACCGAGATCATGGACCCACGCGACGTGCAGGTCTTCTTGGACAAGAAGATTGACGTCATGCAGATCGCGCCCGCAACGCCCAGAACTTCCCCCTGCTCAAAGAGGTCGGCAAGACCCAGACCCCGATTCTGCTCAAGCGCGGCATGTCCGGCACGATCGATGAGCTGCTTATGGCCGCCGAGTACATCATGAGCGAGGGCAACGACAACGTCATCCTGTGCGAGCGCGGTATCCGCACCTTCGAGACTCGCACCCGCAACACCTTTGACCTCAACGCCGTGCCGGTGCTGCACCACCTGTCGCACCTGCCCGTCGTCGCCGACCCCAGCCACGCCACCGGCTACACCCGCTACGTTGAGCCCATGGCGCTCGCCGCGACCGCCTGCGGTGCCAACGGCCTGGAGATTGAGGTCCACGATGAGCCGAGCCGCGCCTGGTCCGACGGCGCCCAGGCCCTCACCCCCGATCAGTTCGACGACACCATGCGCCGCATCCGAGCCATCCGCGAAGTTGTCTGCCAAGAGATCATGGAGTAGCCCATGGGTACGGTGAGAAACGCGCGCGTTAACCAAGGCGGCCCTAAGTGCGCCGGCATCGTCGGCCTTGGCCTCATCGGCGGCAGCTTTGCCCGCTGCTATGCGCAGGCGGGCGTCCGCGTGCTGGCCTGGGACCCCGATGACGATGTCATGACGGCCGCCAGCATGGGCACTGTCGCCGGAGAGCTCAACGACAAGACACTCGGCGAATGCGACATCATCGTCCTGGCTTGCTACCCCGAGGCCTGCATCGAGTGGCTCGAGGCGCATGCTCAGGCACTCGCCGACGCCACCGACACCGAGGCCATCATGGGCCCCGTTGTGATCGACACGGTGGGCGTCAAGGGCATCGTGTGCGAGCGCGCCTTTGAGCTTGCCCGCGAGCACGGCTTTTACTTTGTAGGCGCGCACCCCATGGCGGGCACGCAGTACTCGGGCTATGCGCACTCCCGCGCCGACATGTTCCAGGGCGCGCCACTCGTGCTCGTGCCGCCCGCGGTGGACGATGCGCTCAAGCTCGAGCTTTTGGGCCAGGTGCGTGAGATGGTGCGCCCCTTGGGCTTTGGCAAGTTCAGCGTGACCAGCGCCGCCGAGCACGACCGCGTCATCGCCTTCACGAGCCAGCTTGCGCACGTGGTATCCAACGCCTACGTCAAAAGCCCCACTGCCCAGGTCCACCACGGCTTTTCGGCCGGTAGCTACCGCGATCTCACCCGCGTGGCGCACCTCAACCCGCAAATGTGGTCCGAGCTCATGATCGACGACGCCGACGCGCTCGCCTTCGAGATCGATCATCTGATCGAGTCGCTTGGCGCCTACAGCCGTGCGCTCAAAGACCGCGACCAGCGCTATCTGGAGAATCTCCTTGCCGAAGGTGACCGCATTAAGCGCGCACTCGACGACGAGGCCTCCCACTAGACCAACCTATCACGCCAGGTCGAAAGGACCGAAGCTTATGGCGATTACCATCGATATCGACACTGCACGCCCCTACCAGGTGCATGTTGGCACGTTTTTGCTGGAGCAGGCGGGACCGCTCGTGCGCGCCACTGCCGGCGGCACCAAGGCCGTCATCGTGACGGACACCAACGTGGGCCCGCTCTACCAGATGCCCGTTAAGCAGAGCCTGGAGGCGTCAGGCTACGAGGTGAGCGTCTGCACCTTCGAAGCAGGCGAGGCCCATAAGCGCGCCGAAACCTATGTTGCCATTTTGGAGTTTGTGGCCGAGCACGAGCTTTCGCGCTCCGACGTGATCGTGGCACTCGGTGGCGGCGTCGTGGGCGACGTGGCGGGCTTTGTGGCCGCCACCTACATGCGCGGCTGCAAGTTTGTGCAGATCCCGACGAGCCTGCTCGCCATGGTGGATTCGTCGGTGGGTGGCAAGACCGCCATCGACCTGGCTGCAGGCAAGAACTTGGCCGGCGCCTTTTGGCAGCCGAGCGTGGTTATCGCCGACGTGGGGTGCCTGGCCACCCTCACGCCCGAGCAGTTCGCCGACGGCTGCGGCGAGGTCGTCAAGCACGCCGTGATCGCCGACCCGGAGCTTTTCGCCGAGCTGGAGAAGACCCCACTCACGCTGGAGCTGCTCAACCGCGATGTGGCGCGCGTAGCGCTCATCATCGCCCGCAATATCGACATCAAGCGCGCCGTGGTCGTTGCCGACGAGCGCGAGATCAACCAGCGCAAGCTCCTCAACTTTGGACACAGCGCCGGACACGCCGTCGAGGCCTGCGAGCACTTTGAGCTCGGACACGGCAACTGTGTGTCGATCGGCATGGGCATCATCACGCGCGCCGCGGCTCTGCACGGCATTTGCGATGCTGCACTGCCCGGTCGTATCGAGGAGCTCTGCGCCCGCCATGGCCTCAAGACCCGCTGCGACCTAGATGCCGATGCCGTTTTTGCCGAGGCGCTCCACGACAAGAAGCGCGCGGGCGACACCATCGACCTGGTGATTCCGCACGGCATCGGCCGCTGCAGCATCGACCGCACGCCGCTTTCCACTTTCCACGAACTCATTGCCGAGGCCTCGGCCAGAAGGGAGACGCATTCGCATGCTAGCCCGCATCACCCCGTCCCCGCTTAAGGGCACCGTTCCCGCCATCGCGTCCAAGTCGATGGCGCATCGCCTCATCATCTGCGCTGCGCTTGCCAACGGCGAGACGCACGTTACCTGCAACACCACCTGCGCCGACATCGAGGCTACGGTGCGTTGCCTTACGGCACTGGGCGCTCGCATCGAGACCGTCGAGGACGGCTTCCAGGTCCACCCCACCATGAAGAGCATTGAGTTCGGCCTGCTCAAGGCCCTTGCCGGCGGCACGCTCGACTGCGGCGAGAGCGGCTCCACGCTCCGCTTTATGCTGCCCGTCGCCTGCGCGCTGGGGGCAGAGGCAACCTTTGTGGGACAGGGCCGCCTAGGCGCACGCCCGCTGTCCCCGCTCTCGGACGAGATCATTGCCGCCGGCTGCGACCTACAGGGTCTGGGCGGTTTTCCGCTCAAGACAAGCGGACGCATGCGCCCGGGCACCTTTGTGCTGCCGGGCAACGTAAGCTCGCAGTACATCTCGGGCCTGCTGCTGGCAGCCCCGTTGCTCGCCCAGCCCTCCTGTGTGCAGGTGACTGGCCTCATTGAGAGCCGCCCCTACATCAACCTGACGATCCAGGCCATGAAGGCCTTTGGCGTCGAGGTCAACGTCGAGCGCATTCCCGCCAAGGACGGTCAGCCCGAGGTCACGAACTTCCGTGTGAGCAGCGGCTCGTACCGCACGCCCGGCAGCGTGGCCGTCGAGGGCGACTGGTCCAACGCCGCCTTTTGGCTGTGCGCCGGCGCCATCGGCACCGACCCCATCACCGTCGAGGGCGTGTCGCTGAGCTCCGCACAGGGCGACCGCAACGTGCTCGCCGCGCTTTCGCGCTTTGGTGCCCGCATCGTGCGCTCCACCAACGCCGCCACCGTGCAGTCCGACAAGCTCGCCGGCTTTGAGATGAGCGCCCACGACATTCCGGACCTGGTGCCCGTCATCTCGGCCGTGGCATCGCTGGCTCAGGGCCGCACGTTCATCCGTGACTGCGCACGCCTGCGCATCAAGGAATCTGACCGTCTGGTCACCACCACCCGCGAGCTCACCGCGCTGGGAGCGCAGGTGCGCATCGCCGGTGACGACCTCATCATCAAGGGTGTCGATGCCTTCACCGGAGGCGAGGTCGATTCGCACAACGACCACCGCATCGCCATGATGGCCGCCATCGCCGCGAGCCGCGCCACCGGCGAGGTCGTGATTCACGGCGCCGAGGCCGTCAACAAGTCCTATCCCGATTTCTTCGACCACTACCGCCTGCTGGGCGGCAAGGTCACACTCGAGGAGGAATAGCATGTCCTCGACCTTTGGCAACGTCTTGCATCTGAGCATCTTCGGCCAATCTCACTCCCCCGCTATCGGCTGCTCGCTCGATGGCATCCCGGCGGCTTCGCCGTGAACCAGGAGAAGCTGCAGGCCTTCCTCGACCGTCGCGCCCCCGGTCGCGACGAGACCGCGACCAAACGCCGCGAGGCCGACACCGCGCACATCATCGCCGGTGTTGTCGATGGATATACCACCGGCGCGCCCATCGCCGCGATTATCGAGAACACCAACACGCGCTCCAAGGATTACTCCGAGCTGCGCCGCAAGCCCCGTCCCGGACATGCGGACTTCCCTGCGCGCGTGAAGTATCACAACATGCACGATGTCGCTGGTGGCGGGCATTTTTCCGGTCGCCTGACGGCACCCTTATGCATCGCTGGCGGAATTGCGCTGCAGGCACTCGAGGCCCGCGGCATTCAGGTCATGGCGCACGTCGCGCAGATCGGCGGCATCTCCGATCTGCCGATGGACGACATGGTCTATCGCAAGGCCGACCGCAAGGCGATCCTTACGAACGATCTGCCGTGCATTGACGCCGCCGCAGCCGGCCGCATGCGCGAGGAGATCCTAGCCGCGCGCGACGAACTCGACAGCATCGGCGGCATCGTGGAGTGCGGCATTTACGGGCTTCCCGCGGGTATCGGCGACCCCATGTTTGACGGCATCGAGAACCGCATCGCGCAAATCGCGTTTGGCATTCCCGCCGTAAAGGGCGTGGAGTTTGGCATGGGCTTTGCCGTGGCCGCCAT
The DNA here is from genome assembly GCA_027669525.1 of Coriobacteriaceae bacterium AM48-5. GTDB lineage: Bacteria > Actinomycetota > Coriobacteriia > Coriobacteriales > Coriobacteriaceae > Collinsella. The sequence goes on along the minus strand of JAQEDJ010000009.1, from coordinate 27,224 downwards.
GCGCGGCAGCGAGAACAACGATCCGTATCGAATCGATGCCGAAACCGGCGAGATCGAGGTCGAGTCCAATAACGCCGGCGGCATCCTGGGCGGTATTTCGACCGGCGCGCCCGTCATGTGGCGCATGGCCGTAAAGCCGACGCCCTCAATTGGCCGCGAGCAGCAGACGGTGAATATGGACACTATGGAAAATGCCGAGCTTTCGGTCCACGGCCGCCACGACCCCTGCATCGTCCCGCGCGCCGTTCCCGTAGCCGAGGCAGCCGCCGCCCTCGCCATCTGGGACGCCCTCCTCGAGGACGCAGGCCAGCTCTAACCCGACTCACCTGAGTTGCCCGTCAACTCTGCCATTACGTGAAAGGGGCCTCCATGGACCTTGCCGATATTCGTCAGGCCATCGATGGCATCGACACCACGCTTCTCAATAGCTTTGTCGAGCGCATGGACATTGCCACCGAGGTCGCCAAATCAAAGATTGAGATGGGCAAGGCCGTCTTCGACCCCGCCCGCGAGCGCTCCAAGCTCAGCAATCTCGCCAGCCGCGCACCCGAGCGCTACGAGGCCCAAACCATCACCCTGTTTCGCTTGCTCATGAGCATGAGCAAGGCCGAGCAGCAGCGCTACATCAACGAACTCAAGGGCATCACCGTCTCGCAAAAGGCCCACGCCACGGCTGCAGCCTCCGACACACCCTTCCCTCATACGGCCACTGTTGCCTGCCAGGGCGTGGAAGGTGCCTATAGTCAGATAGCCGCGTGCAAGCTCTTCGACGTGCCCGATATTGCGTTCTTCGAGACCTTCGAGGGCGTTATGCGCGCCGTGCGCGACGGCTTTTGCGAGTTTGGCGTGCTGCCCATCGAAAACTCCACCGCCGGCTCGGTCAACGCCGTCTACGACCTGCTCGCACAATTCGACTTCCATATCGTGCGCTCGCTGCGCCTCAAGATCGACCACAACCTGCTCGTCAAACCCGGCACCAAGCTCGCCGACGTGCGCGAGGTCTACAGCCACGGTCAGGCCATCGCGCAGTGCGCTAGCTTTATCGAGGCGCACGACCTGCACGCCACCAAGTACCCCAACACGGCCATGTCGGCGAGATGGTCGCCAGCTCCGAGCGTGCCGACGTTGCCGCCATCGCCTCGCGCAGCTGCGCGGCACTCTACGGCCTGGAGGTGCTGGAGCCCAACATTCAGGACTCGGACAACAACTACACGCGCTTCGTCGTCATCAGCCGCGAGCCGCGCGTCTACCCCGGCGCCAACCGCACCTCGCTCATGATCACCACGACCAATGAGCCGGGCGCGCTCTACCGCGTGCTCGAGCGCTTCTACGCGCTCAATATCAACCTCATCAAACTCGAGAGCCGCCCCATCCCCGGGCACGACTTTGAGTTTATGTTCTATTTTGATCTGGACTGCCCCTTTGGCAGCAAGGCCCTCGACGACCTGCTCGATTCCATCGACGACGTGTGCGAGAGCTTTACCTACTTTGGCAGCTACACGGAGGTGCTCTAGATGACCGATACCGCCGCAACCCGCCCCTACGGCGTGCTGGGCCGCGTGCTGGGCCACAGCTACACGCCGACCATCTACAAAGAGCTCGCTGGGCTCGAGTACGTGCGATTTGAGCGCGAGCCCGAGGATCTTGAGGCCTTTATGACGGGCGATGAATGGGAAGGCGCCAACGTGACCATCCCCTACAAGCGCCCCGTCATGGAATATCTGGACGAGCTGAGCCCGCTGGCCGAGCGTATGGACAACGTCAACACCATCACACGCCTGTCTGACGGCCGCTTGCGCGGCGACAACACCGACTACTTCGGCTTTCAGTGCCTCGTCGAGGAGCTGGGCGTAGAGGTCGCCGGCAAGAAGGTCCTCGTGCTCGGAGCCACCGGCGGTGCCGGCACCACGGCAAGTATGGTGCTCGGCGATCTGGGCGCCACCGTCGTGCCGGTGGGCCGCACGAGCGAGGTCAACTACGGCAACATCGCGCAGCAGTCCGAAGCCGCGCTGCTCGTCAACTGCACGCCTGCCGGAATGTACCCCCACTGCCCCGACGCCCCCTGCACGCTCGAAGGACTCGATGCGCTCGAAGGCGTTATCGACATTGTCTACAACCCCGCTCGCACGGGACTCATGCTCGAGGCCGAGCGCCGCGGCATCCCCTGCATCGGCGGCCTGCTGATGCTCGTGGCCCAAGCGGCACAGGCCGTCGAGCGCTATACCGGCAAGGTCACCCCGCGCGAGCGCATCCTGGACGTAACGGAGCACCTGTCCCACCGCGAACAGAACATCGCGCTGATCGGCATGCCGGGCTCGGGCAAGACCCGCGTGGGTGAGCAGATTGCCCTGCTCACGGGACGCGAGCATATCGACCTCGATCGCGCCCTCGAGGAACGCCTTGGCATGCCCTGCGCCGACTTTATCGTCGAACGCGGCGAGGCGGCCTTCCGCGAACAGGAGACGGCGGCGCTGGCCGACATCTCCAAGCGCAGCGGCCTGGTGCTTTCCACCGGCGGCGGTGTGGTCACGCGCGACGAAAACTATCCGCTGCTGCACCAGAACAGTCAGATCGTGATGCTCAACCGCAAGCTCGACGAGCTCGCCCACAAGGGCCGCCCCATCACCGCGCGCGACGGCATCGATAAGCTGGCCGAACAGCGCATGCCGCGCTACCGCGCCTGGGCCGACTACATCATCGACTCACGCGATTGCGCCGCCAACACCGCCCAAGCCCTCCTCGACACCCTCCCACCCGCTCTCTAACCAAAACCACCACAAAGGGGACAGGCACCTTTGTGGTGGTTTTCCAATCGCAAAGGAAGCAACCATGAAAGCACTCGTCATCAACGGCCCCAACCTCAACATGCTCGGCATTCGCGAGCCGGGCATCTATGGCAGCGACAACTACGACCGCTTAGTGCAGATCTGCCAGGAAGCAGGCGCCGCACAGGGCTTCGACGAGGTCGAGGTTTTCCAGTCCAACCACGAGGCAGCATCGTCGACAAGATCCAGGAGCCTACGGCAAGGTCGACGGCATCGTCATCAACCCGGCGGCTTACACGCACACGAGCGTCGCGATCCTCGACGCCCTCAAGGCCGTCGCCATCCCTGCCGTCGAGGTGCACATCAGCGCTGTCGAGACCCGCGAGGACTTCCGCCAGGTGAGCTATGCACGCCTGGCCTGCTTCGCCACCATCACTGGCGAGGGCCTGCAGGGCTACGCACACGCGCTGGAGCTGCTGAGGGAACGTCTGTTACACTAACCCCAGGGACGAACACATCAAGTATGTTTGTCTCTAAACTAAAGTAACTGTCCAATTGACATACAAAGGAGCTTATCCATGTCCCAGTACGATTACCTCGTCGTCGGCGCCGGCCTTTCGGGCGCCGTCTTCGCCAATGCCGCCAAGCGCGCCGGCAAGTCGGTCCTGGTCATCGACCGCCGCGACCACATCGCCGGCAACGTCTACACCGAGGACGTCGAGGGCATCCAGGTCCACCGCTACGGCGCGCACATCTTCCACACCTCCATGAGGGACGTCTGGGGCTACGTCAACCGCTTCGCCGAGTTCAACAACTACGTCAACTCGCCGGTCGCCAACTTCCACGGCAACATGTACAACATGCCCTTCAACATGAACACCTTCGCCAAGATGTGGCCGGGCGTCGTCACGCCTGCGGACGCCCGCGCCAAGATCGCCGAGCAGGTGGCCGCCGAGAACATCGGAGAGCCGGCAAACCTCGAGGAGCAGGCGCTGTCGCTCGTCGGCCGCGACATCTTCGAGACGCTCGTGAAGGGCTACACCGAGAAGCAGTGGGGCCGCGACTGCCGCGACCTGCCCGCGAGCATCATCAGGCGCCTCCCCTGCCGCTTCACCTACGACAACAACTACTTCAACGACCGCTACCAGGGCATCCCCATGGGCGGCTACACCAAGATGGTCGCCAACATGCTCGAGGGCGTCGAGGTGCGCTGCGGCGTGGAGTACAAGGAGCTGGCCGCCGCCGAGCCCGACATCGCCGCCAGGACGATCTACTGCGGCCCCATCGACGCGTTCTACGACTTCAAGCTGGGCACGCTCGAGTACCGCAGCCTGCGCTTCGAGACCGAGACCCTCGACGAGCAGGACCACCAGGGCGTGGCCGTGGTCAACTACACCGAGCGCGAGATCCCCTACACGCGCATCATCGAGCACAAGCACTTCGAGTTCGGCACGCAGGAGAAGACCGTCATCACGCGCGAGTACCCGGCCGACTGGAAGCCCGGCGACGAGCCTACTACCCCATCAACGACGCCAAGAACGAGGCCCTGTACAGGCAGTACGAGGAGCTGGCGGCACAGGAGGGCGATGTGATCTTCGCCGGTCGCCTGGGCGGCTACAAGTACTACGACATGGACAAGGCCATCGCCGCCGCCTTCGAGCTCGTCCGCAACGAGCTGGGCGTGGAGCCGACGGAGGCGTAAACAAGGCGGTCATAAACGCACAAGCAGGAAGTCCGGCACAGCTCATTGCTGTGCCGGACCTATTTATGGAGCGATCGAAACGCACCATTTCCATTTGAGAAAACGGGCTGCAAGTCATCCCCATGTCTTGCAGCCCACGTTTAAACAATTGCACGAAAGAACATGCGCAAAGCAAAGACCCGGCACAATAACCGGGTCTTCAAAAACTCTCTGGTGCTCCATGGCGGATTCGAACCGTCGACCTTGGGATTAGAAGTCCCCTGCTCTATCCGACTGAGCTAATGGAGCATAAAGTCGCGTATCCAGGCGAGTGCGAGTTCACGCGGCTAATAAATTATAACCTACTTGAACTGGTCGTGGTACGCCTTGCAGACCTCGTCCACGGGACCATCCATGCGCAGGTCACCCTTCTCGATCCATACGGCACGCTGGCAAATACGCTCAACCTGCTCCATGGAGTGAGAAACGAACAAGACCGTGACGTCGCCGCTCTCAATAAAGTGCTGAATACGGCGCTCGCATTTCTGCTGGAAAAAGACATCGCCAACAGAAAGCGTCTCATCAACGATGAGGATATCGGGCTCGGTAATCGTGGCGATAGCAAAGGCAATACGCGCAACCATACCCGAAGAGAAGTTCTTCAGCGGCATGTCAACGAAGTCTTTAAGCTCAGCGAACTCGATGATCTCGTCAAAACTAGCGTCGATAAACTCCTTGGTATAGCCAAGCAGCGCACCGTTAAGGTAAATATTCTCTCGAGCGGTAAGCTCGGGATCGAAACCGGCGCCAAGCTCAATCAACGGTGCAATATTGCCGTGAACCTTAACCTCGCCCTCGCTCGGCTCCAAAACGCCAGCGATAATCTTGAGCATCGTAGACTTGCCGGAACCGTTGGTGCCAACAAGGCCAACGACCTCGCCGCGATGCACATCAAACGAAATGTGTTTAAGCGCGCGGAATTCCTCAAAGAACAGCTCGTGCTTTGCGAGCTTAATAAAGTACTCCTTGAGGTTTGTAAGCGACTCAGACGCCATATTAAAGATCATGGTGACGTCTTTGACCTCAACAGCAAGGGGCTGCTTGCTGTAATCAATAGCAGATTCAGTCATGAACAGCACTCCTTAGATGTAGAGAATAAACTTGTGCTCGGTCTTGTGGAACACGGTATAGCCAGCAGCAAGGGCGATAACAGCCCAAGCAACACACAGCCCAAAGGTAAGCGCAGAGGGCACGGTATTAAACAGGAAGATGTCACGCATAAACTGGAGGTAGTTGTACATGGGATTGACAACCACGAGCACCTGAATCCAGTGTGCCATCTGGCTGATGTAATCGGTCGTCCAGAAAATAGGCGTCAGATACATCCAGGCCGTGATAACAACGGTCCACAGGTGCATAACGTCGCGGAAAAAGACCGCCAGTGCCGACAGCATCATGCCCAAGCCCATGCAGAAGCACATAAGCAACAGCAAGCAAACCGGCAGCAAAATTAAATGCCAGGTAGGGACAACACGGAAAAAGAGCATAACAAGGGCGACGGCAACCAAAGAGAAGGAAAAGTTGACAAGAGAGAACAGTACCTTCTGCACCGGGAATACCCAGCGATGGACCTTAACCTTCTTGAGCAGAGAAGACGCCCAAATGATGGACATAAGCGCCTGATTTGTCGACTCAGACATGACGGAGAACGTTATGTTACCGACAATCAGATACAACGGATACATCTCGGGCGTAATCGATCCATTGCGGCTCTGCCCAAAAATCGTCGAAAACACTATCGACATAACAACCATCATCAGCAGCGGGTTAAGCACAGACCATGCCACTCCCAGTACACTGCGACGATATTTGATCTTAAAATCTTTGGTGACAAGCTGTTTAAGAATGAACTTGTCCTTTTCAAAATCATTTTTAGCGTGAGAGGCCGGTTTAGCCACCGCTTTCTGACTCTCTACGTTGTCAGCCACGGACCAACTCCTTGTCTCGTATAACATAACAGTGGAAAGTATAGCCCTCCCGCGCAGGCGATAACCCACCGCAACAAATCTGGAGAACTAACCCATATCTAAGCAAAGGGGCAGGCGATAGGTATACTTTCGACCAGATGAGTCATTAAAGGAGGTCCTACATGGACTATTCGAGTACCGCCGTCATAATCCCCTGTTACAACGAAGCGTTGACGATTGGCAAAGTTGTCGACGATTTTCATCGAGAGCTGCCCGGCGCAACTGTCTATGTTTACGACAACAACTCGTCCGATGACACTTCACAGGTCGCCAAGCAGCACGGGGCTACGGTGCGCCACGAGCCTAGGCAGGGCAAAGGCAACGTGTGCCGCCAAATGTTCCGTGATGTCGACGCCGAATGCTATCTAATGGTTGATGGAGACGACACTTACCCCGCCGAGGCGGCAAAGGCGCTTTGCGATCCCATCCTTAACGGCGAAGCCGATATGACCGTTGGCGATCGCCTGTCAAACGGCACCTATGCCGAAGAGAACAAGAGGGCCTTCCACGGCTTTGGCAACAATCTTGTTCGCGCCATGATCAAGTGGATTTACGGCTACAGCTTTGACGACGTGATGACCGGCTACCGAGCCATGAGCAGACCCTTCGTCAAGACCTTCCCCGTTTTGAGCGAGGGCTTCCAGATCGAAACCGAGCTCTCCATCCACGCTGTCGATCACCGCTGGCGAATTAAAGACGTGCCGGTGGAGTATCGCGATCGGCCCGCAGGCTCCGAGTCCAAGCTCAACACCGTTAGCGACGGCATCAAGGTCATCGCAATGATTGGAACGCTCTTTAAAGACTATCGTCCGCTCAAGTTCTTTACCCTTATAGCGCTCATCTTCGCCATCATAGGCCTTGCCCTCGGAATTCCAATTGTTGCGGAGTACTTCCAAACCGGCTTAGTCCCCCGCTTCCCCACGGCCATACTTGCGGCCTCATTCATGTTCCTGTGTGGGTTGAGCCTAGCAACGGGACTAATCCTCGACTCGGTTGCGAAGGTCGAAAGAAAACAATGGGAGCTACAAGCCTATAAAACCTATTCAAAATAAGAAGAGGTCCGGACTTAATCCGGACCTCTTCTTATTTCAGACCTAAATACTGTTCCCAAAACTCTCGCGAAGTCATGTACGGCATGGCATCTTTCCATGCCCCCCTGACGCTCTTGCCTTCTTTGCGATAGCGCGCCATCAGCTCGCGCTCTCGGCAGCGAACGCTCTTGAACCGCGCTCGGTCCATCGTACGAACCGATCCCTTCTCGCGGGTCGGATCAAGAAAGACCAGCGTCTTGCAGCGCGTCGAGTTGCCCTCAAGCGTACAGCTGCCGTTCTTTACTACATAGCCAGGTTTCCCGCACAGCAGCGCATCGGGAAGATAATGCTTGTCGTAAGGAATAGATCTCCAATACTTCATAAACTTCGAAGGATGGAATTCCAGATTAGCATTAGCGAGCACTTGCTTCGTAACCCCGGCCTTGCGTAGAAGCTCTGGGTCCATCTCGGAAACAGGAATCAGCTTTTCGTTTAGCTTACCCTTACCGATCATAGTTGCAGCGCCATCAAGCTTCTGGAGATACTCAGGGCCGCGCAGATAGTCCTCAAAGCCATCAAGAATAAACTCGGCAGCCTGATAATCCATATCGCGCAAATTCTGACGTACCCCTCGCTGAATACGAAGGACAAACATCTTCTCATCAGCACAATCATCGAGAGCAATCATGGCACAGAAGTTGCGGAAATATTGATAACAATCCACCGAAGCCCTGAAACGCCCCTCAAAGCTTGCATGCCACACACAAATGCAATTCATGGTCATGTAGACAGGCTTATTGCGCATGCCAAACTCAACGTCGTCACAGCGGATAAAGAAAGGCATGGGAAGACCGTTCTTTTCGATAGCCTTCACCGGAATACAGCTATACCACCAGGCTCCGTAAGCCTGGTCAACCTCGACGTTTGTGCGTTCATTTTCGAGGATGTCAGCCAGCTTGCCAACATTCAAGTCCTCTTTTACGCGACGATAGGCACCAGTGGTCGCCACATACGAAACATCCTCGAACTGACGAGTAGGGTCCTCCATTGAGAGCATGGCGCCGTTAATAAAGGCATCCTTATACTTGCCTTTAGCAAGAGAGAGGAGATTGAACGTGCGGATCAAACTCTCGGGCATAATAGAGACATCGTCATCCATCAAAATGATGTGAGTGTACTGATCAGGAGTTTCAGTGGCCGCCATCATTCCACGTGCGAATCCTCCCGAACCGCCCGTGTTGGGGTTCGGGAGCACGGTGACCAGATCATCGGAAAGCGATGCAAAATCGAGCGTCTGCCCATTGTCGACGACAAACATGTGGAAGTGGTCGCGAATCGGACCGTCCTCTTTGGAGATGCCCTCTTTAACAAGATCGATGTTGGGAATGATATATCTCTCATTTTTAAACGTTGTCGTAGACAAAGCGAGGTCAACACGATTTACCTCGTCCCCATCCACCGTTGCGGTATAACAGCCCTTAACCAAAGTCGCGGTAGTCGATTCCTCGGAGGATATAGAGAACCCAATAAGGTCAAAATTCTCCAGACAGACACTAATGGCCAACGAGCCCAATCCAGTCTCAGGAGAAAAAGGAACCTGTTTAATTTGCACTGGATCGAGTGACCCATGTTCTACGCCATAAATGTGCACAAGCCCCGATCCATCAAGAACCAAATTCAGACAGACCTCATCGAGCTGCGCGTATTGACTCCATTTCAAAGCGGAAAATCCGTTGACATACGTCATAAAGTCAACGGTTCCGTTAATCTGCAAGCGATTCCCGGGAAGGGCATGCACAATACTGCCACGTTCAATCCGATAATAGAGCTCCGAGTGGGAAATCGCGTGGTCATCAACGCAGCACACTATGTTGGCTAACTTATAATTAAGTTTCAAAATAAACTCCCATACTTACCTCGAGAAGATACAAGCAATAACATTATCGCCTAAATTGACTGTAAGTCGCGCACCTCTGCAGGCATCTACAACACCTTATGAATAATGTGAAACATCGCGTATATCTATATAATGAATCAGGATTATTTACAAGAAATGGAGATTTAAATGCCCTGATGAAGTTCGCAAATGTACTCTTGGAGCACAGCGCACGCGCGGTCAATTATCCCTCTTTGTATTGTCGTTCAACTGAACCCGTTGTCTTTCTTCCCGATAGTGATGCCTGGGAACTCAACGGCGAAGGCGAATTTGACTTCAGCACTTATTTCAACGCGCTTTCGATTAATAAACTTAATACTTATACAAACGCACAAAAGTATTATCTTCACCTCGAACTAAAGGGTGCTTCGTGCGAGGTGTTGCAAACAACCTCTGATAGATTTTCATCATGTCCAATTGTTCTTGATGCCACGAAAAGATGCATAGAGCAATCCGACTCCTTTGTTGTTCTAGATACCGAACTGGTAACGAGCGATGACACAATTCTGGTCGGTTTTATCATTCGTACTACAGGACCCGTACAAATTCGAAACAGCTACTACTCAGTCTTGACGGATCAGCCCCTAAAAGACGTTGAGCTTGTTTTGGCTACTACAACCTTCAAAAAAGAACAGTACATTAAGTCCAATATCGAGCTCGTCAAAACGGCAATCCTTGATAGCGCCGACCCAATCGCCGACCACTTTAATATGCACGTAATAGATAATGGCAGAACGCTCGATTCATCAGCCTGGAAAACGGCCATGTCCATATTCATCCTAACCAGAACGTTGGCGGCGCAGGCGGCTTCACTTACGGGATGATTCTTGCCAAAGAGCAGAAACCGAAAGCAACGCACGTTCTGCTTATGGACGACGACGTAGCTGTATCTCCAGAGAGCATCAAAAGAACTTATAACCTGCTAAGGATAGTAAACAACGACTATAACGAAGCGATGATTAGCGGCGCAATGCTAAATTACGGCATTGCTGATCAACAGTGGGAAGACACTGGCTATATGACCCCTCTCGGCTCTTTCTCCCCCGCTAAACCGCCCTTATACCTATCCCGTTTTGAAGACATTGTTTATAACGAGACGTTTAGAATCCCAAAAAACATTCGTGACACCAACGCCCGCTACGCGGCATGGTGGTATTGCTGTATACCGATGAGCACTATAGAAGAAAACGGATTGCCTCTTCCCTATTTTGTTAGGTGCGATGATGCGGAATACGGCGTTCGATGCAATAAACCTTTTATGACGATGAACAGCATCTGCATCTGGCATGAAAGTTTCCACGTTAGATACAACGCGGCAGTTGAGCGCTACCAAACAACGAGGAACACACTTATTGCAAAATTCACCACTGGATTCGGAGCAAACTCTGATTTCATGTACGAATTAAAAAATAACGTTCGACTCGAGCTCAAAAAGTATGGTTATAAAAATGCCAGCTTAGTTCTTGATGCATTCGAGGACTTCATGAAAGGACCCGATTACTATAGCGAAATCGGAATTGCCGAGAAAACGTTCATGGAGGCAAATAAGAAGAAGGAAGCAATGGTTCCATTCAGCGAGCTAGAGAGACAAGCTCGCAAGATTGGAATTGAAGGCTTTTCCATTGATAATATTGACAGACAATTAATTGCTGGAGACAAGCCGAGATCGATTTCGCAAAGACTGGTCGATTTTATTACCGATAATAAGCAAAGATTTCTAACAGGAGATGGTTCTGGATTTGCAGTCATCCCCGTACACGGTTGGGAATATCCCGCCGGAGCAATCCGAGGGAAAAAGTACATTATTGTTATTGACTGGTACAACCGAATGGGCTGTATTAGGACAAAAGATACCGAGGAGTACGCCAAGATCCTAAAGCGTTACAAAGCCGATGTTAAACAATACAAGAGATGTGAGAAAGAACTCTCTAAAGCCTATTCTCGGAGCAGGCCGATCGTTACATCAGACGAGTTCTGGAAAAGGTATCTAGGAATCTAAATCTGTCGTCTATGCTGATCTTCTAGCTGATTGGAATTTCGTGACTATCGCTATCGCTATAATTGCAATTGTATTTTCTATATTCGTACCTGGCTGTTTACTAACAAAATGCCTCGGATACGACAATGCAAAATCGATAGCGATAGCACCTCCTGTTAGTTGCTGCATTCTCTTATCTTTAGGAGTAATTCTTCATACACTCAGCATTAATGCAGGCGTTGTATCAATGCTCCTGATTCCAACGGTCGTTTTGCTTATAATCTATTCACTCATAAAACATAGATACGGTTCCTTTAACAACAAAGCTGATCAACTTTTCATCCTGAGTTTTTACGTGCTTATTGGTGTTCTATTGGTTCTTTTTGTTCTATTTAGGCACCAGCATGGATTTGAAGCATTCCAGCCAGACAATGACAACGCGACTCATTTAGCCATTATTAAGAACATGGCATCGAGTAAAATCTTATCAGTGTTATCCACAAGCGCTTATTTTGATACCTCAGTCAGCCCTGAAGTAAACACTGCGGGCACCTTTTACCCTTCTATATTTCATATAATCGCAGCTCTTTCGATTTTCTCTTCTGGAGTAGCTGTCCAGGTGGCTGAAAACTTAACAGCCGCAGTAATCATCGCAACGGTATATACCACGGGTTGTTACGCGCTATTCAGAGCAATTGACCCAAACAATAGAAACTTATCAATCACCGGAGCCGTAGGCTGCCTACTAATTGTCGGATTTCCTTGGAGGTTCATTGTATGGGGCCCGTTATACCCCAATTTATTGTCTCTTTCTTTAATTCCCGCGGCGCTCTCAGTAGAGATTGAAATCTGCAATGCAATTAAAGAGAACAAGCTAAATTTGCACCAAGTCATTTTGTTTTTACTGACAATAATTGCAATAAGCGGATCACATCCAAATGGACTCTTTACGCTAGGGGTGCTTAGTATTCCATTATTATCTGACACCCTAGTTAGTAAGGTCAAAGCCTATAACAAAGGCAAACTCATCCCAGCACTTTCCATGCTTGGCCTCTTTACCTGCATCATGACCATATGGACCATCTGTTTTTTGCATCCATCATTTCAAGGCGTTGTAAACTACACATGGCCAGCAAACCAATCCTTAATTAAGGCGGTTAATTCCCTTTTACTTTTTGGTTTTACCCGAGATTCAAATGAACCCATTTTATTGATTTTACTTTGCATCGGATTAGCTCACACACTGCGAAAAAAAGAAATTCGCTGGATAGTTGCCTCTTATCTGCTAACCGCATTCATGTTTATTATTGCAGTAAGCAGCGATGGAGCAGTAAAACAATATCTTTGTGGTTTTTGGTACTGCGATCACAATAGAATCGCAGCCTGCACATCTTTAGCAGCTATGCCCCTAATCTGCATTGGATTAGCTTCATTATTTTCGTTATTGGATGATAAGATATCGAATTGTCACAACATAATAGCCAAAGAAACGCCAATATTAAAACTGGTCGCATCGGTTTTGATTATCCTGCTAGTTTGCTTCCCGTTTTTCGTTGATAATTTACTGGGCTATCCAACAACTTTTCAAGACTACAAGAGGCTCCTTGATTACAAGTTTGACAAAGAGTCCCCGAGTGTTTACTCATCGGATGAAATAGACTTTGTCAACGAATCCAACAAGCTCATAAAACCTGGAGCAAAAGTCATCAACATTCCATTTGATGGAAGCTGCCTTGCTTATGACATTCAAGATTTGAATACATATTATCGAGATCCTCATATCAGCGGATCAAAAAATTCAACGGAGACAGAGCACAGCTGGCTCTATAGAAAACAATTATCCAATTATCTTGATTGTCAACAAATCAGGGATGCCCTCAAGAATGATCATATTGAATATGTTTTGATGCTTGATATCGGCGAATCTGAAGGTGAACCGGAAAGGTACTTTGCTGGTTATAACGAAAATGATTGGAGCGGCATAACATCGATTAACGAAAACACACCCGGTTTTAGTCTTGTCTTAGCAAAAGACGATATGAAACTATATAGAATTAATTTTCAATAGCCTATAGTGAGTATTTACTCGCTTGAACACTGCCGAATATCGCGAAAAAGCACCGTTGTTATTGTGCTAAGGCACCGGGCCTATCATTGGCCCCGGTGCCCTTTATTGCTAACGGCCGATCTCGCAGCGCTGTCTAATGTTTGTCTAGCCCATGCAACCCAGACCGCGCTGTACACGATCCTTTGACAGCACAGAAGCCAGAGATGAGGGACGGGTTGAAGGTCGAAAAGGAAATCTGGGAATCGCACGGAGTCGGATCGACCAATTTACGAAAGATTCTTGATAGTACCGGCTATTTATCAGCTTTGGACTTTAGACATCAGAAACTGAATCAAACGTTGCAATAACATAGCGATGCAGACGTCAGCAAGTATTCGAACAACAAGCACACCAAGCCACGCCAGCCCTTGGCTAAGAGCGCCAACCGCTTCTACGATTTGCCCCCACCTTAATATGTCATCTTCTGCAACATGAACCATCGGTACATACAGCGTAAGAGAGCCCAACCGGCTAAGTGTTTACCATAATTTTGATAAATTATGCCCTCCCTGTTCGATCAACGCCAAAAATAAAATAAGGCACAGAGGCTTGCGATTGCGCCAACGATATTGCGAACAAAATCAAAAACTGACCTTCCGTAATCACACATAGCCATCGAGAATCCATTAAAACCAACAACAGCCCAGAGCCAGACGGCAAACAACGTAGGAATTACGAATTCAGCACCGATTTTCTCCGTAAACCAGCCATGTTTATTTTCATAAGTTCCCAGCATTACAAAGGGAACGGCGCACAATCCAGTTTGAATATCGAAAGGAACGAAGACTACGTGAGCAGAGAGTAGTCCTAAAAAGAAACACAGGAGGGAAAGCAATATTGGTCGTTTTATCTTAAACAGTTTGACTGCAATCATTCTCGCTCATAATAGTGCAAGAAGGAACCATGTTCCACCGATACGCACATGTAAAGGGCAAACTGCAAGTTCAGTCGAGGGGACATCCCCCGCGCCATACACACTAGCAGAGTACCAATCCTTGAAGAGTTGCTTCGTTGATCCCATATCATGCAGAAAGACGTTTTATGCGCTCACAAAAGTGATTATGAGAATTGAAGAAACCGCATAAGGAATGACCAACGCCCTGACCTCCTTTGCAAGTTCATAACGTCTATCGACATGTAAGAAATAACCACTCGTTACGAAGAAGACTGGGAGGTGAAAAGTAAACGCCAAAGCGAAAATGAGCTGTGATCCGGCGCCTAAACCCAAAAAGCGAATCGCGGTACGGCCTGCGATGACCGCGATAATTGCAAGTGTCTTGGCAACGTCAATAAACTCGACCCTGTGCTTAATTTCTTGATCCGAAATACTTGATGCCTATTGAATCCCATCTATCGAAGCACGCATGGCGTGCGAGGCGTGAACAGCCAAAATGACTAGCGTGAGCGCAGTCTACGCCTCGTCAAATTAACATAACAAAACAAGCAGTATGGTAACGAACGCACCAATATCAAACTGCAGATGCTATTTATCTAAAGCCACCGCTTGAACGAGAGAATTCAATCTTTCCTCTAGCCTGGCCAACCTAAGAGAATTGCAGAAATCGCGAACAACGAGAACGGCAATCACATACAAAAACACTAAGTTTGAAGGCGAAACAAAACCAAATAGCGCCGAACAAGCGACTGCTATTTCAGGAAAAATGCCTAGTATCACAAAGCTCAAGCTAAACAACAGCCAAAAAAGCGAATCCAGAACTTGCATCTGGGACTTCTTAAGCTTTCGGACTACAAATAACAAAACAACAGCAGCGCTAACAATTAGCAACACGCGAAGTGATATAGACATAACCATCACCTAAACCACTGAACAATAAGAAGCGTTACGAATACCCGGAGCATATACTGCATAGATTTAACCGGATTTAAGTAGCTCTCTCCACCTTGACGTTCACGCATTGAAACCTGAACTTCGGAAACCGAGTATCCTTGTTTTAAAAACAAAGCAAGTGACTCTGGCTCGGGATTAAGAGTGTTGTCGTAATAATATCTTTCGAGTACAGGGCGGCTAAACAGCCTGAAGCCAGATGTGGGATCACTAATGCGATGACCGGTCAACATCTTAATCAAGACGGTAATCATGCGTGAACCAACCATGCGCATCGATTTATCTTTGCGAACAGTCAGAAACCTAGAACCGATAACAATGTCGGAACCAGTATTTACCGCTTTCTCAACAAGACCAGCCAAATACTCTGGGCGATGTTGCCCGTCAGCATCAAACTGGATCATATAGTCGTATCCATGATCAACAGCATATCGAGCCGCTGTCTGAAAACCAACAGTCAAGCCGCAGTTTATTGGCATAGTGATGACATTACAGCCAATGAATCGCAAATCTCCCCCGTTCGATCGTGTGAACCATCATTAATAATAATGAAGTCAAACTCTGGAGCAATCGAACGGAGCTCTTTTACGGTGCCTTCAATGCATTCCTCTTCGTTGTACGCAGGAATCGCAACAAGCACATTCGACCTAGACGACAATCGAACACCATTCTCTCGTGACACATCAGTAGAACCTGAACAACCATTCAATATATCCTATGAGCAGTTGAATCATACCATTATTATATATATGCTCTTTCTATTGGCTTGCAGGATAGGAAGCGCACGAGCATATCCCCTTACATATACCCGGCAATATTTACCATGGCGATAAGGAACTCAAATGAAAGCGACGGTCATTGTCCCTGTTTACAACGTTGAAAAATATCTCGGTCGCTGTCTTGACAGCCTCATTAATCAAACTATCTCTGATTATGAAGTGATCTGCGTAAATGACTGCAGTCCCGACAACAGTAGTCTCGTTCTCGCGGAATACCAGAAGAAATACCCTTCTAAAATTCGGGTCCTAGATAACGAAATCAATTTAGGCCTTGGTCGCACGAGAGAAAGAGCCCTCAAGTATGTTCATAGTGAATATGTCCTCTTTGTAGACAGCGACGACTATGTCGCCCCCGATTACATCGAAACTTATCTTCAGGCAGCCGAAGATGGCGACTACGACATCATCGCAGGAGGTTTTATAAGGGATATTGATGGCAAACTGAAAAGGCATCGCATATCAAACAGCGTATGGAGTACGACAACCTATGCGATTGCATGGGCAAAACTCTTTAAAAAGTCCTTTATCGAAGAAAACAAACTGGGCTTTACCGGTGTCCCCTGCGGTGAGGATATCTACTTTAGCCTCTGCGCCTTTTACTGCAACGCGAAAGTGAAAATCATTCCATACGAGGGCTATTATTACTACTTCAATCGCCAATCCATCACCGGTTCAATGAGCTACAAGAAAAATCATGAGCAAATCATGGCGGAAATGTTTGACCTTTTCCTTGAAAGCCACGATCTCTCAAAACTTCCGAAAAGCAGATTCGATGTTATTGAATACACCTATTTAGCAAACATGATCAATGCCTTGGTTGTTTTTAATAGGGGTTGCGGTCCAGAGCTGATGAAATCAAAATATGACTTCGTTTTCTCGCACGCACGTAAGCATTTTCCGAACTATCTAAAGAATCCTCATATAGGTATTCTAAAACCAAAAGGCCAGACCTTAAAAATTCGCCTAGGAGTAGGGGTGCTGCTTGGTTTGCAGAAATTTCACCTTGACTGGCCTGCATACTACATCATTTCTAAACTGTAATTGCCCTTAACAACGACAACCACTTGACGCAAAGGATAACCGTGCGACGAATACTAATTGCCAGCGCATATTACGCCCCTCATATGGGAGGTGTGGAGCGATACACTGAAAACCTCGCCAAGAAATTGGCTGAGCTTGGCAACGAAGTTGTTGTTGTCACCTCTTCAGATTCGGAAAGAACTGGCGGCTTTGTAAGCGAAAACAACGTCTCCCTAATTGAGATACCCTCAGTGTCTCTTATGAATGACAGATTTCCTATAATTAAGCCGATACCGAGCACATTTCGGGCTTTCCGTCAAATAATGGAATTTCCCATCAGCGATATTATTATTAATACTCGTTATTATCCGATTTGCCATTTTGCATGCAGGGTTGCCGAGAAAAAGCACATACGGCCAGTTTTAATTGATCATAGCTCTGGATACTTGTCTACAGAAATAAGTCCAATGGGTTATCTCATGCGATTATATGAAGGACTGTCAACAAAAATCATTTCCAGAAGCAAGCCGGTTGCATGCGCAGTTTCGAATCGAAGTTTACAGTGGATAAAAAGCTTGGGGTTTTCGCCCCATTCCGTAATACCCAACTCGATTGATGCTGATGCATACTGCTCATCTGCATCAAAAAGAGACTGGAATTCTGAGCTTAATATATCTCCCGATGCATTTGTTGTTGCATATGCCGGTCGCCTAATTGAGGAAAAAGGCGTTATGAAGGCAATAGAAGCAATCGACGGCATTCATGGCAAAAACATTCATTTGATTATTGCTGGCAGCGGCCCATTAAATACAGCGGTATCCAACGCGCAAAATGAAAGAATCCATTTTGTCGGAAGATTGAATGAATCTGACATGTCATCCTTGCTACGCTATGCGAGCTGTTTTCTTATGCCTAGTGAATATCCAGAGGCATGCCAACCGTTCTTCTTGAAGCTGCAGCTCAAAAATGCGCAATCGTAGTTAGTAATTGTGCAGGCGCATCCGATATCATCCCCGAAAGCAATTTCGGTACAGTTTTGAAAGACTGCGCAATTGGCTCTATTCAAAAGGCTGTCCTAGTATATTTCGAAAACCCGGATTTACTTTTTGAGCACTCTCATAATGTTCATGACTTAGTCTGCTCGCGATTCACATGGAGTCAGACTGCCTTCAATCTATGCACAAATGTCCTAGATACGTTGTCTGCTAACAATAATTGAGGGCATCAGGCGGCTATTTAATCCCCCGTTGCCCTCAACCCATCAAAACCATGATACTACAGGGCACGCTACTGCCCCTGTGCCCTGTAGCGGGCCTCGGTGGCCTCCTTGTTAGGGCGCCACCATGACTCGTTGGCCACATACCAGTCGATGGTCTGCTTCAGGCCCTCGGCGAAGTCGGTGTGCGCCGGCCTCCAGCCCAGCTCGCGCTGGAGCTTGGTGGAGTCGATGGCGTAGCGGTGGTCGTGGCCGGGGCGGTCGGCGACCCAGTCGAAGTCCTCGGGGTCCTTTCCCATCGCCTCGAGGATCATGCGCAGCACGGTGATGTTGTTCTTCTCCCCGTCGGCTCCGATGAGGTAGGTCTCACCCATGCGGCCCTTGGTGAGGATGTCCCAGACGGCCGAGGAGTGGTCCTCGGTGTGGATCCAGTCGCGGACGTTCTCGCCGCGGCCGTAGAGCTTGGGGCGGACGCCGTCGATGATGTTGGTGATCTGCCTGGGGATGAACTTCTCCACGTGCTGGTAGGGTCCGTAGTTGTTGGAGCAGTTGGAGATCGTGGTGCGCAGGCCGTAGGTGCGGGTCCAGGCGCGCACGAGCATATCGGAGGACGCCTTGGTCGAGCTGTACGGCGAGGACGGGTGGTACGGAGTCTCCTCGGTGAACTTGGCGGGGTCGTCGAGCGCCAGGTCGCCGTAAACCTCGTCGGTGGAGACGTGGTGGTAGCGGACGCCGTACTTCCTAACAGCCTCCAGCAGGCAGAAGGTGCCCTCGACGTTGGTGCGGAGGAAGGGCTCCGGGTTGGCGATGGAGTTGTCATTGTGGCTCTCGGCCGCGTAGTGCACGATCGCGTCGTGACCCGGCACCAGCTCATCGAGCAGTCCGGCGTCGCAGATGTCGCCCACGACGAGCTCCACGCGGTCGGCGGGGAGCCCCGCGATGTTCTCGGGGTTGCCGGCGTAGGTCAGCTTGTCCAGGACGGTCACGTGCGCCCAAGGGTAGTTATCGACCACGTAATGGACGAAGTTGCTGCCGATAAAGCCGCAGCCGCCCGTGACGATGATGTTCTTAATCATGGAATCTGCATTATTCAGCACATATCACCTTGAACCAGCCAACATCAAACGATAACTCGAAATCATTTAATAATTAATCAACGATTTTCCAGCACATTCGCGATATATTCACTCGCATGACCATCACCGTAGGGGTTAGACGCATTGCTCATTGCCGCATATTCTGTTTCATCAGAAAGCAGGCGACTAAACTCGCGATAAATGACATCTTCCTTTGTTCCAACAAGTTTTAAAGTTCCGGCCTCTATGCCTCAGGACGCTCAGTAGTGTCTCGCATGACAAGAACCGGCTTGCCAAGACCAGGCGCTTCTTCCTGAATACCGCCAGAATCGGTAAGGATAAGATAGCTTGCCGCCATGAAGTTATGAAAATCAAGCACTTCAAGCGGATCAATAATATGGAGTTTTTCAAAACCATCGAGCTCTTCGTGTGCAGCTTTACGCACAAGAGGATTCATATGAATCGGATAGATAGCCTTAGTATCTGGATGCTCTTCCATCACACGACGTATTGCGCGAAACATCCTATGCATGGGTTCGCCCAGATTCTCACGACGGTGTGCGGTAATTAGTATTAGACGAGATCCATTCGCCCAATCTAGTTCGGGATGAGAATATGTACCGCAGACAGTCGTTCTCAGGGCATCAATACCAGTATTACCTGTGACCCAAATCTTCTGCGTCGACTTCCCTTCATCAATCAGATTCTGCTTACTCTTCTCCGTAGGCGCAAAGTAATATTCACTTATGATGTCAACTGCCTGTCGATTAAATTCCTCAGGCCAAGGACTATAGATATCATGCGTACGAAGACCAGCTTCTACATGTCCGATAGGAATCTGCAAGTAGAAACAAGCAAGCGCGGCAGCAAAACTAGTAGAAGTATCTCCGTGAACAAGCACGACATCAGGTTTTTCATTCTCAAGAATAGCCTTAAGTCTCAATAAGACATCACTTGTCACATCAAACAGAGTCTGCCCCGGTCTCATAATAGCAAGGTCATAATCCGGCTTAACATTGAAAACGCGCAGGACCTGATCAAGCATCTCACGATGCTGCCCCGTAACAACGACGGTAGTATCAAATTTGTCGAAACGACGCTTAAGCTCATTGACAAGTGGGCACATCTTGATCGCCTCGGGGCGTGTTCCAAAAACTAACAGAACCCTTTTTTTACGTATCATTTATTTCCCCTGTCTAACTCGATCGAATAGCAATGACATCCAAATCAAACTGTAAATTAGTAGATAATTTACGCCACAAGTAAGAAAGATAAAATGCAAAAAAACGCAATCGCTCGTAGACACTGCAGTGCCGCAATCCAACGAATCGGTTTGACCGTCTTGATCGGATTCGCAGTAAATGAATTCACGAAATAATCCTTAGTGCTTAGAAAGACTAAATATTACGAATAATTGGGCCCACAAATTTTCTAGCGAATTCTCTTTCATAAGCATCGAAGCAAAAATTAATAGAAACCACCATATATAGAAGTGAATAGATCAAACCTCCAGTAACCAGTGCCGACCAACCATGCCAATCAAAATAAGTCCAAATAGCATTAAACCCAAAAGAGGTAATTAAAAGAGGTACTAAAATCGATAGAATATTCTTCCAAAACTGAAGAATATCCATATCTAACTTTCTTGCATAATACCAGTTCATAATAAGGCCATTTCCTATGGCAATTGAAACAGCTGTTGATATGGCTGAACCTGTTACTCCGAACAACCTGCATAGAAATATAGAAATAAATACGTTAATTACAGCAATCGCGGCATTCATGTAGCCTCGAAATTGGTATACATCCTTGACCTGCATAATTATAAGACCCAGATTTTGAATGATATCAACTGTAAATGGCACCATAACTATCATGGCAACCCAATAAGCATCAGCGAACTCGTGCCCCGCCCAGAGGGTAATAAAATCTTGACCAAAAATCGCAAAACCACTGAGAACAAGAAATGCAACATAAAAGGAAATTCTTCCAACTTTGATGAAAAGCTGAGAAAGATCAGCAGCTGAATCAACCGAATGAAGCACAATATCAGTAACCTTTGGAAGAAATACAGTAGATATAGATGTTCCTAAAACCATGTAAACAGAGTAAATTTGTGCACCGATCGCAAATACAGCAATTAAGTCGGCACCATAAAAATATCCTAGAATTAGTTGGCCTGATTTCCAGAAAACTTGATCGGAAAAGGCAACCAATATTACCGCCGAAGAAAACAGCAGCATCTCCTTAGCGAGCTTCCAATCCATTCCGTGGAAAGTAGCTTTTGCTTTAAGAATGCTGGAAACAAACAATCGCTGGATTAAAGCACAGAGTAGATTTGCAAGAAAGGTCATGCAAGTAACCAGCAGTGCAGAAGGCCAGAAATGCATAAACACAACTACTAGCAAAGGCTGAAGAATGGCTGTAATCAATTGGGACAGACGCAGAAAAACGAATTTCTCATGAGCGGTGATAACGGCGATGCTAATGATGTTATTCATAACAACAACCATATCTGCGGCCAGAACAACAAACATTAATGACATTTCGAAGAGCTGAGCCGTGCTGAACGAATTTGAGTATGAATAGACGACTATTATCCCCACAAATAGAATTACGACAACTGCAACGAACGAGATGATCCAGAACAGCCTTTTTGCTATAGCAAGAGTATTTTCCATCAATTCAGAATCGTCCTGAAGATATGCCTTGCTATAAAACTTAGTCACGCTCGAAGCAAGAACAGTATTGATTACCGTAAGGTAAGCCATAATAGAGCCAACGAATTGATAGAGACCGTATTCGGCCTGGCCGATACCCTTTAATAAGATGGGAACATATAGCAACTGAACAAGAATCTGAACAATTGAATAGGCATAAGATATAATTACGCCTGCTTTTCTACTGGATTCAATCTTCACACGGGAACCTTTCAAACTCACATTCGAGAAACGTAGATCTTAATTAAGATAGAGGCATAGAAGTGAAACAGCTTTGCATTTTTACACCTACATATAATAGAGAACATACCTTAAAGCGGTTATACGAAAGCCTGAAAAAACAAACTGACTCTCGTTTTTATTGGCTGGTAGTCGATGATGGCTCGACGGACGGGACACAGAGCTTATTTGATTCATTTGCAAAGGAATCAGCTATCGAAATCGAATATATAAAGGTAGCGAATGGCGGAAAACAACGAGCCTGCAATTTAGCTGCAGAAAAATGCACTTCAGAACTGTTCATGTGTGTTGATTCCGACGATTATCTCACACCTGATGCGGTCCACTTCATATTAACGGCGTGGCAAAACGCAGGAGATGCTATTGGTATTGCTACGCCCCAGTTCGCTCGAAACAACCAATTTCCCAGCAAGACCGAAGCAAAGCTATCATCGCTCTACAAACAATATGGCTATAAAGGAGAGACCTGCATTGCTACATTAACGAGCGTTGTAAGGTCACATCCTTTTTACATAGCCGAAGGAGAAAACTTCATTCCCGAGGTTTATCAATTTGATCAAATTGACCGTAAATATAGCCATCTGCTATGCAATAGGGAAATATGTAAAGGTGAATACTTGCCCGATGGTTATTCGGCCAACTACAAACGCATATTATTAAAAAATCCGCGCAGTTATGCCGTATATAAAAAACAGTGCATAGAGTTCAGTGACACACTCATGCAGAGATTCAAGGAGTCTATTCTTTATCTAATGTGGTCAAAGATTGCCGGAGACAGCATCCTTTATGCATTAAAAAAAGCAAGGACCGTTGGTGCCATCTCCGCAGCGCTACCACTTGCTGTAGCATTAGAACCCTTGTTTAAAAAATATATGAATAGCATCTAATAAGGCTTATGGGACAAAATGTGTGTCCCGATAGAACAGCCGTTTCCATCCATTAACCCAGCCAGAACGGGCACGGGTCCCTGTGGTGGATGGTGGAGGTCCTCCCACACGGCCCTGTCGCCCCAATCCGGCCCTCCGTCCTCGCGCAATGGCGATGCCGACCGACGCTGAACAGGAAGTCGATGTCAGCGTCGGTCGGCATCGCGGCGAGCTTCTCGCGCACCGTCCTCGCGTCCCCGAGTGCGCGTGGCACCACCAGAACACCGCCTTCGCGCGCTTGACCGACGTCAGCCCCCGGTGGTTGCTGAATTGGCTACACAGATTTGGACAGTTCCGGGAGGGGCGCAACCCAGATCCCGTCGACGTGGAACACGCAATAGAGCTCGACGTCGGGGACGGTCGTCGGCCAGACCTCCCAGAACTCGGCCGTCCTGCGCCTAAAGGACCGCCCACCGCCCGGCATCGCCGCCTGGGAGTCCTTGGAGCGAAGCCACCCGAGGAACTCGTCCAGCCTTGTCGCCGTGTCGTCGTACCTCAGCGTCGTCGACGCGCCGCAGGCCGTTCACCTCCACCGCTGGGATCCCGAGGAAGTCCTGCCGTTGCGCTTGGTCTGACCGCCGCAGAAGGGGCAATAAACGGCCTTCATGGAT
Organism: Coriobacteriaceae bacterium AM48-5; assembly: GCA_027669525.1. GTDB lineage: Bacteria > Actinomycetota > Coriobacteriia > Coriobacteriales > Coriobacteriaceae > Collinsella. Next base: position 3,265 of record JAQEDJ010000009.1, on the reverse strand, counting down.
ACCTTTTCCGAAGGGTATTTAACGGTTTCGGAAAAGGTTGCCTACCGGCGGGAACGATGGCAACCGGACACACATTCTGTACGAACGGTTACAAGCGGGCACGGAATTTAAACGGCCGAAAAAGGGGCATCGGCCTGCGCCGATGCCCCCAACGCGGACACACATTCTGTCCTATAAGCCTCTAATAAGTGATTAAATGCTATTCATGAAGTCGCTCGAATCAATTGCGATTTGCAAAAAAAGCTTTCAATGCTGAAGTCAAGGGCCTGAAGTCATTTGTTTTAAATCCATACTGGAGCCGTACTATAAATCCGGCTAGCATTGGGTTGACCCAAGAATGACGGGTGAGGAAACAACGCCTTTCTTTCAGCAGACCCTGCTCAACCTCATCGATCCAAGACCCGTTAAAATGATGTATAGTAACAGAATTTTCAGTAAGATGAATGTCACCAGATTCATGACTCTTGGGACAAAACCAATCGCTTGGGTACAGCGTGAATCCATCAACTGTCTGCATTGTATTATCAAGCTTTAGTCCGAGGGCCTTACAAGCTTTTGTAATCACTACAACATTTGTCGTTAGGTCGTACGATCCATCGCTTTTAATAAAAGAACGCACATCGTAATCATTCAAAAGCTTCCGGAATAATGGGAATCCCTTTTCGCAAGCCATAATGCCTGTTGGCACAGAAGAATCCGATTCGAAACCTGAAAAAGCACGGTTGATCAAAAAGGGATCAAGAGATTTAAGGACTTCAACGTCAGTATCCATATAGATACCGCCCTCATTAACGAGAATCCATAGGCGGGCATAATCACTGACAAACGCCCATTTCTTAGCTTCATATGCCTGTTTAACATAATTGTTAGAAGATAAATCAAAGTTCGATTCGTCCCAACGCTTTATCTCATAATCTGGGCAAAACTTCTTCCAGGACTCGATGCACGCGACTGCCTCTTCAGGCAAATCGTTATTTCCGAACCAAATATAGTGAATCACCTTTGGAATATGGTTTTCGTTCAACTGAGGCTCCAAAAAAATCTATTACTTAGGTTACTTAATCAAAACAACGCTCTGGTTGTATTCACTTTTATTTGCATTGTTAAAGCAGGGACCAATTAAATTACCCGGAAGAATCTGGTGCCACATCTTATTCTCATAAGGAGTATCACCCCAGAAAAAGCCTATATGACAATCAATTGCCCCATTCGTCTTGAAGAAGATAATATCGCCTTTCTGCGCATAGCCGCTATTCAGCATATCTCGAACAGTTCTAAACTCATACATTTTGCAACCAGAGTCACAAGCATAACCATACCAACGCCAGGCATTAATATAGCCTCCCCCACCAGGCCCGCCGGCCCATGGCGAATGTGCGTTATTCCTGCCTATCGCTGAAACATCCCCACCAACAGCAGCATAAGCATGAGCAACAAATCCAGTGCAGTTCATACCCGTATAGCCGTCCCATCTTGGACTTCCGTTGGGGTAAAGACATGTGTCATATGAGAAGCCGCCGGAATAACGCGTGCCCAGATAATAAGAATCATACTGATGCGAAGTAAGCCATGTAAGCAGGCTGATTCTACTAACCCCAAGAACGGTCGAACTTCCGATTGGATTGTAATAAACCTGCGTAGACTTGGAATGAACCGATCCGTCAGGATAGGTCACATCACAGTACAAAACATAATAACCCGAACTCAAGCCCAAATCGGAAGGGTTAAAGTAGGCATCATTAGTAGTTGATTTCGCCCTCAGGACGCCCCATTGACTCCAATCCGGTTTCGCCCAGACAAATTTAAATTCAAATTGACCGGATTTCTCCGCATCAAGAGTACCCATATCCGCGCGAACGCCCCATGAGTAATCTCCGTCAGTAGATATAGCTGTAATTCTCGAATAGTCCCAAACACCGACATGAATCCTGCGAGTGGTAACCTTACCGTCAGAGCCGCTCACATCACAATAAATATCATACTCACCGGGTTTATCAGGAGTCCAAGAAAGGGAAGAATCGGAACCATTCTGTGCAATGCCCCAATTTGACCAGTTGTTCCTACTCCAAACATATTTATAGTTCAGGAATCGAGTATCCCCTGCGCACTCCGATGTAACGGATACCTCATCGCCAGGTCTGATAAGTGTATTGGAAACAGATATACCGTCATAAAACCAGTCTTCAGGCGCAAAGTAGCAGTCTTTTTTACATGTAAGCGTTTGACCAGTTGATGTATCAATTACATCAACATAGATTGAAATGTCTCCTGTTCGCGAAACAACCCAATTTAATGTAGATTTATCCTCTCCAGATTCTATAACGCCCCATTCATTCCAATTGTTTCTCATCCAAACATACTTATATTTAACGCCTCTATTATTACGAACAATCAGATTGGGAGTAATAGCAACTGTATCCCCAGCGGAAACTGATCCATCAGAGGGCTCCACGGAAATCGAAGTGAAATTAGACAAGTTATTGTCCACATGCACGGGGAACTTGCGCGTGGTGACGCGGCCGGCCGAATCGATGGCGTCCACCCAAATGTTGACGTCTCCGGTCACCTCGGGGGTCCAGGGCAAGACGCGGAGGGCTCGCCCTTGCGGATTGACCCCCAGCGAGACCAGCCGCCCTGCTCCCAGACGAACTTGTACCTGACCGAGCCCGCATTGCCGGAGACGGACAGGCCCAGCTCGCACTCGTCGCCGAGCAGGGGCGACCCGCCGTCGCTAGCCTTCGCGGAGAGGCGGTCGAGGGAGAAATCCTCGGTTATGCTGACGGGAAGCACGGATGTCGCGGAGAGGCCGCCGACTGAGACGTCGACGTAGACCCTGTACGAACCGGACGACGCGGGCTCCCAAGCGCAAGATGTCGCCTCGGACGGCCCCTGCGCAACCCCCCACTCGGCCCAGGAGTCCTTCTGCCAGACGAACTTGAGCTTCGCGCCGGGTGCGGCCGCCGCATGAATGGAAACCTTCATACCGGGGGACCACTCCAAGTCGGGCCCTCCGTCAACCGAGAGACGGCAAGCATCCACATGCACGGGGAACTTGCGCGTGGTGACGCGGCCGGCCGAATCGATGGCGTCCACCCAGATGTTGACGTCTCCGGTCACCTCGGGGGTCCAGGGGCAAGACGCGGAGGGCTCGCCCTGGCGGATTGACCCCCAGCGAGACCAGCCGCCCTGCTCCCAGACGAACTTGTACCTGACCGAGCCCGCATTGCCGGAGACGGACAGGCCCAGCTCGCACTCGTCGCCGAGC
>JAQEDJ010000089.1 GCA_027669525.1 Coriobacteriaceae bacterium AM48-5 | reverse complement strand
CCGGTCCCGTTCCGAACCCGGAAGCTAAGCCCCATCGCGCCGAGAGTACTGCGGGGCCAGCCCGTGGGAGGCCAGGGCGCCGCTGACCGGTGGACGGCACCGAGCCGTCACTGAGAATGAAGAAAGGGGGAGGCCTCGCGGCCTCCCCCTTTTTTGCGTTAAAGGCGGCATTCACTAAGCAATTAAATCAATCCAATCATCCACCGGTGAATATAGACGTTCACCGTTCTGTGGCCGGTTCTCTGTTCTCAATGGACTAATATTTGCTTTAGCGCACTGCTGCGCTTGTCCTGTTTTACACGGGTCGTTTTATTGATTGTGACGGAAGGACTCACATGGCAGATGTTCATGAGCTGCTTGATACTTGGATTGCCAATGTCAAGGACGAGGAGCTCCTCGCTGAGCTCAACACGATGAAGGAACAGGGTGATGAGGACGCCATCACTGACGCTTTCTTCCAGGATCTCGCCTTCGGTACCGCCGGTCTTCGCGGCACTATCGGTGCGGGCACTAACCGTATGAATATCTATACGGTCGGTCGTGCGACCCAGGGATTCGCTGACTATCTCAATGCGACCTTTGAGCATCCGACGGTTGCCATCGCTCGCGATAGCCGCAATAAAGGTGAGCTGTTCGTTAAGACGACGGCTGCCATTCTTGCAGCAAATGGCGTGACTGCCCTCGTGTATCCCAAGATTTCTCCTGTGCCGACGCTCTCCTGGGCCGTCCGTGATCTTAAGTGCTCCGGTGGCATTTGCATGACCGCTAGCCATAACCCGGCGCCGTATAACGGCTATAAGGCTATGGCCCCGATGGCTGCCAGATCACCAGCGAGGCCGCCGATGCAATTTCTAAGGCTATCGCCGAGACCGATACATTCACCGGCGTGAAGTCCATGGACTTTGATGAGGCTCTTGAGCAGGGTCTGGTTAAATGGATCGAAGGCTCATGCCTCGAGCGTTATTACGACGCCGTTCTCGCGCGTGGCGTGACCAACCTTTCTGCCGAGGAAATTGCCGGCGCGCCGCTCAAGCTTGTCTATACGCCGCTGAATGGTACCGGCCTCATTCCCGTTACCACGGTGCTCGAGCGCGCTGGCATCACCGATGTCACGGTTGTTCCCGAGCAGAAGGAGCCTAACGGCGATTTCCCGACCTGCCCGTATCCTAACCCCGAGATCCGTCAGGCCATGCAGAAGGGTATCGATCTCTGCGAGCAGGTTCACCCTGATTTGCTGCTTGCAACCGATCCCGACGCCGATCGTGTTGGCGTTGCCGTTAAAAATGGCGATGACTATCTGCTACTGACCGGCAATGAGATGGGCGTTCTGTTGCTCGACTATATCTGCAAGACCCGTGCTGCCTGCGGTGAGGACCTCACTAAGAAGGTTGCCGTTACTACTATCGTTTCTTCCGCCATGGTTGACGCTCTGGCCGACGAGTACGGTTTTGAGCTCCGCCGCTGCCTGACGGGCTTCAAGTACATCGGCGACATCATTACTTCTCTTTCCGATGCTGGCGAGGTCGATCGCTTTATCTTTGGTTTCGAGGAGAGCTACGGCTATCTGGCCGGCGACCACGTGCGCGACAAGGACGCCGTGAGCACTTCACTTCTGATTTGCCAGATGGCGCAGTATTACAAGCTCCAGGGTAAGAACCTTGCCGATGCGATGCACGAGCTGTACGAGAAGTATGGCTACTATCACAACAAGACGATTTCGCTGAGCTATCCGGGCGCTGAGGGTGCGGCAAAGATGGCCGGCATCATGGCTGGTCTGCGCGAGAACCCGCCCGCGGAGCTCGCCGGTTCCAAGATTGAGGCCGTCGTGGATTACAACACCTGCGTGAACGGCCTGCCGAAGGCTAACGTCATTGAGTTCGATCTTGAGGGTGGCAACAAGGGTATTGTTCGTCCTTCTGGCACCGAGCCCAAGATTAAGCTGTACATCTTCGCAAAGGGCGCGGATGCCGCCGAGGCTGATGCAGCACTTGACGCGATTGAGGAGTCCGGTCGCAAGCTGCTGGCATAAGGTATTTAAGAGTCTATTACTGTAGATAGGCGAAAGAGGGGATCTCGGAAACGAGGTCCCCTCTTATATTTACCCAGCCAGCCGAGAGTCCTTATATGTGTAGGAAATGTGTACGCCCAGATTCCCGCCCACGGGGCCCCTCCGGTCTGGCAATATATCTCCTTGCCGCGCGCCCGGTCGGACCGGATCAGCCGCCAGGCGTGCACCTTGAGAACCGGATACTGCGAGGATGGACACATTCAGTGTCGCATCCGGGCAGACATCGAACCATTTGAAATGGTCTAACTTGGATTTGTTTTTCGCAAGGCCGCCGAGAGGCGGCCCCGAGAAATTCCTTTTCCTATACTTAAA
>JAQEDJ010000088.1 GCA_027669525.1 Coriobacteriaceae bacterium AM48-5 | reverse complement strand
CAGACTTTAAAGAATTCTTGTTAGAAAATGCAAATACAAAACGACTGTCTTATTATGACGATAGCGCTGTATCGGTACCACGCGTACAAAACGACTGTCTTATTATGACGATAGCGCTGTATCGGTACCACGCGTAGCGTTGTAATCGGTACCATGCTATCACTGCAATCGGTACCGCTTGTATCGCTGCAAACGGTACCAAGATTTCAGTTCTGCTTTTCATTTGCAAAGGTAATCTATTTTTTTCAATTTCTGGCGCATAGAATCACCTTTTAACTCTATTTTACTTGCATTTGCTACCAAACGGTCCATAATGGCATCTGCCAAGGTAGGATCACCTATATAATCATACCATTTGGCAATAGGAAGCTGTGAAGCGATAATGACGGACTTTCTCTCGTATCTCTCTTCTAGGATTTGGAGCATTGCGAGTCTGGTCTTGTCATCCATTGGCTGCAACCCGAAGTCATCCCATATGAGCAAGTCATACTTTTCTAGATTGGTTATCATCTTTAGGTACGACCCATCCAGCTTACTGAGTGCAACTTTCTCCACAAAGCTGTTCATGTTGAGATAGAGAGTTCTATAGCCTAGCATGCAAGCCTGTCTTCCAAGGGCACAGGCAAGAAAGGATTTTCCGCAGCCACACTTTCCTTGTATGAGCAAGTTCTCATGCCTGCGTATAAAGGCACAGTCAGCAATGGCGGCAAGGTCATCCTTGGTGAAGTTGCGGTCTGTTCCACAGATGACATCCTCTAAGAGTGCCGTATATCTAAGCTTGCTGATTTTTAGATACATGGCGGTCTTTCGATCTCGTCTGTCCTGCACCTCTGCATCCACCATCTTGGAGATGGCGACTTCCAGGGATGGGCGGTTCTGTACAGGAAGGCTGGTCATGGCCTCGAAGGAGGATGACATACCTCTGAGTTTCAACTCGTTGAGTTGTATGATGGTTTCTTGTAAGTTCATGTTACTATATATGTTTAAATGTTCATAAATGCCTCCGCGCCTCTCACATAGTCGTTCTGTGGCACGTTTGAGACTGTTTCTTCCCCGTCAACTTGGTCAAGGTTCTTTTCCAACACGTTGCGGATGGTCGTGTAGGTGATGGATGAACAACCTGCCAGACGCTTGCAGGCCTTCTCCAGACGCTCCTTGCCATACTTGCGCTTGAGAGACAGGACTCCTTGGCAAGACTTGTACGACTGCTCTATATGCTTCGTGCGATTGAGGATGGATTGGACAGCAGCAGTGGTGTTGCAGCCAACCAATGCCGCCTCCTCCAGGAAATAAGCGGCGTTATATCCCTGTCCGTGCTTATAGGCAAGATGCTTGTCTGGCATATGCTCGTCAAGCGTGCTGTACCCTGGTCCTTGGCGACGCTGATGGATGGCTATGCGAGAACTCCCGGAGTAAACCTCCACGGTATCTAAGTCCCACAGTACGCTCACCTTTTGCCCGACATACTGGTATGGCACGCTATAGTTGTGCTTATCAACCATGACGTGATAGGTCCCGGACAGTTTCACCTCCTTGCGATATCTGAAGCGGTATGGAGTCATGGGCAGCTTACCCAACGTTGGTTGCTCTTCCGCCTCGAAGATGTCACGTCTGCTTCTCCCTGTCGTTCTGGACGGCTTTTCATTGAAGCCGTCCATCAACTCATAGATACGGGTATTCATACTCAGAAGATTGTAAAACACCTCGTCATGTAGCAGAGCGTAGACGGCATTGTATGTCTTTTGGACGAGTCCCTCGACTGGACCTTTGTCCCTCGGAGTGCGAACCCTGCAGGTTTGGAGGGATGTATCGTAGTAGGCAGCCCATTCCACGGCAGCATCATTGAACGCTGGCTCGTAGCGGTCGTATTTCTTCACCCACTGCTTCATGTTGTCACTCTTGGCTATGCGAGTTGTTCCGCCGAAGTAAGAGAAGGCATCGGATATACCGCCGAAGAAGTTCTCCATGGAAGCGTTGTACATAGCTTGGCAAATCCCAAGCCGCTGTATGGCAGGATACAGACCAAAACGACAACCTTGGTTAGTTTACCTGTTTTCGGGTCGGTAAGCCACAGGGCATCGCCGGCGAAGTCAATCTGCATCTCTTCCCCAGGAATATAGGTGTTATGGAAGCTGAGGTTGTGTGAGTACTGATACTCACGGATTGACTTCTTGAACTGGGTGTATCCATATCCGTCGGGATGCTCCTTCTTGTATGACTCGTGCAGGGCTTGAATGGTAAGGTAGCGGTTATGCGACAAGTCTGACACATATTCTGGCAACAGCCCGTCTAGCACCTGACGTTGGGAGGATGGGACTGCTGTGGGTTTGGACAACTGGAGGAAAGATTCTATTTCCCCGTCACTCATGCGGCCTATCACACCATAGGACAAACCTTGAGAATCCGCCAAGGTTTTGTACCGGTTAAGTACCCCACGCCCCATGTGTAGTTAAGTACCCCACGCCCCATGTGTAGTTGCTCGCAAATGGTGCGCTGCGGTATTTTTGCCGCTAGCA
>JAQEDJ010000087.1 GCA_027669525.1 Coriobacteriaceae bacterium AM48-5 | reverse complement strand
TAAAACCACAAACGAGACCGACGGCCCAAGTACAAAGCCAATCACTGCCTGCGCAAACGCAAGCGCCTCAAAAGCAAAAAAGAGACCTGTGAAAAACGGCAGCGCATCCACCTCGCCAGCTTTGAGAAACCACGGCGCCAAATTAGCCAGCTGAAGCGACTCACCATGGATGACCGCGCTGAACGAGGCGCTCACCATCAAGCTCCAAATCACAACAGAGCAAACCACCACGAGCAGCGAAAATGCCGTTACCGCCGCCACCAAGATAAAACGCGAGACCCACCAAAGGGTTCTCGCCCGGCATCGGACAAGCGTTTGCAAACCAAACCCGTGCAACGATTCGGCGGGATAATCGAGTGTTGCATAGAGAATAAGCAGAATGAGAAATAGCCATCCTAGCGGAGGCACAAACATGACCCCGGGCCTAGGCTCAAACGGAGCAGATCCGGCAAACACGAGCGCAAGATTGTCCGCAAACCCCAAGGTATCCGTCCTGACCCCATACACAGAAGACAAACCGTAGGCGTACACCAGGTTCGCAACGGTCACTGCCGCAATCGCAATAAAGGTAATGATGTTCTTCTTCAAAACGGTCCTCAGGTCCGCGGTGACCAGCCTAAACAGCATCAGACCACCTCACGCCTTTTCCACGCCCCAGAAAAAGCCAACGAAGCAAGGGTCAATAATATGATTTCCACAAAACCGGCTCGAATGTCTGGCCAGTTATTCAGCGATTCCGACCTGATGCTGTTGAGGATATTGCAGTTAAACCCCACACAAGCCATTACGCCGAAGATCCAGCCATTTGCAAAATGCCACGCAACCATTAGCAGATACGGGACAATTATCGCTTTGATTCTGCTACGAAACAAAATTGAGAAGCCAGTTACAGCCATGGATAAAGTCCCGAGCGTGACAGCATCGAACAGCGTGTATGCGAGCACATATGACAAAGGATGCGAATAAAATAGACCGGAGAAGTAGCTATGCAGGTAAAGTCCTACGTAAGTCGACTCATCGACCCGAGGAAGATACGCAGGAAAAAGCATCGAGACGATCAGGAAATTGACGAGCAGAGGAATGGCAGTCACTGTAAACGCGGAGAGGAAAGCAGACAGCATCTTTACGTTCACGTACGCCTTTCTGGAAACGCGCGTGCATATCTGCATGTCATAACCACTCAAACGCTCAGAGAGGCACGACCAAGATCCAGCCAACATTGCAAGCAGGGGCAGTGCATAGAAAAACACCGACGCAGACAGTGGCGCGTTCGCGCTCACAACAATCCAGTTACCGAAGCTGCTTTCACGTGTTTGACCGAGATAATTTTCGGCTTGCACGCCAACGCCGTAACCAAAAGAAAGAAGGTTGTGACGTTCTTTTTCCAAATTTGCCCACGGCTCCAGCGCGGCAGCTATTGCAACTGCGACCGCAATCAAGAGAGCAAGGATAAAAGCTGGACGTCTAATCGTTTTCGACAGTTCGTATCTTGCGAGCTTTTGGTTCATACGTCCTCCTCCCCCTTCCGACCCAGAAAGCCGGAAGGGAGCCATTTCAAACAACTATGCGGGAAGCTTGTGGAAATGCCCGACGCAGTCGGGGCTCCATACACCAATAACAGTGCCGTAGCCAGACTCCGCCCATGCAGTCAGTCGCGCCGCAGATCGCCCGTTCTCACGGACGAGGTTATACATTTCCCACTCTCCCTTGTGATTCGAACGATACGTTCCCTGAGTACAATTCATGCTGCCGCTACCGCTTGTGTTATACGCACCGTCTGTATATAACCGAAGCGGATTTCCCGTATAGCCCTGGATATCCAGATAGAGCGATGAGGAATCATCCTTTTGACGGTAGCCAGTTGCACTCGTCCCGGCACATTGAAAACTAAATGCCTTATCGGCATTGTTCGTACAGGTCGTAATTCCCGTATCGGCGTTTTGAGTAATGCTGGAAACCTGAGAGGTGTCAAACTCCTCTTGTGCAAACGATGCAGCGGGAACCCCTAGGGACAGACCCGCTGCAATCACCAAGCCGACTCCGATTCGAGCAATAGCGCTCCTTGGCTTAATCATGGCCTTCTCCAATCAAAAGCGGTTAACAATGCGTCGACGCACGGCAACCTTCGCATGAATAGAGAAAGATGTCTGTAAACACCCGCTATTGAGTTGATCGCTCAGGCGTTTACACGTTATCTACCTGCGATAACAATGAAATAAGCTCCGCCTTATTCTTGATCTTCAACTGGCGGTAAGATGCAGACCGCAGTGCTTGCACCGTAGATGCAGCGTAACCGACATCCTCCGCAATAGCCTTTGTCGTTGCGCCCTCCGCCGTCATCAGCAAAATTTGCGACTGAACATCAGAAAGGGAGCGAGACGTAAGCAGGGCCAGCTGACGCACGCGAGCCGTTTCGGTGGACCCGTTCGCGCGGTACTCCGAGACGGCCTTCTCGTCCTCAACCGAACGGGCGAGCGCGATGTGCGTAACGAACATGGGCACAGACCAGCAGACGACCACCGTTGCCACGACAACATTGACGGCCGAACTTTGCCCCAACAACGATGCGAGGAACAACGGTTCGAAAACCGTCAGATCCTGCACCATATTGAGCAAGACGACCCAAACAGGAGCCGTCGCCCCGAAGCAAAGCATCCATATCCCAAGCATTTTGC
>JAQEDJ010000086.1 GCA_027669525.1 Coriobacteriaceae bacterium AM48-5 | reverse complement strand
CCGCACGCAAAGGAAAGCACTTAATGTGCTTTCCGTCTTGCGCAGGACTGTAGAGCAGCAAACTTAACCCGCGCCCGCCGGCCCCGGAGACCTCCCGGAGGGACCGAAAAATTTTTTCAAAAAAGTTGTTGCGCGCCGGACAGACTTCTGTGTATACTAATCCCCGCAGCGCACGCGAGCGGAAACAAACGCGAACGTCTGCCTGGGGAGTTAGCTCAGTTTGGTTAGAGCGCCGGCCTGTCACGTCGGAGGTCGCGGGTTCGAGCCCCGTACTTCCCGCCAACGCAATTAAAGCCACGTCTTCGGACGTGGCTTTTTGCGTTTGATACACTTTGTTTCGATAGAACGATCGCCCTGAGGCATCTTTGCCCAGAATCTCCGCGCCTCGGGAACGCAAGTAAAATCCAATAAGCATATCTGTCTAAACAGCAGCTTTGTTGCGCAACACCTGTTCAACGAGACAGGGGGTTAGGTTATACTAAATTGCACTGTGCGCCGCATCTGATGCATTTCGCTCCAAGCGCGGCACTCAGTGGATATCCGATTTACCATTTGGATGTCCTGGCGGTCATTTAGCGTCTCGACACAAGCTCGGCCCCGGAGCTCGTTCGAGCTGTTCGTATTCCTTGAAAGGGGAAAAATGGACATATCGAGGAAGACTGATTACGCCCTTCGTATGCTGGCGATGCTTGCCGAGGATCCGGAGTGTTTGCTTTCTGTTCGCACCGCTGCCGAAGAGGTCAATGTCCCGTATTCTTTTGCCCGCTCGATTCAGCACGGTTTGGTCCAGGCCGGTATTGTGGAGAGCTTGCGTGGCGTCCACGGTGGCATGCGTCTCAAGGTCAGTCCGGACGACGTCACTATCCGCCAGGTCGTCGAGGCCGTTCAGGTCCTATGGTTATGAACGATTGCACCGCGCCTGATGGTGACTGTGCGCGCATGGGCGCGTGCTGCTATCATCCCCTGTGGGCCGGAGCTCAGGCGTTGATGCGCGACTACCTCGATTCCGTTTCGCTCGGCGACATCGTCGCTCACCGCCAGTTCCCGGCCGTCGATCCCAAGTTCGCCGACCGCGAAGCGTTTCCCGAGTACGCCACCTGCGCGTGCGCTTACCGGGAGGAATAGCGCCGCATAAGGAGCATAGCCATGATTCAGGACCCCTTTCGTTCGATGATTCGTTCGGAAGGGGTCCTGCGTTATCGCGACCTTCCGTGGCGCCGCACACGCGATCCGTACATCATTTGGCTTTCTGAGGTCATGCTGCAGCAAACGCAGGTGCCGCGCGTGGAGGCGCGCATGCCGGTATGGCTCGATCGTTTTCCGACTGTGCAGGCGCTTGCCCAGGCCGCGCCTTCCGATGTTTTGGACGCTTGGCAGGGGATGGGCTACAACCGACGCGCTCTGGCGCTCCACAAGGCCGCCCAGCGCGTTGTAGAGGACTGGGACGGGGAGTTTCCGCACGAGACACGTGACTTGGTCGCTCTTCCTGGTATTGGCCCGGCAACGGCGCAGGGTATCCGGTCGTTTGCGTTTGATCTTCCGGGCGTGTATCTGGAGACCAACGTGCGCACGGTCTTTCTGCATCACTTCTTTCCCGATGTGCCGGCCGTTCCCGATCGCGAGCTGGTGCCGCTGATCCAAGCCGCCTGTCCGGCGGCCCCCGGTGCGGCGACCGACGAGATCGCTCCCTTTGCCGTGCCGCTCGATGATGCCGACACGCCGCGCGCGTGGTATTACGCGTTGCTGGATTACGGCGCATATCTAAAAAAGACGTTGCCCAATCCGTCCAGGCGGTCGGCGGGCTATAGCCGTCAATCAAAGTTTGAGGCTCACGTCGCCAAAAGCGCGCGCATATCGTGCGTATGTTGCTGGCAGCGCGCGATGGCCAGCCGGCGGGGATTACGCTTGCTGATACCGTGGTGGGCGTTAACGAGATGGAAGCGGCAGCCGGTCGCGGGCCGGTCGAGTGCGACTTGATCGCGGGTATTCTAGCTGACCTGGAGCGTGAGGGCTTTTGCCGAGCCGAGGGCGATCGCTGGCTGAGCATTTAGCCCGTGCAAATCTGAAGAACAGGATTGTAAGGTTTAGATTTCCGACATGAGGGCATCCTAAAGACGAGGCCGCTCGAAGCCTACGGGCGGCATGCGTTGAAGGGAAGTACACCTATGGATTTTGAGAATTCCCAAACCAAGAAGAACCTCGAGACCGCTTTTGCCGGTGAGTCCCAGGCACACACCAAGTATCGCTACTATGCCTCCAAGGCAAAGAAGGACGCTACGTTCAGATCTCGAACATCTTTGCCGAGACGGCTGGCAACGAGTCCGAGCACGCCAAACTGTGGTTTAAGTATCTGCACGATGGCGCCGTCCCCGATACCCTGGACAATCTGCGCGATGCCGCCGCGGGTGAGAACTACGAGTGGACCACGATGTACGACGAGTTTGCCAAGACCGCCGAGGAAGAGGCTTTGCCGAGATTGCCGCAAAGTTCCGTGGTGTCGCCGCCGTCGAGAAGGCCCACGAGGAGCGCTACAACAAGCTCGTCGAGCGCATCGAGTCGGGCGAGGTGTTTGAGCGTGAGGGCGTAAAGGTGTGGAAGTGCCTGAACTGCGGACATCTGCACGTTGGTGCCGAGGCACCTGAGGTGTGCCCGGTTTGTAACCACCCGAAGGCGTACTTTGAGGAGCAGGTGGTGAACTACTAGCGCTTGGCGCTGGCTGCTGCGGAGCGCAGGGCGGGAGGCCGGATCGCCTTCCCTCCCCGCTCACGGCTCCGCAGGGTCGCGTTGAGGGA
>JAQEDJ010000085.1 GCA_027669525.1 Coriobacteriaceae bacterium AM48-5 | reverse complement strand
CGGCTGCTGCTGGGGCATGGCAGCGGGGCGCTGCTGCTGCGGGGCAGCAAACTGCTGCTGGCCGGCGCGGGGCGCTGCTGCTGCGGGGCAGCAAACTGCTGCTGGCCGGCGCGCGGGGCGCTGGCGGCACGGCTTGCCGCGGAGTTGTTCTGGCCCAGGCCGTTTTGATAGGCGCGCTCTTCTTCGTACAGGCGGCCGAGCGTGGGGGCATCGACGTTCTCGGCAAAGACCGAGAACTTGCCGGCGCGCAGCTGCGGATCGATCATAAAGCGCACGAGGGGCTCGCCGACAAAGACATAGCGGCGCTTTTCGGCCTGCGCTTTCACAAACTCGCGGACCTCGCGCGAAAGCTCGGGGTAGAACGGGGCGAGCATGGGATCGTCGTCGGCGGCGATCAGGATGGTATAGAGTGCCGGCGCCGTGTTGACGCCGTTGATCACCAGAGTCTGATCCTCCATGTCGCGAGCGGCCTGCTTGGCAAGCTTCTTAAAGGAGAACGGGGCACGGGTGGCACCGAAGATGCCGGCCACGTGGTCCTCGAAGATGTTCAGGAAGTTCACGAAAGATCACTCTCCGTATAGGTTCTTTGGTATCCGAGCAAATATAGGCATATCCCAACGATTATAGAGGATAGGGTTCCCGCAACCGCCGCCTTGACGACGACCGCGGCCGCAAGGCTGGCAATTTCCATATGGTGTGCAAGACAAAGCGATGCCGCGGAGCCTATTCCGCAGCCGGCGATGGCAACGATTGCGGTCAGGTTCGAGCCCTGCTCGGCACGCTTGGCATGGGCGTTGAGCAGCAGAGATGTCAGTGCAGCTGTCGCCGCGACGAGCACAACGGCAGCCAGAAGAGCGTGTCTCCCAGCGCCGCGGCAACATTGCCGAGCCCCAGCACGCCTCCGGCGGAAAGCGCAACCGTAGCTAGGCGGCCAAAAAGCGCACCCATCCCCGTGACTGCCGCGGCGCTTGCCGGGCCGAACCAAAAGGCCGCGATGCCGGCGGCAACCCCGGCGGCAAGGAGGGCGTCGCCCGTTAGACAGCCAAGTGCCACCGCGCAGGTGAGCGCGGCGCTCGCGGCGGCCTCGGTGCGGCCCCAGGCGATCCACCATCCGGACATGGTGGCGGCAAAGAGCACCGCGACGGGCAGCATCGACAGGATGCCCTGCGCCTGCATGGTGGCGTTGGCCATAAGACATGGTGGCGGCAAAGAGCACCGCGACGGGCAGCATCGACAGGATGCCCTGCGCCTGCATGGTGGCGTTGGCCATAAGTACCAAAAAGCCCACGGCCGAGATGGCCGAGCCAATCTGCGGGGCCAGGCCGGCGGCCGCCCCAATCGCGATGGCCGCGGCAATAAGTCCGGGAAGCGCCGCGACGCCAGCTGTCTGCATGAGCAAAAAGCTGAAGGCTCCGCATGAGAGCGCCGAGATGGCGCGCATGGTGTAATCGCGTGCGCAGCTCCAGCGCGTGCCCGCCCAACCGAGTGCGGGGTCGACTTCGATGGTGTCGTCCTCGTAGGTCGATGGCTCGATACCGTCTGCCGCGCGCTCGTCATCCGAAAGTTCGCCAACCATTTGCTCCAGGCTGCGACGGCCCTCGCGCACGCTGCCCAAGCCGGCGAGCAGCTGGTCACAAAATGCCTCGATGCTGTTGGGGCGGTCCTGCGGCATGGGGGAGAGCGCGCTCATGAGCGCGGCCTCGGCTCCCGGGGGAAAGTGTGGTATCAGCTCGCTGGGATAGGTGGCGCCGCCGATGATGCGGCCGAGCGAGTCGGCGGGCGTGGCCGCCATAAAGGGAGCGCTGCCGCACAGGCCCTCGTAGATCACACAGGCGAGGGCAAAGACATCGGCGCGCTCGTCGACCGTGCCGGTCTCGATATCGAGCTGCTCGGGCGGCATGTAGCCGATGGTGCCGCCGCGTGAGCCGCCAAAGCCACCGGCAGACGACAGTCGCGCCATGCCAAAGTCGGTGAGCTTTACATTGCCCGAGTGGTCGATGAGCACGTTGGCGGGCTTAATGTCCAGGTGGAGTACGCCATTACTGTGGGCGAAGGTGAGCGCCTGGCCCAGGGCATCGGCAATGGCCGCGGCCTCGTCAAAGGTAAGTGAGTGGCCGTCCGCGCGGTGCAAAAACTCGGCCAGCGACATGCCATCGACATATTCCATAACCAGGTAGGCATAGGCTGTGTCGTGCGTAAAGTCGATGACCTGCACGATGTTGGGATGTTGAAGCATGGCGGCAGTGTGCGCCTCGCGCAGGACATCCATGATGTCGCTAGCGGGCATGCCGGCACCGTTGATAAGGGGGATGCGTTTAATGGCGACGCGGCGGCGCAGGTGCGTGTCGCGGCAGATCTCGATGGAGCCAAAACCGCCGGTCGCAAGTGTCTCGAGCGGCTGGTACCGCTTGAGCAGCTCGCGAGAGCTGGTGCCCTCCAAAGGAACGTCCGGCGAGAACCGGGCGGTATGTTGCGAGAAAAGCGGCATGGCCAACCCTCGTGCGTTTAAAGTTCGTTTGCGAGTGGCGGGCGCGGGGCCGAGCCATTCGCGGTGGCATAGATGCTGCTAGTGTAGCACGCTCAGGAAGATGGCGAGGAAACGGGGACGAGGTGGTCCGATCGATCCGACTCCGTTTCGACGCGTCCGGAAAGCGCATCCCAGTTTTCAGCCAAATAATGGGATGCGCTTTCCGATTGGGGTGGGCTGCGGAAACTGCATCCCAGAATATTGGCCTGGAACGGGACGGACTTTCCGAATCGGCGCTCAAAAGGAAACCGCATCCCGCTTTGGAGCGGGGCTGCGGACAAAAGCTGGACCGTGATCTGGCTCGGATTGGAGTTCGCCTGAATCGTTGATGCCGGCTGGTGTGGGAACAGAGATAAACGAGCGGCTCGAGCGATATAATGACGCGCTATGGAGGCCATATGCTTTTTCCCCGCCGTTCTGCTACATCTGCCTGCGCCATTGCGCTTGTCGTAATGGCGGTCACCCCTTATCACCGGTTTTCGTCTTCAATCAGCCTGACGTCAGGTGCAATGACCTGGCTCGTTATCCTGGGCGTATGCCTCGCGGCGTTTGTTCATGGTGCTGCGCTATGCAAGGGGGGAATGAGAAGGCCGCGGCATCTCGGTGCCATCGGTGTTTTCCTTGGTGTTATTGCAACGGTTCCCGAATGGGCCGACCTGGTTTTCTATGCTCGCGGAGATTCTATTCCATTCGTGTTTGCACCGATCTGGCTGTTGCATGGCGTTTCGTGCGTCTCGTGCTTTGTTGGGTCGCTGCTCCTCTCATATGTTATTTGGGGCACGGTGGGCTCTCCTTTGACGCAGGGGGCGACGCGGGCTGACGAAAGAGAAACTCGTCACCCGC
>JAQEDJ010000084.1 GCA_027669525.1 Coriobacteriaceae bacterium AM48-5 | reverse complement strand
AGCACCAGCAACGGGCCCTCGGTGGACAGGACCGCCTCGCGCTGGGCGGGATTAAGGCTGTCGATGTCGACCAGCAACGGGCCCTCGGTGGACAGGACCGCCTCGCGCTGGGCGGGATTAAGGCTGTCGATGTCGACGAGCGGCTTGGCGGGCTTGTGCGCCGGCGCGGGAGCGTCGTAGATGTCGAGCGGAACGAGCTCGGGCTCCGGCGCAGCGGGGGCGGTGTATGCATCGAGCGGCACGGGTTCCGGCGCGGGCGGCACGGGCACCGCGGCGTTCTTTTCCCAGGGCAAGGGCTGGGTCATGGGCGACTCCTCATCTGACAGACGGCGCGCCTGCGGGCAGCGCCATAGTTTGAGCCGTACCAGTATACCGAGCCGCGCGGACACCGACGCAAATCACACCACGACTCCGTGCGCCACCGTCAAGCCCGCCCCATCGCCCAAAAAAGAGGACGGCATAGACCTTTTGGTCATGCCGCCCTCTTTGAATGACAAATTGTCGCTCTGGCCGCCGCGCAGCGTCAACCAAGTTACAGGCCGAGCATAGGCTCCAGAACGAAGAAGTACGCGAGCACTACGATGCCCAGGATGATGCGGTAGACGCCGAAGCACTTGAAGTCGTGACGGCGAACGAAACCCATAAGCCACTTGATGGCAATGAGCGACACCACAAAGGCGACGACGCAGCCCACGCCCAAGATGGCGATCTCGTTGGTGCCGAACGTGCCGCCCTTGATGAAGTACTTGACCAGCTTGAGCGCACTCGCGCCAAACATGACAGGGATGGCCAGGAAGAACGTGAACTTAGACGCCACCGAGCGCGTGCAGCCCAAAAGCAGGCCGCCGATGATGGTAGAACCGGAGCGAGACGTACCAGGCACCAGCGAAAGCACCTGGAAGCAGCCGATACCCAGCGCAGTCTTCCAGCTTAGATCCTCGAGCGTGGCGATGGAACCAAAGTCCAGATTCTCGTCATCGTCCTCATCCTCAGCGGTAGCCGTGGGGGGCGCCGCAAAGTGCGCACCGGCGGGACGTCCACCCGACACCACAGCACGCGAACCAAACGAACCGGCAACGGCCATTTCCTCGCGCTTGCTCGCGCGCCAATTCTCGATCACGATAAACAGCACGCCGTACACAATGAGCGCCAGCGCCACGACGGGAGCGTTGTAGAAATGCTCCTCCATCCAGTCGTTGAGCGGCAGGCCGATCGCCGCCGCAGGAATGCAACCGAGCACAATCTTGCCCCACAGCACCCAGGTGTCGCGACGGCCCTCCTTGCCCTTGCTGGGCGAGAACGGGTTGAGCTCGTGGAAAAACAGCACGCAGACGGCCAGAATGGCGCCGAGCTGAATCACGACCAGGAACATATTCCAGAACGTCTCGCTCACGTTCATCTTGACGAACTCGTCCACCAAGATCATGTGACCCGTCGACGAAACGGGCAGCCATTCGGTGATGCCCTCGACCAGGCCCATGAAGGCAGATTTTAGAAGCTCGATAATATCCAAAGGGACCCCCTCGTTAGACACCCGCCGGTAGATGTTCTGCGGACGATGCGGGCGATGTCCCATTATCAACCGTTGGCGGTGCGACCGCGCCTACCCTTACCAAAAAACTCGCCCGTTCACAGAATTGCGAGCAGTTAAACCGAAATCCTTGGGTATAACTGCAACAAGATAAAGTGTCCGGCGGTCAACGCACCCGCGCCCGCCCGACGCACGAGCCCCGCGCCCGTGCGATAGACCAAGGAGGAAACCATGAACGAGGGCTACACCAAGGTATTTGTTTCACTCGACGGTACTGAGCAGCAGGATTTTGTGCTCGCACGCGCCATCAAGGTCGCCGCGAACAACGGCGCCAAGCTGATTATCGGCCACGTTATCGATTCCACGGCACTCGAGAGCGCCGGCTCCTATCCGGTCGACCTGGTCAACGGCCTAGAGGAGGCATTTAAGAACTCCATCGCCAAGCAGCTCGAAGAGGCCAAGGCCAATCCCGACATTCCCGAGGTCGAGGTCATGATTCGCGCCGGCCGCATTCGCGAGACGCTCAAGGACGAGATGCTCGACGTGGTCAAGCCCGACCTGGTGCTCTGCGGCGCCCGCGGCCTGTCCTCGATCAAGTATGCGCTGCTGGGTTCAATTTCGACGTTCCTGCTGCGCAATACGGACTGCGACATTTTGGTCGTAAAGTAGCGTTGCTCCCACCGGCCGCGGGGCCTGCGGGGTTTCCACGGGCACGTCCTCGCCGCGTTGCGGCTGCGGAATGTGCCCTTAGGAAACCCCTCCCGGCCCCGCGACCTTCGCAGCCTTACTTCAACGAGTTGGCTGATAGAAAAATAGCGTGCCGCCCCGGTTGGGGCGGCACGTTTTTGTTTGGGCGGACGTCTGCCGCGTGCGTTACTCGAAATATTGGAACTTGTTCGTTGAGAAGGCAAACGTTACGACAAAGCCTTCGCCGGGATCGGATGCTGCGGTGACGTCGATGCCCATCTTGGAGCACAGACGCGCCACCAGGTAGAGGCCGATGCCCGTTGCGCGCTTGGTGGTGCGGCCGTTGTCGCCGGTAAAGCCCTTCTCGAACACGCGCGGCAGGTCAGCCGCGCTCACGCCACAGCCGTTGTCGGCAACGGTGAGCTCGATGCGTTCGCTCGCCAGGCCCTCGTCCAACAACGCGCCCGAAAACACGATCTTCGCGCCGTCCTCGCGCGCATATTTAATGCTGTTCTGAATGAGCTGGCCCAGGATAAATTCGAGCCATTTTTCGTCGGTAAAGACCTCGAAGTCAAGGTTCTCGCACACCGGAGCCACGTGCGCTGCAATGAGTTCGCGCGCGTTGGCCTTAATCGCGCCCGTCACCAAGGTCTTAAGATCCCAGCGGCGAATCAGGTAATCGCGCTCCACGACTTCCGAGCGCGCATAGTACAGTGCCTGGTCGATATAGCGCTCAACGCGAGCCAGCTCGCGACCCAGGTCATCCACACGCGAGAGGTCACCTTCGCTGCCGTCCAGGTTTTCCAAAATCAGATGAGCTGCCGCCAGGGGCAGCTTGGCCTCGTGGACCCAGCTCTCGATATAGTCGCGATAGTCATCGGTCTGACGTCGGCCTTCCGCAACCTCGTCGCAGGCAGCCTTGCCCACCCGGCGCAGGACCTCGTACTCGAGCTCGCCCTCGGCATAGGTTGGGCATTGCACCATCTCCTGTACCCACGCGGGACTTTCCAGCTCCTCGGCTGCACGCTCCAACTGGTGCAAAAATCGACGACGGCGCGCGTACTCGATCACGATGCCGAGCATGCCAAAGATAAAGGACACACCGACCGCCACGACCACGATAGATGCCGGGCCCCGCAACCGTCAGCACAAAA
>JAQEDJ010000083.1 GCA_027669525.1 Coriobacteriaceae bacterium AM48-5 | reverse complement strand
CTCGGTCGGGAGCTTGCCCGTGGCAGGAGCGCCGGCGGGGTTGTCGGAGCGCAGCCAGGGGGCTTTGCCCAGGTCAGACGACTTGGGCGCGGGCGAGGCAGGCTTGGGCGCGGGCAGGAGCGCCGGCGGGGTTGTCGGAGCGCAGCCAGGGGGCTTTGCCCAGGTCAGACGACTTGGGCGCGGGCGAGGCAGGCTTGGGCGCGGGTGTCGGAGCAGCCGGTTTGGCCATGACGGGCTTAGGCGCGACGGGGTCGGCGCCGCTATCGGTGCTGCTTTTGGCTGCGTCGCGCTGGCGCTCGAGGATGCAGGCCGCCGAGGACACGGGTTGCGGGTCCGCAGATACCGCAGCCCGTGCAGATGGAGAATGCTCCTCATGTTGAGGAGCCGGCGTGCCACCTCCATCCAGGACATAGTCGACGGTACGACGACCGAAGACCGCACTGACTGTCGGCAGGACTACCGACTGCGTGTCGGCGCGACCGAGCATCTTAATGGCAAAGGTCGAACCCGCGGGGAACGAAACCGTGAGCTTGGAGCCGTCGTCGGCCGTGGCGCGGGCATTGAGCAAAAGCCCAGCGTAGGAGGCCTGACGCGCCTTGACGCGCTCGACGACCTCGGCCCATTTGCGCTGCAGCTCTCCGGCATCCTCGACCGCGGGCGTCTCGGCAGTACCGGCGGCGGCAACCTGGGCGGCATTGTTGGACAGGGGCTTAGGTGCCGGGGCGGTAGCAGGCGCGGGGGCCGCAACGGGCTGAGGCGTCGGAGTCGGCGCAGGCTGAGGTGCAGGCGCTGCAGGCTTGGAAGCTGACACGGACGCAGAACGGGACGCAGGCTGGGCAGCCGGAACAGCAGCACCACGGTCCCAAGGCATACCGCCCTGGCGCGCGGACGTAGCAGCGGGGCAGCGGATGCCGCCGGAGCGGCAGCACGAGCGCCCGAAATTAGCGTCGGCTGTTGGGCAGCAGCGGGTACGGATGCTGCAAGCGCGGCGGCCTGAGCAGCAGCCACGCTCGCCGGCACCGCGGCATTGGCAACCATGGCCTCCAGGCGTGCCACGCGCTCGGCCAATGCCTCAATCGTTAAATCAGCCTCGGGACGTGCCAGACGCGTGCAGGCAATCTCGAGCACCAGGCGCACGTCGCTCGCGCCCCTCATCTCCAGTGCGGCATCGTCGAGCACTGTCAGCACACGGGCCAGGCGGTCGGCAGGATGCTCGCCAAAGGCAGCGGCCTCGGCAGCAAGTGCCTCGGCCTGCTCGGAGCCACCCTCAAACAGCTCGGCACGGGCACCGGCAACGCAGGCAACGTACACGTCACGCACATGCGCCACCAGGTCACGCGTCAGCTCCAGCAGGTCGTTTCCTTCCTCGACCTGCGCGCGAATAAGCCCATACAGCTCGGCAACATCACGATCGGCAATGGCGCGGGAAAACTCGCCCAGAATCTGGTCCGAAACCTCGCCCAAAAGCGAGCGGGCATCGTCCGCATGCACAGCGCCGTTGCCAAAAACGCTCAGCTGCTCCAGCGTGGACAACGCGTCGCGCATGCCGCCCTTTGCATGGTGCGCCACGATGGCCAGCGCCTCGTCGTCGTAATCGAATCCCTCCTGCTCGCACACGTAGGACAGTCGATGCGCAATATCCTCGTTGCCGATGCGATGGAAATCGAAACGCTGGCAGCGTGAGAGGATGGTCTCCAGAATCTTTTGCGGGTCGGTGGTGCACAGCACAAAGATCACGTGTGCCGGCGGCTCCTCAAGCGTCTTGAGCAGCGCGTTGAACGCCGCCGTCGTGAGCATGTGGACCTCGTCGATGATATAGATCTTGTACTTGCCGCGCACCGGGGCAAAGTTGACGGAGTTGATGATCTCCTCGCGCACGTTGTCCACGCCGGTACGGCTTGCGGCATCGAGCTCGTAGACATCGGGGTGGTTGCCCTCGGCAATGAGCTCGCACTCCTCGCAAGTACCGTCGGGCATGCAGCCGCTTGCACCCTCGGCGCGCGCCGCCTCGGCATTGCGGCACAGCAGCGCCTTGGCCAGAATGCGCGCCATGGTGGTCTTGCCCGTGCCGCGCGGTCCGCAGAACAGGTAGGCGTGGGACAGGCGCCCCTCGGTGATGGCGTGCTCGAGCGTCGAGACGATATGCTGCTGGCCCACCACGGAGTCGAAGGTGAGCGGGCGATACTTTCGGTACAACGATTCCATGGGTGCTCCCCCGGGTATACTGAGTCTTGTTGCCGCGGCGGCCATGCGGTCGCACGGCATACTGCATTCCATAATAACCCGTACGGCGAGCCCGCCGCGATAGGAGTCCAAAGAGCATGGCAGACGCAGAGAGCAACCTCATTCCCTCCGAAGCAGCCGACCAGGTCGAGGTCGCGCTCGAGGCGCAGGCCGCGACCGATGACGGCATTCTGTACCTCAACGAGTATCAGTACGAAAACGACCTCGTCACCGACTTCGCCCGCCTGGTCGCCTCGCCCAGGCGCCGTGGCTCCCTGTACGTCGCCGCCGCGATTGCCGTGCTCATCGGCATCGGCATGCTGGTGGCCGGCGGCAGCTGGATCAAGTTCGGCGTCGTGCTGATCGTGTTCGGCGCCTTTTTGGCCTGGTGGAGCAAAAATCTGCACCATACGCTCGCGCGCGACTTTATCGAAGCCGTCGAGGCAGACGAGTCCATGGGCGGCCGCTACCGCCGCGTCGCCGCCAACGAGGACGGCCTGATGGTCTGGGGCAAGAGCGGCAAGTCGCAGTTCTTCCCGTTTGAGAAGCTCGACCACGTGCTCGACGGCGAGCGCATCTTTGTGGCCATGTTCGCCGACCAGGGCGTGACGATCCCCAAGGACACCTTTGTTCGCGGCGATGCCGAGCAGTTTGGCCCCTTCCTCAAGGCGCGCATCAACAAAAAACTCCGCATTGAGACCAAGAAGAAGAAAATGAAGGCCGAGAAGGCCGCCGCCGAGGCCAAACAGGGCGACAAGCCCCAGGAGACCAAGGGCAAACAGCGCAAGCAGAAGAAGAACAAGAAGAAGCGGTAATCCGGCCGACACCGAGGGCGCCTCGTCCCGCGCCCGATTCCGAGTCGGAGCGCCTGAAATCGGGCGCGGGTACCGCCGATGGACCCATTTTGCCTAACTCTCGAGCTAATTCACTTCAAACCTTAAGAGCCTTCTCTCTGGCAGATCGGTCATCTTCATCGTATAAGTCCCAGGAAAAGCCTTCTCAAAACGGACGGTCTCGTAACCTCGAAATAGTCGTTGGTGTTCTGCATCATGAATGGGACGAGCAACTCGTTCTCCGCTCCAACCTGAACAGCAAACGCAGCAGAGCCGCCAAGGACCGGCATTGCCTGCGTTATCAGATCGGTATTGACCACAAAGTCAT
>JAQEDJ010000082.1 GCA_027669525.1 Coriobacteriaceae bacterium AM48-5 | reverse complement strand
GGGCACCACAGAATCTGAGAAGCCCCGTTACCAATTCGGTAGCTGGGCTTTTTGCTACCCATACGCCGGGATTCGAACCCCGAAGGCATAAAATCACACTGTCATCCAAGGGCCCGTGGACAAAAAATAGCAAATATGAGTACTGTTACCAATTTAGTAACAGAGATTTCATGCCATCAGAAGGCGATTTGGACACAAGGCGTCCTACGGCGGAGGAATTGCAGGCATTTATCAGCTAAGTACTTGGACATATGTTGCGTAACACTGCATATTTTGCAAAAAGATAATGCTACAGGGCTTGTGACAGTACTCATATTTGACGTTTTTTTGCACGACCCCTTATTGCGTGGGCGAATCAGTTGCAAAGCGGGATCCAAAGCGTCCTCGCAAACAAAAACCGGAGCCCGCGCGATGCGGACCCCGGCTCAATACCGTGACGATATGTCAGTTACGTTCTACACGTAGAACAGGATGTCGTCGTAGGTCGGGACCGGCCAGTAGTCGGCAGCCACGATCTCCTCCATGGCATCCACGGCGGCACGCAGCGTATCCATAGCGGGAACAACCTCGTGCGCGTACACGTTGGCCTGCTCCTGGCCATCGAGGGTCTCGGCCTTCTGGTGTACGGCATCGAGAGCTTGATGGAATCGTTGATGGCGGTGATGCCGTTGCAGAGCTTGTTGAGCGTGTTCTGCTCGCACTGCATGGCAGCGTCAGCACCGGCGGCGCGGATTGTCTCCAGGCCCTTAGCGACCTTGGTGGCATAGGCGGTGATGACCGGGCGATAGGTACGACGTGCCTCGCGAATCATCGTGGTAGCTCGATGTTCATGAGCTTGTTGTACTTCTCGAGCTTGCAGTCGTAGCGGCACTGGGCCTCGGCGCGGGTCAGAACGCCCGTCTCCTCAAAGAGCGCGATGGCCTTATCGGAAACAAAGGCAGGCAGAGCGTCGGCCGTGGTCTTGTTGTTGGCAAGGCCGCGCTTCTCGGCCTCGACGGGCCACTCGTCGGAGTAGCCGTCGCCGGAGAACAAGATGCGCTGGTGATCGGTCAGGACCTTTTTGCAGTACTCGAGCGCGGCGTCCTGGAACTTGTCCTCGGGCGTGCCCTCAAGTGCATCGGCAAAGGACTTGAGCGACTTGGCCACGGCGGCATCGAGCACCAGGTTGGAGTCGGAGACGTTCTGCTCGGAGCCGCAGGCACGGAACTCAAACTTGTTGCCGGTGAAGGCGAACGGGGAGGTGCGGTTGCGGTCGGTGTTATCCTGCATCAGCTTGGGCAGGGTGTCGGCGCCCAGGTCGAGCACGCCGCGCGTGGCGTGGACGGAAGCCTTGCCGTCGATGATCTTCTCGACGACCTCGGTAAGCTGGTCGCCCAGGAAGATGGACATAATCGCCGGAGGAGCCTCGTTGGCGCCCAGACGATGGTCGTTGCCGGCCGAGGCGACGGAAGCACGCAGGAGCTCTTGATAGTTATCGACGGCCTCGATCACCGCAGTGAGGAAGACGATGAACTGCAGGTTGTCGAGCGGGGTGTCGCCCGGATCGAGCAGATTCTCGGACTCGGTGCCAAGCGACCAGTTGTTGTGCTTGCCCGAACCGTTGATACCCTCGAACGGCTTCTCGTGCAGCAGGCAGACCAGATCGTGGCGGGAGGCGATGAGCTTCATCTTCTCCATCATGACCAGGTTCTGGTCGATGGCCTCGTTGACCTCGCCATAGACGGGGGCGAGCTCATGCTGGCAGGGGGCAACCTCGTTGTGCTTGGTCTTGGCGGGAATGCCGAGCGCCCACAGCTCGTTGTCCAGGTCCTTCATATAGGACGAGACGGTGGGGCGGATTGCGCCAAAGTAGTGCTCCTCGAGCTCCTGGCCCTTGCAGGGAGCGGCGCCAAAGAGCGTGCGGCCGGTGATGACCAGGTCCTTGCGCTTGCGGTAGGCGTCCTTCTTGATCAGGAAGTACTCCTGCTCGTCGCCTACGGAAGGAACGACCTTCTTGGGGCTCTTGCCAAACAATGCCAAAACGCGCTTGGACTCACGCGAGAGCGCGGTCATGGAGCGCAGCAGCGGGGTCTTCTTGTCCAGGGCCTCGCCCGTGTAGGAGCAGAAGGCCGTGGGGATGCACAGGACGTCGTCCTTGATAAAGGCGGGGCTGGTGGGATCCCAAGCGGTGTAGCCACGGGCCTCGAAGGTGGCACGCAGGCCGCCGTTGGGGAAGCTGGAGGCGTCCGGCTCGCCCTGGATGAGGTTCTTGCCCGTAAACTTGGTAATGGCGGTGCCGTCGTGGTTGGGCTCGAGGAAGCTGTCGTGCTTCTCGGAAGTGATGCCCGAAAGCGGCTGGAACCAGTGCGCATAGTGCGTAGCGCCCTTGGAGATGGCCCAGACCTTCATGGCGTGAGCGACGGCGTTGGCCACGTCCAGGTCGAGCGGCTCACCGTCCTCGAGGGTTGCAGCAAGGCGCTTCCAAATGTCCTTGGGGAGGTAGTCCTTCATGACTTCCTCAGAGAACACCATGGTTCCGAAGCGGTCAGTAAGTTCGGCCATACGGAACTCCCTTCGTATCGGCACCGCGTGAGAAGCGGTGTTGATTGCTAACGAACGAGTCCTAGCTTAGACTCGCCGTGTTTCCGCGACATTACCGTTATGTTGCTGTCGCGAAACCAATCAATGAGGTTACCGCATCGCGGCGGTGTTGCTGCCCTCAACAGCCAATCAACTGTATAAATTGCAGACCTCTCCCCATGGTTTAAGGATAGTCAACTTGGAACGGGGCTCTATTAACTGGTATTTCGCATCAGATACCATTCAATAGAGCCCCCATTCTACATTGACCGCTCTGTTATAGGAAATGCCGATAGCGAAGCATTTTCGATTGGTATCACCAAATAGCGAGTAAAACTCCATCGTGGCGCAGTGGTGCTGTAGAATCCTTACAACACATCGCACTAAGCATCTAAAGGAGCACGATATGCGCGTCGACGAGGTTTTTAAGCAGGCAGCATCCCAAGGCACCGCGCCCGTTTCGTTTGAGATGTTCCCGCCCAAGGGCGAGCTGACCCTCGACACGGCTCGCGAAGTGCAGGCAATCTGTGCAATCTTTCGCCGAGTTTTGTCTCGGTCACCTGCTCGGCCGGCGGTTCGGGCAACGGCGCCGCCACCGCCCCCATCGCACATATGATTACGAGCGAATTCGATACGCCCTCGGTGGCACACCTCACCTGCGTTGGCCGCACGCATGCCGATATTGCCGCCAAGATCGACGAGTACCGCTCCGCCGGTGTAGAAAATGTGCTGGCCCTGCGCGGTGATCTTCCCGCCGGCGCGACCGAGGACGACAAGCCCGCCTCGGACTACGCCTACGCCCGCGACCTCATCCCCGAGCTCGTCGCGCCGCTTTTGTGTGGGCGCCGCAGCCTACCCCGAGGGCCACATTGCCTGCGAGGACCTCAACGTCTCGG
>JAQEDJ010000081.1 GCA_027669525.1 Coriobacteriaceae bacterium AM48-5 | reverse complement strand
AGAGCGCCTCGCGCACGGGCATCCCCAGCGACGCGAGGTGCCTGGTGAGGCCCGCCCCGTAGGACGACGTCCCCTCCATCGCGACGCAGGCCGGCTCCCCGGCCGCCGCGATCGCCCCGGCGAGCGCCTCGTATCCCGCCGCGTCGGCGGGGAACTGGCGGGACAGGACCTGCGGCCCCTCCAGTCGAGGACGCACAGCCAGTGCGAGTCGGCGTGGGTGTCGACCCCGCAGAAGACCGGCCCGCGGGCGCCGGGTGTCGATTCGGTTCTCATGTCTCGCTCCGTTCTTTCCGTGCTCGCCTGGACCGGGCAGACGGCACACTGACGGGGCGCGATAGAATGCGGTTGTTCGGGTCCGCGGTATCGCTCCATGCTCCTATTAGGTCATGCGGCGGTCTCGGCTCGCCGCGGCCCGCGCGGGACATGTCAGGAAACGAGGGCAGCCCTGTGGGCGCCAGCGGAATGTGGGGTCACCGCGCGGTCCGCATCTGATGGTGTCGACGTCAATGGTATACGGGTGCATCATCGACGTCTTCAATACAGAAGATATCAGTGCGGATTGTTTTCAGGGGTTAGCCCGTACGGCCTTCTACCACTACGTAGTAATCAGGGCATCTGGAGTGGACGGCGGCTTGGCTACGAGCTGGAGCTGAGGATCTGAATGGTCGGGTGCCGTTGCTGGGAGCGCAGGCGTTGCTGGTGATGATCACTTTGGGACTGGAATTTCCGCCTGCTAGCAAAAAGGCCTCCGGAGCTGTTGCTCTGGAGGCCTTTCGTTTACTTGCAAATACGCGCGTTAGTTGTTCTTGGTCAGGCGCTCGACGTCGTGGACGATCATGTATTCCTCGTCGGTGGGGATGACCATGACCGTAACGGCTGAACCGGCGGCGCTGATGACCTGCGGGCCGTTGCCCACGGCCTCGCGGTTCTTATTGTTGTCGATGCGTACGCCCAGCCACTCAAAGCAGTCGCAGAAGGCCTTGCGGATCGACCAGTCGTTCTCGCCGATGCCGGCGGTAAAGGTGATGGTGTCCACGCCCGCCATGGAAGCGATCATGGAGCCAGCCTGCTGCATGGCCTTGTAGGCGAACATATCGAAGGCGAGCAGGCAGCGCTCGTCGCCCTCGGAGGCGCGTGTACGGATGTCGCGGGCGTCGTTGGAGATGCCCGAGATGGCAAGCAGACCAGACTGCTTGTTCATCATGTCATCGACTTCCTGATAGCTGTAGCCGCCCTCGCGCTGGAGGTAGCACACGGTGGCCGGATCAATGGAACCGCAGCGAGTGCCCATCATCAGGCCGTCGAGCGGCGTGAGGCCCATCGTGGTGTCGCGGCACACGCCGTCCTCGATAGCAGCGAGCGAAGCACCGTTACCCAAGTGGCACGAAAGCAGACGGTGGCAGCGCGAACCCAGGATCTCCTTGGCCATCATCCACTCATAGCGGTGGCTCGTGCCGTGGGCGCCGTACTTGCGCACGTGGTACTTGTCGCACACGTCCTTGGGCAGCGCGTAGGTATAGGCGACCTCGGGCATGGTCATATGGAACGAGGTATCGAAGACCGCCACGTTGGGCAGCTCCGGATACTTCTCACGGCAGTACTCAATCGCCGCGGCCTCGCCGTAGTTGTGCAGCGGGGCAAGTGGTGCCACCTCAAGAATCTTGGCCATAACCTCGTCGTCGACAACTGCGGAATCATCGAAGTGCCAGCCGCCCTGAACGATACGATGACCAATGCCATCAATCGTAAAGTCGGTCTTCTCGAGCTCCTCGAGCACACGAGCGATAGCAGAGCGATGATCGGGGAAAGGGACCTCCTCGGTCTGCTTGGCGCCACCGTTCTCGGAGTGGCCAAAGATGCCCATGTCCGAACCGATACGTTCGCAGTTGCCCTTGGCGAAAACCTCGCGGGTATCGGTATCCAAAAGCTGATATTTAAGGCTTGAGCTGCCGGCGTTGACAACAAGTACGTTCATGAGACTCCTTTGCAGTGCAATACGGTCGACGCAGACCCCTTAAGGCGGCCGCATTTTAATAAGAAGTTATCACAACTTGATAAATAGCTATCAAGCATATCGCCCAACGAGCACAAAAGAGGGGCCGAACGGCGCTCGGTCGTCCAGCCCCTCCCCTCTTGCAATTACTTGCCGTTGACGATGCGTTCGACGTCGGAAGCGATCATGAACTCCTCGTCCGTGGGGATGACGAAAATCTTGACCTTGGAATCCTTGGCGGACAGGCACCAAGCGCCGTCGCCGCGCAGGGCGTTGCGGGCATGGTCCATCTTGACGCCCATAAAGGCCAGACGGTCGGCCACGCCAGCGCGGACAGCCGGAGCGTGCTCGCCGATGCCGGCGGTAAAGACCAGCGTGTCCATGCCGCACATGGAAGTAGCCATCTCGGCAGCCTTGGCGGCAATCTTGTAGACAAACATGTCGAAAGCGAGCTGAGCCTCGGGGTCACCAGCGGCGGCGAGCTCCTCGACGTTGCGGCAGTCATTGGTCTTGCCGCCGGTCACAGCCAAAAGGCCGGACTTCTTGTTCATCATCTCGTCGACCTCGTCGAAGGTGTAGCCACCCTCGCGCTGCAGGTAGCACACGGTAGCCGGGTCGATAGAGCCGCAGCGAGTTCCCATCATGACGCCGTCGAGCGGGGTGAGGCCCATAGTGGTATCCATGCACTTGCCGTCCTCGATGGCGCACAGGGAAGCGCCGGAGCCGATGTGACACACGACGACCTTGCGAGCCTCGCCGTTGGTCATCTCGGCAACCTTCTTGGAGATGTAGCGGTAGCTGGTGCCGTGGGCGCCGTACTTACGGATGTGCAGCTTGTCGCAGACGTCCTTGGGCAGGGCGTAGGTCTTAGCGACCTCGGGCATGTTGAAGTGGAAAGCGGTGTCGTAGACCGTGACGTTGGGCAGGTCGGGATACTGCTCCAGGCAAAACTCGATAACGTTGGCCTCGGGGTTGTTGTGGAGCGGCGCCAGCGGGGCGACCTCGCGGATCTTGGCGAGAACGTCCTCGTCGACGAGGGAGGAATCGCCAAAGTACCAACCGCCCTGAACGATGCGATGGCCGATGCCCTCGATCTTGACGCCGTTGGCCTCTAGGTCCTTCAGGACGACCTCGATGGCGACCTTGTGGTCGGGGAACTCGATGTTCTCGGTCACCTTCTTGGAACCGTTGGCAGCGTGGGTGAAGGTACCGCCGGTAAAGCAGACGCGCTCGCAGGAGCCCTTTGCGGACACCTTGTGGGACTTGGTGTCGATGACCTGATACTTAAGGGTCGAAGATCCCGCGTTGACGACCAGAACGTTCATGTGACTCCCTACTAACAGGCGGTGTGGCGCCGCCAGGTACATACGCTTCAATAATAAACCCAAAACGCCCTCGCGCTCGGGTTTATTGCGTTGATATATAAGTTATCGGTGCCTAAATACTCATGGCCTTTGACTTGTAAGACGAAATAGCGCGGGGATATA
>JAQEDJ010000080.1 GCA_027669525.1 Coriobacteriaceae bacterium AM48-5 | reverse complement strand
TGCGCTGGTGCCCGCCAACGTGGCGAGCGTGCTCTACAACAAGACCGAGGCGCGGTGCAGGTCATCGACATCAACACACTGGGCGTGCTGAACGTGGTGACGGGTAACGCGGACGTTACCTCGTTTGACGATCTGGCGGGTCGTACCGTTTACATGACGGGCAAGGGCACCACGCCGGAGTACGTCATGAACTATCTGCTGGAGCGCGCGGGCCTGACCGGCCAGGTGGCGCTCGAGTTTAAGAGCGAACCCACCGAGGTGCTGTCGGCCCTGCTTGCCGATCCGTCTGCTGTGGGCGTGCTGCCGGAGCCGTTCAAGACCGCTGCCATCGCCAAGAGCGAGGGCAAGCTGTCGGCGCCGGTGAGCCTGACCGATGCGTGGGATGAGCTGGCGGGTGACACGGGCTCCCGTTTGCTGACGGGTGTGACCGTGGTGCGCCGCGCCTTTGCCGAGGAGCATCCCGAGGCCGTGGCGGAGTTCTTGAGCTGCCATGCGGCGAGCGTGAAGGCCGTCAACGCGGCGCCGGCGGACTGGGCTCAGGCCGTGGTCGATGCGGGTATCGTGGATAACGCCAAGATCGCCGAAAAGGCGATTCCCGGGTGCATGCTCGTGTGCCAGACGGGGAAAGATATGAAGACGGCGCTCGGTGGGTACCTGCAGGTGCTGGCCGATGCGGACGCGAGCGCCGTGGGCGGCAAGCTTCCGGCTGACGATTTCTACTACATGGAGTAGCCCGTGCGTGCGTTTGCTCGACACATGACAGAGCGTATGAAGGCGGTGGCGGCAGCAGGTGCCGTTGCCGCCTTTTGGCTTGCGGTGTGGGTCTTCGCGGCGGCGCTGGTGGCGCAGCCGCTGATTTTGCCGGGGCCGGGCGCTGTCGTGGTGGCGTTGCTGCGGCTGGTATGCGATGCCGGCACGTGGGTGATTCTGGTGGGCTCGGGCGCGCGAATTTTGGGCGGATTGGCGCTCGCTGTGGCATGCGGTGGCGTGCTGGCGGGAGTATCGGTGCGGTCGCGGGCGTTTGCCCGCTTGGTGGCGCCGGCGCTTTCGTTTGTTAAGGCGACGCCGGTTGCCTGCGTGGTGGTCCTGCTGCTTATTTGGTTGGGGTCGGCGCGCGTGAGCATCGCGGCGGTCTTTTTGATGGCACTGCCGGGCGTTTATTTCTCACTGGTCGAGGGCCTGGCGCAAGTGGACAAACCGCTGGAGCAGATGTTTCGCCTGCATGGCGTGCGGGGTTGGCGCCTGTTTTGCGCCCATACCTGGCGCGAAGTTCTACCGTTTGTGCTTTCGTGCGCGCAGGCAGTGATTGGCATGAGCTGGAAGGCCGGCGTGGCCGCGGAGCTGATCGGCATGGCGGTGGGTACCGTGGGCGAGCGCATCTATCAGGCAAAGCTGCTCATCGAGACAGCTGACCTGTTGGCTTGGACCGTGTTGGTCGTGGCGGCATCGTGGGCATGCGAGCGTGTGCTGGTGTGGCTGCTGCGGGCTTCGGGACCCGTGGCATGGCGCGCTGCCGTGCGGGCGCATGGACGCAGCTTGCACGGTCGTGCGGGCGCTGCCGACGTGGCGGAGCTTGCGCTTGCCGTGGGCGATCGCGCGCCCTGGGCGCCGGCGCTGGATGGTCTGGTGCTCAACGTGCCCGCGGCGGGCGCGCTTGCGTGATGGCGCCTCGGGTGCTGGCAAAACAACGCTGCTTGCCCTGGCGGCGGGGGAATGCGCACCGTGCTCCATGATGTTCCAGGATGCGCGTTTGGTCGAGGACGCTTCTGCCTTGGATAACGTGCTCGTGTGCGCCGATGCGCGCGTGGATGCCTCGAGTGCCGCAGCCCTGTTGCGCCTGCTGGTGCCGGGAATCGACGTGCATGCTTGCACGGCCGAGTTTTCGGGCGGCCAGCGCCGACGCGTCGAAATCGCCCGCGCCCTGCTGTGCCCGGGCGGTGCGGTGATTCTGGACGAGCCCTTTACCGGCCTGGATGTCGCCGCGCGCGATGCGACGGCCGAGGTCGTGCTCGACCTCCTCGATGGCCGCACACTCCTGTTCGCCACACACGACGCCTCCGACGCTCAGGCCCTCGATATCTCGGATATCATCACGCTCTAAATACTAACTAGCAACAAAATGATCCGTTTTCCTCCGTCCCCATGGGTCGGGTGTGGTATTCTATCTGCGGGGTAATACTTAGGAATACCAAGTAATACCAACGCCGCAGAAACAAACTCCAGATGCGGGCCAATCGGGTTGCCTTCACAGCCCGTCGCCCAGCCGCGTGGCCCGCATCTATCCGCACCACCGTCGTTTCAAAAAGGAAGCGCCATGGCAGAACACATGACCCCGGTTGTAGCGAAGGTCTTGCCTGAGGAAAAGGCGGCCTTCGCGGCGGCAACCCAGCTCGTGGGCACCACGCCGTCCAACGCCATCCGCATGTTTATCGCCGCGTTCAATCGCTGCGGCACCTTCCCGTTCGACATCTCGCCCAACGGGGCCTTTGGCAAAGACTGTCCCCAACGGCTGGTCGTTGAAGAACGTCCCCAATGACTAGTCGTTGGGGACGTTCTTAAATGACTAGCTGTCGGGAGGAGATTGGCATGCTCAATGCGCTGGTTTGGGCGCTTGCCTGTTTTGGCGTCGTCGCTGCCGATATCGCCTTGAGCGTGGTTTTGTTCTCCGCTCTGGGCGTCGCATCGGTGTTCATGGGCTTTTCGATTGACGACCTCGATATTCAATTGCTTCAGGCTGCCGCTCAGACGGCGTCGTTTTTGATGGCGCTGCTGTGGTGGCGTTATCTGTGGCCGCGCTCGTTTATGGCGCGCCGGCAAGGCGAGCACCCGCTCGGTGGGGGAGCAGGCGCGGCATGGAAGCGCATCGTCTGCGTTGTCGTGATCGGCCTGTCCATGCAGGTGGTCATTAGCTACCTATGCGACGGCGTGCTGTCGCTGCTGCCCGAGGTCGCGGCAGACTATAGCGAGCTCGTCGAGGAAACAGGCATGGGTGACACGAGCTATCTGGCCGTTCTGACCACGGTGATTGGCGCGCCATTTTGCGAAGAGCTCCTGGTGCGCGGCATTATCTTTGAGTTCTCACTGCGTGCGTTTAATCCACAGTGCCATCCGCTCTGGAAACGTCGGCGCCGCGTGAACGCGCAAGACGGCGCCATAGTGCCTTGGGCGGCCCCGAGTACCTGGGGCGTCGCCGCGGCAATCGTACTGCAGGCGGCGGTCTTCGGCTTTATGCACATGAACTGGGTGCAGGGCTGCTATGCGGGCGCTGCCGGCCTCATTTTTGGCTGGGTGCTCGTGACGACCGAAAGCTCCGCTACACGATCCTGTTGCACTTTGCCTTTAATGCCGGCTCGTACCTCATGGGCCTGCTATGGTTTGTGAACACGCCGCTCGACGCGGTAGTCACGGTCGCTATTGCCGGTGTCATCTTCGTTGAGGCAATGCGCTCGCTGCGCCACGCGTGCGGGATGGACGCAGCGAGCGCACCGCTGCCCTAGTTGCGACGCCCGGCTGCCCTAGTTGCGACGCCCGCCTCCGTTGGCGCCTGTCGTCCCTGGGCCGCGCGGTTGCGCCCGGCAGTGTTCTGCGCGCGCGACATGCCGCCGTGCCCT
>JAQEDJ010000008.1 GCA_027669525.1 Coriobacteriaceae bacterium AM48-5 | reverse complement strand
GCGTGGCGATGACGGCTTCGTCGCCGGCGTATATGAGGGTGTTGCCGTCGGGGATGATCGTTTGGCCGTCGCGTTTGAGCATCACCACGATAAAGGGTGCTTGCCTTGCGGCACGTCGCGCAGGCGCTGACCGGCCAGGCGACCGTGGGGCGTCACGGTGACCTCGCGCAGCGTAACCTCGGCACGCTCTTCGAACGTTGGGGCTGCCATCACCAGAAGGTCGCCTTCCTCGATGACGGTATCGCCGTTGGGCAGTACCGGGTGCGCCCCGTCGCGCAGCACCAAGACCACGAGCATGTCTGTGGCGCTGCCAATGTCCGCGAGCGAGCGTCCGGCAAACGGATGGCCAGCGCCCACCTTGAGCTTTACAAACGACATGCCGTCCTCGTCGCGGTAGTCGTTAAAGGTGCGGCGTACGTCGCCGGCCGCATCGATCATATCGAGTTTCTTCGCCACCGCCGGCAGTAGCGAACCCTGCACCACAATGCTCGATACGGCAATCACAAACACCAGGTCAAACAGGTCGTGACCGCCGGGAACGCCGGCTACCATGGCAAAGAGGCTAAAGACGACCGAAGCCGCGCCGCGCAAGCCCGCCCAGCTTACGAGTGCAACCTGGCGAGGGTTCGTCTTAAAGGGCACCAGCAGCAGACCGACGGCGATGGGGCGGCTCGCAAAGAGCATAAACGCCATGAGCGCCAGGCCCGGCAGCAGCATCTGCGGCAGGCGCGCGGGCGTGACGAGCAGGCCCAGCAAAAAGAAGATGGTCATCTCGGCCATCTCGGTGAGGGTGTCAAAAAAGCGCGCCATCTCGACCTTACCGGTGATG
Organism: Coriobacteriaceae bacterium AM48-5; assembly: GCA_027669525.1. Taxonomy (GTDB): domain Bacteria; phylum Actinomycetota; class Coriobacteriia; order Coriobacteriales; family Coriobacteriaceae; genus Collinsella. The sequence goes on along the minus strand of JAQEDJ010000008.1, from coordinate 58,751 downwards.
TCGCTTGCGCCCAGCACAATGCCTGCAAGGTATACGGCCAAAAAGCCGTTGCCGCCCAGGTAGCTCGGCAGCGCGTAGGCGACGATGGCCACGGCGAACAAGAAGATGGTCTGCGCGCCTTCGGCCGTTGCGTGTGCGCGCCCAATCAGGCGGCCCGCCGCCCAGCCGATGGCGAGGCCCAGCCCCACGCCCAGGATAATCTGCTTGGCCAGCAGCACGGGGATGTTAATGTCGCCGCCGGCCGCGAGTGTGGCGAGCACGGCGGTGAGCATGTAGGCGACGGGATCGTTGGAGCCCGATTCGACCTCGAGCAGCGAGTCGGTGCCACCTCTCAGCGACAGGCTGTGCTCGCGCAGCACGCTATAGACGCTCGCCGCGTCGGTCGACGCCACGACCGAGCCCAGCAGCAGGCCGCCGATCCAGTCGAAGCCCAGTGCGAAGTGCGCAAGCGCGCCGGTGATGCCGGCGGTGATGACGACACCGAGCGTGCTGAGCAGTACCGCGGGCGCGGCGACGGGTTTGGCACGGTCGATGTTGGTGTTAAAGCCGCCGTAGAACATGATGAACAGCAGCGCCGTGCTGCAGACGGTTTCGGTGAGCGCGTAGTCGCTAAAGTCGATGTGCGCCGGGCCGTTGACGCCCAGCAGCATACCAAGCGCGATAAAGATGAGCAGGGTGGGGAAGGGGAGCTTTTTGCCGACGGGTTTGATGGTCAGGCATAAAATGATGACGAGGCCGATAAAGAGAAGTATCTGGTTCATGGATAGTGTCCGCTCCTGAGTGGTTGGCGTGGCACGGTCAGTTGTCTGCGGTTATTTGTACCCAAAGATGGTGGGTTTATGGTGTTGGATTGCGGGCGTGCGCGATATCGTCATAGACGGCTGCCGTCTTTGTCTCTGCTCGGAAACCCTTTCCAGCTTTATTGCAACGGAGTACAATGGGTAACGTTTAAGTTCAACTTGAAGTTTTAGTTGCGGCTCCGGGCTTCGGTCGCAATGTAAAGAGAGGCGTTCCATGGCGATCTATGTGACATCCGATGCTCACGGGCACGTGCGTGCGCTTGACGAGGCCCTGTCCAAGATTTCGCTGACGTCCGACGATACGCTGTACGTGCTGGGCGACATGATCGATCGCGGGCCCGATCCGGTTGGCGTTATTAAGCTCGTGCGCTCGCTACCCAACGCTCGCGTGCTCAAAGGCAATCACGAGCAGATCATGCTCGACGCCATCATTGGGCAGGATCCGCTCGATGCCGAGACCTGGGATATCAACGGCGGTTGGACTACCCGTCAGCAGCTCAACGACATGGAATTTGAGGCGTACGAGGAGCTCGTGCGTTGGATGGCGACGCTGCCGCTCTACGCGGTGGCCGAGACTGACGAGCGTCCGTACTTGCTGGTGCATGCCGGCATCCAGACCGAGGCTGCGCGAGCGTTTTTGCTTGAACATGGGGTTGATTGTGCCGATGGTGCCGGAGCGGTTGGCGCCGATCGCGAACTGCTGCAGCAGATGCTTGCGGTGCAGTCGTCCGATGACCTGCTGTGGATTCGTCACGGCTATTGGGATGCGCCGACAGGGTTGCTTTCTGCCGACGGCAAGGGCCCGGTCGTGGTGAGCGGCCACACGCCCACGGTGTCGCTCGGGCGTTATTGCGAGGTGGGCGGCCTGGCGGGGCTCGATGAGGAGTCGGGCCGCGGGCAGATCGTGCGCCTGGGCGGCGAGGATACCGCCGGCGTGCCCGATCGCATCGACATCGACTGCGCGGCGGCAACGGGCTCGGAATTCGGCCGCGTGGGCATCCTGCGCTTGGACGACGGAGCGGAGTTTTACGCTGACGTTCATCCGGGCGAGTAGGGGCTCCGCCGGAATGTGACAAAGGGGCAGTCCCTTTGTCACATTCGAAAGCGGTCTATCTACTAGAAATGGGGCGCGTCTGCGACCGCGGATGCGCGAAAATGCACGAAAAACCGTCGCAACGGAGTTCAATAACGTTGCGACGGTTCTTTTTTGGCTGCTCGCTGGCTAAGTGAGTAGACTTTTTTGGAAATGCCGAGCAGCCGGCAAATTTGCCTCAACAAAACCGCAGGTCACTGACTTGTGTTTTGCCGGTGTGGTCAGGGATTCGGCAAAAGTCTACTCACTTAGTTTTGCGTGTCGCAAATCGTCCGCAACGAGACCCCCATTGCGCCAATTAGGCGCGTACGGGTTGCGGTCGCGCTCGATGCGTTGGCGGATGTGGGCGTATTCGATAATCAGCAGCACCAGGAGTAGGGCCATGATGCTAGGTAGCTCACCACAGCGCCCATCAGACCCAGTAGCTTAATCAGGATCACCGGCAGCACCACGCTTACGGCGAAGCAGATCAGGTAGATCTTGGTGACGTCTCCAGCGTGGCGCAGCACCGTGATGATGGCGTAGATAAAGTCGATGCCGCGGTGACGCCGCCGGCGACGACCATCAGCAGCGCCAGCGTACGGTAGCGTTCAAAGCTGAGGCCGTACATAAAGCTCATGAGGGGAATACCGGGACCTGCCATAAATGCGGCGCACACGCCGGTGATGACCACGATCAGCGCCATAACGGCAACAATAATCAGGTCAAAGCGACGACGCTTGCGAGGATTAGCCCAAATGCTCGACAAGCGCAGGAGCTGCGGTTTATAGATAAATCCAATGCTCAGCAAAATAGCCTGCGCCGGAAAGAACAGGGCATTAAAGTACAGCTGATATTTGTATGCCAGCGTGCCTTCCATCACGAACTTGGGCATGCTCTCGATAAGGTTGAACAGGAACAGCGCACCAAAGAGCGGGGCGCACTGGATAAACAGGTGGCCGACCTCGCGCAGGCTCACGCGGCGCGATTTTTCGGTCTCGAGCAGGGCAAGCGGCGCGGTGACCAGCACGAGCGAGGCAATCGCGGCGATGCCCATGGCCATGGCCGCGATGGGCATACTGCGCGCAAGGAACAGCGCCATGCTAAAGACCGCGATGACGCCGGCGGAACGCAGCGTTTGGCTCATGCCGGCCAAATAGAGCTTGTCGGCCTGCTGCAGGCGGCCCTCGTACACGTCCGCCACGCCGTCGATCACCTTATACAGGTAGACGCCCAGGCCGATCGTGGCCATCTGCGCATCGTAGCCGCGGGCGCTGCTGTATACCAGGCCGCATGCCAGCGCGAGCGCTCCGCAGAGCCAGCGGTTGAGCTGGTAGGAGGCGAAAGAGGTTTTTTCGTCGATATCCGAGACCTGGAAATTGCGCACGCCGTAGTTGCACGCGATCATGATGAGCGTGCCGGTGACAAAGGCGATGGAGAATTTGCCAGCCTCCTCGGCGCCCACGAGCTGTGTGGACACGATGGTGAGCAACGGAAACGCCATGCCCCACACGGCGGTGCCCAGGGTATTCCAAAGGTAGTCGCGACGGGTGGCGTGATCTTCGTACTCGGCTTCTTGTGTGGAGAAGCCGCCGCCGTAGACGGCTCCGAGCAGGCGGTTCCACCAAGCGTTGACCATGCGGCGGACGGGGCCGGGCTCCCGATCGCGTTCGCGCCGGCGACGGCGTGCGCCGGCGACGGCGTGTGGCCTGGCTGCTGTCGGGGCCGCCGGCGTTGCGCTGGCTCAGCTCCTGGATGCGCGCGAGCTCTTCGGCCGTGTGGGAGGCGGGGAACAGGCCGTTCTCGATGCGTCCGCCCTGGGCCTTTGCGGTGCCGCTGCTCACTTCGGCGGGGTCGGCGACGCCATTGCGGCGGGCGATGGCGCGGCGAATGCTATCGATGGGCGTGATGCTCAAAGCGGAGTCCTTTCTATTGCTGCGCTCTAGTATAGACGCGACGGTGTTCGTTCGTGTTTTTGAACAGGTTGTTCGATAATTTCGGCGGCGCCATTCAGTAGCCGGCACTCGGGGACGCTCCTTGGTTGTTGCCTGTTCAAGAGTGTCCCCAACGATTAGTCGTTTAAAAACGTCCCCAATGACTAGGCCGCTTGCCTGCGATTTTTGACCGTTGGGCGGGCTTGCCGCCCTTGCCGCAAAAACGTTTTTGCATATCGGGTACAACGGGCTTTACGTGAGTAAAGTGCGCGTCGTGTCCTCGTGTCGCGTTTTTAAAGGAGGCCCCATGCCTGGTGTTACCCCTGCAGATGTTTTGTCCAACTTTGGTATTACGCTGGTCGAAGATCCCGCCGAGAATCAGCCCCGTCTGCTGGTCGATCTACCCGCCGCGGAGCTCGTCGAGCACGCTATCCGCCGCGAAGAAGGCCGCATGGCATCCAACGGCGCGCTGGTGATCGAGACGGGGGAGCGCACTGGTCGTTCCCCCAATGACCGCTTTATCGTTGACACGCCCGACGTGCACGACAAGATCGCCTGGGGCGCCGTCAACCGACCGCTTTCGATCGAGAGCTACGAGACCATCAAGGCCGGCATCGTCGACTACCTCAACGAGCGCGACGTGTTCGTCACCCGCGGCATGGCCGGCGCCGACCGCAACCACACGCGCCGACTGCTCGTCGCCTGCGAGCGCGCCAGCCAGGCACTCTTCATTAAGCAGATGCTCGCCCGCCCGCTTGCCCGCGAAATCGCGCGCACCGGCGAGCCGGACTTCTGTGTGCTCGCCGCGCCGGGCTACCAGTGCGATCCCGCCATCAAGGGCCTCAACTCCAGCGCCGCCGTGGTCATCAACTTTCAGGAGCGCGTGATTTTGGTCGCGGGTACCGGCTACTCCGGCGAGATCAAAAAGTCCATCTTCAGCGTCATGAATTACCTGCTGCCCGTCGAGGACGACGTGCTGCCCATGCACTGCTCGGCCAGTATGGATCCCGTCACGCACGAGACCGCGGTGTTCTTTGGCCTGTCGGGCACCGGCAAGACCACGCTTTCGGCCAACCCCACGCGGCTGCTGATCGGCGACGACGAGCACGGTTGGTCCGACATGGGCATCTTCAACATCGAGGGTGGCTGCTACGCCAAATGCGAGGGCCTGGACGCGTTCCACGAGCCTGAGATCTTCAACGCCGTCCGCTTTGGCGCGATCTGCGAAAACGTGGTGCTCGACGAGAGCCGCAAGCCCAACTACGATGACGTCTCGGTCACGCACAACACGCGCGTGGCCTACCCTGTGGAGCACATTCCCAACGCGTGGACCAAGGGCATGGGCACCACTCCGAGCGTCGTGCTGTTTTTGACCTGCGACGCCTTTGGCGTGCTGCCGCCCATCTCGCGCCTGACGGCCGACGCCGCCATGTATCACTTTGTGACGGGCTTTACGGCCAAGATCCCCGGCACCGAGGTCGGCGTCACCGAGCCCACGCCCACGTTCTCTTCGCTGTTTGGCGAGCCGTTTATGCCGCTCGACCCCATGGTCTATGCCAAGATGCTCGGTGAGCGCATCGCCGACGGCCGCACGCGTGTGTACCTGGTCAACACCGGCTGGATTGGCGGCGGCTACGGCGTGGGCCATCGCATCGAGCTTGCCTACACGCGCGCCTGGTGGCCCGCGCCCTCGACGGTACCATCGAGGACAGCGAATTCGTGCATGACGATATCTTTAACGTTGACATTCCCACCACGTGCCACGGCGTGCCCGACGGCATCCTGGTGCCGCGCCAGTACTGGCAGAGCACCGCGCGCTACGACGAGGCGGCGCACAACTTGGCCGTGATGTTCGAGGAGAACTTCGAGAAGAAGTACTCGCACCTGCCCGAGTCCGTGAAGGCCGCCGGTCCGCACGCTCAGGTGCACGCCGACGCCCGTCATCGCGGCCGCGGCCTGCTGGGACTCCGACACTAGCGTCGCCGCGAGTCCATATCCGCACAAAGGGGACAGGCACCTTTGTGGCGGTTTTGCTTGGGCGAATGACTCGGGTTACAATACGCCTGACATATCGCCCCCTTCTCCGGATGGGGGCAGCGTAAGCGCTCTTGTGGCGGCACCGTAGGACTTTGAAGGTGGCCGTCGTAAGAGCGCTTTTTGTTTAGGCACCCGGGCTCGGGCGCATGCTATGAAGGGAGAGCACATGAAGAGTTTCGTTGCCGAGGATTCGTTTTGGGAGCTATTTCCGCAGGCGGCTGTCGGTGTTGTGGTCGTAAAGGGCATGAAGCCCGCGGCTCAGATTCCTCAAGAGGACGTTGATGCGATTGCCGCGTTGCTCGACCGCGCCAATATCGATGCGGAGCGTCACCTGACGAGTGATACCATCAGCGAGAATGCGCCGGTTAAGGCATGGCGCGAGGCATATCGCCTATTCAAGACCAAGAAGGGCGCGCGTTGCTCAATTGAGAACCTGCTCAAGCGCGTGCTCAAAGGAAAGCCGGTGGGCCACATTACGCCCGCGGTGGACATCTACAACACGGTGTCGCTGTCCTACGCGCTGCCCGTAGGCGGCGAGGATTTGCACGCGATTGAGGGAGACCTTTGCCTGAAGGTGACCGACGGTGGCGATTCATTTCTGCCGCTTGGCGAGGAGACAGATGACCCGACGCTGCCCGGCGAGCTCGCCTACATCGATGATGCGGGCGCCGTATGCCGCTGCTGGAACTGGCGCGATGGCGTTCGAACGGCGTTGTCCGATGATTCGGCCGATGCTTTCCTGGCGATTGAGTGCGTGGAGCCCGAGCGGATGGGGGATTGCCAGGCCGCGATCGATCGCTTAGCCGAGCTGCTCGAGCGCTATCTGGGAGCGACGGTTGTCGTTAAAACGCTTGTGACCCGCGACAATCCTTGCGTGGGGCTGTAGCGAAGTCTGCGGATCAAACTCGATGCCCCAAACCACCACAAAGGTGCCTGTCCCCTTTGTGGTGGTTTTTATGTTGATGGGTTAACAAATGGGATATTTGGGTACGGGTGTTGCCTTGTGCGGCTAAGATGTTTACCCGTTAGCATCATGTAAGCGAAAGGCGGTCGTCACCATGCAGCAGAACGACGAGACACGTTTTGAGGACTTTGTCGGACTGATCAGCGGCCTCTACAAGGAGATTCAGCGTATCAAGACGTCCGAAGGCGCAAGGCTGGGCCTCAAGGGCTCCGACGTTATGTGCCTGTACTATCTTGAGCGCAGCAAGGACGGCCTGACTGGCGCCGACCTCGCCCGCATGGCCGGCGTTACCCGTGCCGCCGTTTCGCGCACACTGGCACATCTGGAGGAGGGCGGCTACGTCGAGGTTGACGACTCGGGTGATGCGGCCGTCAAGTATCGTGCTCCGGTGCGCCTGACTGCCCTGGGCGGCGAGAGCATGAGCGAGGCCGATCGCATCATTCGCGAGGTGCTCGATACCACCGGCAAGGCCATGGGCGTGGAGCAGCGCGAGCAGATGTATGCATCGCTGCGCACGATCCTCAACACCCTGCGCGAGATCTAGAGCCGCGCTGGCGCTAGCTTTCAGCCAAGAACTGCATCGTCCCGTTTGAGCGCGTACGCCGTGCCGGGACATTGCTGTCAAAATTCCCTGCGCGAGACCTGCGCAAGAAAGGATTCGTTATGTCCGTCCGCATTATTACCGATTCCGCAAGCGATATGTCGCCGGCGGAGCACCCCGCTCTGCGTGTTCTGCCGCTGTCCGTCACCTTTGGCACCGATGTGTATATGGATGGCGTCGACATCGATCACCAGCGCTTTTACGAGATGCTTGTGGAGCGCGATGAGCTGCCCAAGACCGGTCAGGTCAACCCGTACGCCTTTTCGCAGGCGATTGCCGAAGCGCGTGAGGCCGGCGATGAGGCCGTGATTATTACCGTGGGAGCCAAGCTCTCGGGCACCAACCAGAGTGCTCGTACGGCACTTGCCGAGGCGCCGGGCGGCGACATGTTCGTCGTGGACAGCAATAACGTGACCTTGGGCGAGCGCGTGCTGGTCGAGTATGCGCTGCGCCTGGTGGACGAGGGCCAGGGCGCGGCTCAGGTTGCGGCGGCTGTCGAGGCCGTGCGCGACCGCGTGGTCGTCATCGGCCTGCTCGAGACGTTGGAGTACCTGGTGCGCGGCGGTCGCCTGTCTGCTGCGGCCGGTGCCGTGGGTACGCTGCTCAACGTAAAGCCCGTGGTGGCTGCCGAGGACGGTCTGATCGTGCAGCTGGGCAAGGCGCGCGGTTCCAAGAACGGACGTAACCTGCTCAACCAGAAGGTCGAAAAGGCGGGCGGCATCGACTTTTCCATGCCGCTGGCGCTCGGCTATACGGGCCTTTCGGATGCGGTGCTCAAGAAGTATATCGAGGACAGCGCGGCACTGTGGGCTGGCCACACCGAGGGCGAACTGCCCGTTCACACCATCGGCGCCACCATCGGCACCCATGTAGGCCCCGGCGCCGTAGCCGTAGCCTTCTTCCAGCCCGTTAACTAGCCCACCTGCCAAAACCACCACAAAGGGGACAGGCACCTTTGTGGTGGTTTATGCTATTCCGGGTGGAAGGGAGCGAGCAATGGCGTCTGAGGGCTTTTTTGAGCGGGTGTACGAGGTGGTCGAGCAGATTCCCGAGGGGATGGTCGCCACGTATGGTCAGGTGGCGCTGCTTGCTGGACGTCCACGAAGTGCGCGGTACGTGGGGTATGCCCTGCATGGCAATCCGCGCCCCGGCGAGATTCCCTGTCACCGCGTGGTGTTTGCCGATGGCCGCATATGCGATGGTTTTGCTTTTGGCGGTCCCGATGCTCAACGTGAGCTTTTGCTAGGGGAGGGTGTGGCGTTTAAGGACGACATGCACGTCGACTTGGCCGCCTGTCGCTGGCCTGCAGGGCTCTAGCGGCTCTGCCGTGGTTAAAACCACCACAAAGGTGCCTGTCCCCTTTGTGGTGGTTCTAGTTTACCTGAGCTAACTTATGGAGAAGCTATGGGGGAACATATTGACGCTACAAAGTAAACCACGGTGAACTATATTGTATTCAGCAACGGAGCAGGCAATAGGCGATGAAAAAGCCTGCCCTGTTGAGTTTGATTCGCATTCCTCCCCTCTGTGCGATTCAACGGTGTACTTCGGGAACAGGCCCGCTGGCAACTAACTGCCAGCGGGCCTGTTCCTGTTTTTCGGGGGAGTGCAATGGGCAGAGCGAACCGGTCGGGCACCAAAAAAGGCGGACGCACTAGCGCCCGCCCTATAGCAATCGAAAGTTCTAGCCAGCAGATCGATCTAGTACACCATGCCCATGGCGTCCTGAACCTCGGCCAGGGTCTGCTCGGCAATCTCGTTGGCGCGACGGTTGCCCTCGTGCAGCACGTCCTTCACATAGTCCAGGTCGTTTTCGTAGCGCTGACGACGCTCGCGGATCGGCGCGAAGTACTCGTTGACGGCCTCGGTCACGTACTTCTTGAGCTGGCCGGAGCCGCCCATGCCAATCTCTTCGGCAATCTCGACCTCGGAACGGCCAGTGCAGATGGCGGCCGTCGAAAGCAGACCGGACACGCCGGGGCGGTTCTCGGGATCGAATGTGATCATGCGCTCGGAGTCGGTCTGGCTCTTCTTGATGCGCTTGGCCGTCTCCTCGGCGGTCATCGAGATGTTGATGGCGTTGCCGTAGCTCTTGCTCATCTTGCGACCGTCCAGGCCCGGCAGTAGCGGGGTCTCGGACAGCAGCGCTTCGACCTCGGGGAACACTTTGCCGTAGCGGTTGTTAAAGCGGCGGCCGATGGTGCGGGTGAGCTCGATGTGCGGCAGCTGGTCGCGACCGACGGGCACCACATTGCCCTTGCAGAACAGGATGTCGCAGGCCTGGTGCACCGGGTAGGTGAGCAGAAGGCCGGTGAGCTCGTGGCCCGAGGCCTCCATCTCGGCCTTGACCGTGGGGTTGCGCGCCAGCTCGGCCTCGGAGACCAGCGACAGGAACGGCAGCATGAGCTGGTTGGCGGCGGGCACGGCGGAGTGCGCGTAGATCATGGTCTTGTCGGGGTCGATGCCGCAGGCAAGGTAGTCCATGACCATGTTGTACACGTTGTCCTGGATGTGCTCGGTCGTGTCGCGGTCGGTGATGACCTGGTAGTCGGCGATGAGTACGTTGGTCTTGGCACCCATGTTCTGCAGCTCCACACGGCCCTTGAGGGTGCCGAAGTAGTGACCCAGGTGCAGGCGGCCGGTGGGGCGGTCGCCGGTAAGCATGGTGAACTTCTCGGGCGTTTTTGCCAGGCCCTCGCGAATGGCGTTGCTCTTTTGCAGCGCGACTTCGTAGCTGTTCTCGTTTGGCATGATTGCTCCTAACGTATGTTCATTGGTCAAGATGATAACGCGTTTATTGGAGGGGCGGGTCGTAAGTAGGCGAGGGGCGGGAGATCGGCGGCATGTGCGATGGGCGCGGCATGGCTGCGCGTTTGGCCGGCGGCGCCTGGGCGCTTCCTCGGCAGCTTACCCTAGAGCTTGTGGTGGCGCTCTTCCTTACGTTCCTCGGCTGCCTGCTCCTCCTGCTTAAAGGCGGGGTCGTCGGGGGTGACGAGCTCATCCTCGTGTGTGCGCTTGTTGTAATGGTGGCGCAGCACGGGCTCAAACAGATGTAGATGCTTGGCAAAGGCCGCCGAACCAATGGCGAGCACGGTAAAGATGAGCACGCGCATGGGCACCTCGACCTGGTTAATCGCGGCGGCGCCGGCCGAAAGCATGATGCACCAGGCGTAGATGAGGAGCACTGCCTGTTTTTGGTTGTAGCCTTCTTGGATCAGGCGGTGGTGGATGTGGCCCTTGTCGGCCTGCCCGATGCTAATGTGGGCGCGCTTGCGGCGCACGATGGCGCTAAACGTGTCGATGATGGGCACGCCGGCAACGATGAGCGGAATGATAAGCGAGGTGAGCGCGGCGGTGCGGCTCACGTTGAGCAGCGAGATGGAGCCCAGCGCAAAGCCCAGAAGCAGCGACCCCGAGTCGCCCAAGAAGATGCTTGCGGGGTTGAAGTTGTAGCGCAAAAAGGCCAGACAGGCGCCAAAGAGCGCAATGGAGAGCGCGGCGGCGTCGATGCGGCCCGAGAGAACGGCCATCGAAAACATGGTGAACGACGCGATGCCGCAGATGCCCGTGGCCAAGCCGTCGAGGCCGTCGATGAGGTTAATGATGTTGGTGAATGCCACCAGATAGATCACGGTGATGGGGTAGGCGAGCCATCCGAGCATGATCTCGCCGGGGGCAAACGGGTTGACGATGACGCCGATCCGTAGGCCGCCGATACAGGCGATAAGCGCGGCGAGGACCTGTCCGGCCAGCTTTTGCTTGGGCTTGAGCTGGAAGACGTCGTCGATAGCGCCGGTCGCAAAGATGACGGTAAAAGAAAGCGCAAGTATGGGGTAGCTGATGTGCAGACGGGGGTGGGGCACCAAAACGGGCGGCCAACCCAGGTACCAGGTGCCTAGGATTTGCACAATACAGGCAACGACCAGGCCCAAAAACACCGCCGTTCCGCCCAAACGCGGGATGGGCTTGGTGTTGATGCGGCGCTTAGAAGGATAGTCGACGGCGTCGAGCTTAATTGCCAAGCACTTGACCAGGGGCACCGTGAGGAAGGTCGTGATGAAGGCCGCTGCTGCCACGCATAGATACGGTATGTAGCTCGGGGATGAAGCCATGAATCTAAAAACCGCCAAGCGTCGAAGGAAAAGGTCAAAGGTTGCTAAGCGCAAAGGGCATAGCCGAACCATGATACTCGACCAAGGGGGGTGCATGGAATTGCACGCAGCGATAATCACGCGCTTACCAGATATTAGGGTATTGTCGATAGCTTGTCGGGATACCGGCGGGGATCCATATGGGCTGTAATGGTGGTTTTCGGCAAATGAAAACCACCCCCCACGTTACGAAAATGAACCCACCTAAAACAGGTGGGTGCCCTCATCGACTGTTCCAGCGTCCTTAACAACGAAGGATACCTGTACTAGGTACGACTGTGTGGGCTCCCTAAATAAACGCGACGGTTCACCCAGTTGCTCCGCGGGGGGCGGAATACCTACATCATAAAGCGGCACTTTGTCGATTCCAGTCTTGACATTATAAAAATCGTGTCGGACGATTACGGCGCCTTGGGCTCGAGCCGTCTGTGCGGTTGGTCCCTTTACGTTTGAGCTGCTGAATCATTGTTTTGGAGCATGTTTTTATGCCGACGTCGTTGACCGAACTTTTTTCGCCCGCCTGCCATTTGTGTCCGCGCCGTTGCGGTGCGGCGCGCGACGAGGGCGCGCGTGGCGTGTGCGGCGCCGACAACACGCTTAAGGTCGCCCGCGCGGCGCTCCATATGTGGGAGGAGCCGCCCATTTCGGGCGAGGCCGGCTCGGGTACGATTTTCTTTAGCGGCTGTTCGCTCAAATGTATCTACTGCCAAAACCACGAGATCTCGACGGGCAATTTCGGTCTTGAGATTTCGCCCGAGCGTTTGGTCGAGATTATGCTGGAGCTGCAGGACCAGAGCGCCAATAACATCAACCTGGTGACGGCGACGCACTATGCGCACCTGTTGCCTGCCGCGATTGCCGCGGCACGGACGCGCGGGTTGGTCATCCCAATTGTCTACAACACGAGTGGTTACGAGCGCGCGAGTGCCGTGGCGGCGCTGGGCGACCTGGTCGACGTGTGGCTTACGGACTTTAAATATGCCGATGCCGGGCTTGCGCAGTCGCTCTCCCACATTAAGGACTACCCGCGTGTGGCCGTGTCGGGCTTAGCGCAGATGGCACGCGAGATCGAGCGCCGCGGGGGAGAGCTAGTGGACGAGAATGGGCTCATGAAGCGCGGCATGATCGTGCGCCACCTGGTGCTGCCGGGGCATGCGGATGACTCGTGCCGCGTGCTAGACCTTGTGTGGCAGACGGTGGGCGACGTGCCGATCTCGGTCATGAACCAGTACACGCCCAATGCGCTCATGCGCGAACAAGGCGGCGACCTGGCGCGCGCCGTGACGCGCGAGGAGTATGAGCAGGTGCTCGACCATGCCGACGACCTGGGCTTTACGACGATGTTCTGGCAAGAGGGCGGCGCGGTAGACGAGAGCTTCACCCCAGCCTTCGATACCACCGGCGTCCTTACCAGCACAAAGTAACGCATTCGCCGATGATTTTTCTGGGACGGGGATTAAAAAATCATTCGGTACACAATGTTTTTTAATCCCCGTCCCAGAAAAATCATCGAGAGGATCGCCTGCTCGAAAAGTTGTCAAAATAGCCGCGCCCCAAAAAGACTGATTATTGGGCGTTGACAGTTGGCGAGCCGTAGGTAAAATATCGACTTGTCCTGGGGACGTAGCTCAGTTGGGAGAGCGCTGCCGTCGCATGGCAGAGGCCGAGGGTTCGACTCCCTTCGTCTCCACCCTTGGATTTGATAAGCCGCTGACATTGTGTCGGCGGCTTTTTTTAAAAGAAAGGGCTGTACCATGGCCGAGCTTGAGTCCCAACCACTGTCTGCCGAGGAACGCGCCGAGTTGGAAGAGCTCCGCGCCGAGAAAGCTCGTCGCGAGGCCCAGGAAGAGGCACGCCGCGAGCGTGAGGAGTTGGCCGCCCTGCGTGCCGAGCGCGAGAAGGCCGAGGAGGCCGCTGCGAAGGTTGCATCCGAGCCCAAGCCCGCGCCCGCACCCAAGCCCGCTGCTGCGAAGCCTGCACCTGCCGCGCCCAAACCTCAGCCTAAAAAGGCCGCTCGTCCCAAGTCCGTCGATCCCAAGCCGAGCCGTGACGAGATGAGCTTTGCCCAGCGCATGGTTACCTCCAAGGAGCCTGCGGGTGAGAACGAGATCCCCGGTATGGCGCCGGCTCAAAAAATCATCATTGTCCTTGCCCTCATCGCGTTTGTCATCTTTATGGGCTACACGATCCTGACCAGCATGGGCCTGCTTTAGCCTGTTCGCGCTGGGCTCCATGCCCGCACGCCCGCCTCGCCAACCCTCAACCTCTGCACAACGCATCCGAAAGGTCGCCCCATGGCTTTGACCGACATCTCGCATCCCACCGACATTGCAATGCTCACTGATCTGTACGAACTCACTATGGCCCAGGGCCTGTGGGAGAGCGGCAAGGCCAATGAGCAGGGTTGCTTTACGGCGTTTTACCGCGACCATCCCTTCGGCAGCGCGTATGCCGTCATGTGCGGCACCGCCGAGCTGCCCGAGCTTGTCGAGAACCTGCGCTTTACGCCCGAGGACATCGACTATCTAGCTTCGCTCCAGGCTCCGGCCGGCGGCTCGATGTTTAAGCCCGCATTCCTCGACTACCTGCGCAACTTCCGCGCGCATGTGAACATTGACGCCGTGCCCGAGGGCGAGCTCGTCTTTCCGCGCGAGCCCATGGTGCGCGTCACCGGCCCCGCGCTGGAGTGCCAGCTGCTCGAAACGGCGTTGCTCAACATTGTCGGCTTCCAGACGCTTGTCGCTACCAAGACGGCGCGCGTGGTGCTGGCGGCGGACGGCCGTCCCGTTGCCGAGTTTGGCCTGCGCCGCGCCCAGGGTCCCGATGGCGGGCTGGCCGTCGCGCGCGCGAGCTACGTTGCCGGCTGCTCCTCTACATCCAATGTGCTCGCCGGCCGCCGCTACGGTATTCCCGTCTTTGGCACTCATGCGCACAGCTGGGTGATGAGCTTCGATTCCGAGCTCGAGGCATTCCGGGCTTTTGCTAAGTCGAGTCCCAAGAACTGCACGCTGCTCATCGACACCTACGACGTACGTGAGGGCTGCGAGCATGCCATTACGGTTGCCAAGGAGATGGAGGCGGTGGGCGAGCGTCTGTCGGCTATTCGCATCGACTCCGGCGACCTCGCCAAGCTCTCCAAGTATGTGCGCGCCCGTTTTGATGCCGAGGGCCTGCCCTATGTGGGGATCTCGGTTTCTAACGATCTGGATGAGTACACGATTCAGTCGCTGCTCGACCAGGGCGCGCCCATCGATAGCTTTGGCGTGGGTACCAAGCTTGCGACCTGCTATGACCAGCCGGCGCTGGGCGGCGTGTACAAGCTTTCCGCCCGCCGTGCGAGCGAGGCAGATCCATGGACGCCGGTGGTCAAGCTCTCTGAGCAGCCATACAAGCGCACGATCCGGGTGTGCAACGCGTGCGCCGTTATTACGACGGCTTTGGCGGCCCGGTCTGCGACATGATCTACGACGAGGACCATCTGGCGGGGGAGGGCGCCGCGCGCGGCAATACCCTCGTGGCCGTGAATGATGCCGCCCTGGTGACCGACGTGTCCGAACTTGAGTATCGCGAGCTGCTGGTGCCGATCGTGCGCGATGGCAGCGCGGTGGCTCCGCGTGAGAGCATCCAGGACGCGCGCGAGCGCTGTGCTTGGGCACTCGATCATCTGGACGCAGCTTTCAAGCGCTTCCTGTACCCGCAGACCTATGTGGTGGGCATGGAACAGGGCCTGGCTCAGGTGCGCGACGAGCTCGTGCGCAAGAACATGGCCGCGGCTTCGGCCTTCCCCTGGGCAAAATAATCCGAAGGGGACGGAGGAACACGGATTATTTTCTCGCTCGGCCCGTTCGCCCGTTCGCTGAACATTCGATTGGTTTGACGTATGACGACTTCTTATAAAACGATGGTGGTAAAGATCGGTTCGTCTACGGTGGTGGGCGCCGACGGCAAGGTCAACCGCGCCTTTATCGGCGGGCTTGCCGATCAGGCCGCAGCGCTGCGCGAGCTTGGCTGGCGCCTGGTCGTGGTGAGCTCGGGCGCTATCGCCTGTGGCTATCCCGTGCTGGGCTTCGACCACAAGCCGGTCGGCGACCTGCCGAGCCTGCAGGCGTGCGCCTCGGCTGGTCAGTGCATCATCTCGTCGGCCTACGACGAGGAGTTCCATGCACGGGATCTGCTCACCTCGCTCGTGCTACTCACGCGCCACGATACGGCCCGCCGCACGTCCTACCTGCACGCACGCGACGCCCTGCTGCGCCTGGTGGAGCTTGGCGTGGTGCCTGTTGTCAACGAGAACGATACCGTTACCGTCGACGAGATCAAGTTTGGCGACAACGACACGCTGGCGGCGCTTGTGAGCTGTCTGGTTTCCGCCGATCTGTGCGTGACGCTCTCGGACATCGATGGCCTCTACACCGCCAATCCGCACGAGGACCCCACGGCCGAGTTCGTCCCGGTTGTGCATAAGATCGATGCCAAGATTATCGCCTCGGCGGGCGATTCTTCCACATCGGTGGGCACGGGCGGCATGATCACCAAGATTCGCGCGAGCCGCATTCTGATGACGGCGGGCATTCAAAGCGTGATTTGCTCGGGCGAGGAGCCCGATGCGCTTGTGCGTCTGGCCCGCGGCGAGAGCGTGGGTACGCTGTTCGATCCGCCAGCTGAGCGCCTGGACATCGCGCCGCGCAAGCTGTGGATCGCGCTGGGTGACAAGGCACATGGCTCGGTGACGGTCGATGATGGTGCTGCGAAGGCGCTGGTAAGCCGTGGCTCTTCCTTGCTTGCGGTGGGTATTCGCGAGGTCGATGGCGTGTTTTCCGAGGGCGATGTGCTCGACGTGTGCGACCCGAGCGGTATGGTCGTCGCCCGCGGTATCGCCGAGGCCGATTCGGACGTGCTGGAGCTTGCCGCCGGCCGCCGTCAGGACCAGATTGCCAGCAACCGCCTGCTGGCAGATCTGGCCGAGAAGCCCGCGATCCATCGAGATAATCTGATCGTCTTTGCCTAACCAATTGACGCTGCAAACGCCCCTAAGCGGCAATCTGACGTTCAATCGTCGGGCATGACCAAAAGGTCAATGCCCTCCTCTTTCACGTCACCTTGCTTGCTTAGGGGCGTTTTCGCTTTCCGTCCTCTTCCTGCGGCATTGTCGTTGCCGGCACTTGGGGACGTTCCTTTTGTGCCGGCAGGTGGGGACACTCCTTTGCTAGAAGATCCGGCGCAGGTCTCCTCGGTTGAGGGCTTCGTCGAAGAGGCATTTGAACACCACGCTGCCGTGCAGGCCGTCGTGCTCGAACTCGTTCGTCACCCAGGCATGCGAGTTGCCCACGCGGCTGAGCGTATCGAGCTGCAGGCCCGAATCGACGTACATGTCGTCGAAATACACCGCGGCCTGGAGCGGCACCTCGTTGCAGGCCAGGCGTTGCGGGTCGTAGATCTTGTCCCAGCTGGTGTCTTCCATCAGCAGGTCCATGGCGGGTTTAAACGGCTTAAGCTCGGGCATCTGCTCAAACATCCACGGGAACATGGCCTCGCCGGTAAACATGAGCGGGCGCGCGAGGGTGTCGAACTCGGCACGGTGTGCCTTCTCCTCTGCCGCGGCCCAGCGAATGGGCATGGTATCGCCGTCGGCGTAGATGAACTCCTGAAGCGTCCAGTACAGCGGATTCGTGCGCGTGTTGGTGCGCTCGAAGGCACGCATCAAAAAGCTGTCAGATATCGAGACGCCGCAGGTCAGCGTGCCGTCGCCGTCAACAAAAGCGTGATCGATAATCCAATGCATGCGCTCAAAGCTCGGCTTCATGCCAAAGTCGCTGCCCATGAGCTGTAGGCGCTCGACCGTCATCGGCGAGCCGTCGGGCAGCACGGGCTTCTGAGCCTCGAGCGCATCGGCAAGAGCCGCCACGCGCTCGACGTCGGCGGGGTAGCGGTCGTAATACTGCTGTGTCTTGGCAGCCATGCGCGGGAAGGTGTGCGCGTAGACCTCGCTTGCGCTCGCCGGCACGTGGGGGATGCCGCCGCAGGTAAAGCTTGCCGCCACGCCCTCGGGGAAGAGCGACAGATAGCTCAACGTCAAAAAGCCGCCGTAGCTCTGCCCGAGTGTGACCCAGGGCTTGCCGCCAAAGCCCACCAGGCGCAGGTACTCAAAATCGCGCACGATGGAGCTGGCGAGGTGGCGCTTGAGGAAGTCCGCCTGCGAGCGGGCCGCATCGGCGCCGGCTGCCTCGGCGCGATCGCCCAAGGTGGCAATCGTGCGTCCGTCCACGCAGCTACTGCGTCCGGTGCCGCGCTGGTCGGGCAGGACCACGCGGAAGTGCTTGACGGCCTCCTCGATCCAGCCATCGCTTGTGGGTGACAGCGGACGCGGGCTCTCGCCGCCGGGGCCGCCCTGCAAAAACAGAAGCAGCGGCAGATCGTCGTTGATGCGGTCGGGCGCGCAAACCACGCGGTAGAAGAGCTTGATGCTCTCGGGCGCGCCGGCGATTGGTGCCGGCATAGCGCCGCGGCGCATGGTGCTGCCGACGGCCAGGAGCATTGGCTCCAGGCCGCGCCAGTCGAGGGGGACGTCGATGCTGTGGTCCTCGACATACAGGCCGGGGACGTGGTACGAAGTAATGAGGGCCATGTGAGTCTTCCGTTCGTTGCGGTGTTTCGGGTTGACCAATTCTACCGCCGCGGGCGAGGCCATGCGCAAATCGGCTACCATGGTTGCAAACTTCTAGGAGAAAGGGCCGTCCATGTCGGTCGATATAGCCACGTATGTCCACGATCTTGCCGTTGCCGCTAAGGCAGCGTCGGCCTCGCTTGCCACGGCGAGCGACGAGCAGCGCCAGGAGGCCGTGCGCGCCATGGCCGCAGCACTGCGCAACGGTATCGACTCCATCGTCGCCGCCAACGAGCTCGATATGTCCGCTGCGCGTGATGCGGGCACCTCGGTCGGATTGCTCGATCGTCTGCTGCTGACGCCCGAGCGCGTCGAGGGCATGGCCGCCGGCCTGGAGAAGCTCGCCGAGCTGCCCGATCCCGTGGGCCGCGTGCTCGATCACCGTGTGCTTGCGAGTGGCGTGGACCTTACGCGCGTGAGTGTGCCGCTGGGCCTGGTTGCCATGGTCTACGAGGCGCGCCCCAACGTGACGGCCGATGCCGCGGGCATCTGCATCCGCACCGGCAACGCCTGCATCCTGCGCGGCGGTTCGCTGGCCTATCACTCGTGCGCCATGATTGCCGAACTGCTGGCCGATGCACTCGAGGCCAAGGGTTTCCCGCGCGAGGCTATCTCGATGATCGAGTCCACCGACCGCGAGGCCACCGGCGAGCTCATGAAGCTCCGCGGCATCGTCGACGTGCTCATTCCGCGTGGAGGTGCGGGCCTGATCCAGCGCTGCGTGCGCGAGTCGCTCGTGCCGGTGATTGAGACAGGCACGGGCAACTGCCATATCTACGTGCATGAATCCGCCGACTTTGATAAAGCACTCAACATTATTGTCAATGCCAAGACCCAGCGCGTGGGCGTGTGCAATGCCGCCGAATCGCTGCTGGTTGACCGTGCCGTTGCAGATCGCTTCCTGCCCGCAGTCGTTGCCGTGCTGCACGGCCACGGCGTGCTGATTCACGGCGACGATGCCACGTGCGCCGCATGCGCCGACGCTGGGCTTGTCGAGGGCGACGACTATGTTGCCGCGACTGAGGAGGACTGGGGCCGCGAGTACCTGGCGCTCGAGATGAGCGTGAAGGTCGTGGCGAACGAGGACGAGGCCATCGCGCACATCAACCGCTATGGCACCATGCATTCCGAGGCCATCATCGCCGAGGACACGGATGCTTGCGAGCGCTTTCTGGATGCGGTCGATGCCTCGGCCGTGTACGCCAATGCCAGCACGCGCTTTACCGACGGCGGCGAGTTTGGCCTGGGCGCCGAGATCGGCATCTCGACCCAAAAGCTCCACGCCCGCGGTCCCTTTGCCGCCGAGGCCCTCACCACCTACAAATACAAGCTCCGCGGCACCGGCCAGGTCCGTCCCTAAACCTGTTGCAAACGAAAAACCACCACAAAGGCGCCTGTCCCCTTTGCGGTGGTTATAGGTGGCGTGGGCGGTTAGGCCTGGAAGGTGTCGCGGTCGGGGACGAAGGACTGCATGGCCGCTATGGTGCGGTCAAAGAGCTCGGGGAGCTCCCAGCCCAACATCTCGGCGCCCTGCGAAATCACGTCGCGCGAGCAGCCGGCGGCAAAGCGTTTGTCCTTGAACTTCTTCTTGAGCGACTTGGTCGTAAAGTCCATAACGCTCTTGCTCGGGCGCATGATGACTGCAGCGCCGATTAGGCCGGTGAGCTCATCGCAGGCAAACAGGATCTTTTCCATTTGCAGCTCGGGTTTGGGCAGCGAGGTGTTGAAATCGGACGTGTGCGTCTGGATGGCGCGAATGAGCTCGGGAGACGCACCTTCGCCCTCAAGAATCTCGGCAGCATAGATGGTGTGGTTCATGGGGTCGTCCTCATGCTCCTCCCAATCCAGGTCGTGCAGCAGACCGACGATGCCCCAAAACTCCTCGTTCTCGGGGTCGAACTCGCGCGCAAAGTAGCGCATAGTGCCCTCGACCGTCTCGCCATGGGTGATGTGGAACGGGTCCTTGTTGTGCTCGTTGAGCAGTTCGAACGCGCGGTCGCGGGTGATTCCGGCGGTAAGCGGCTCTGCCATAGGAGACTCCTTGTGCTCGTGGGTATCGATAAGAATGAATACTACTAGAACAAGAAAACCACCACAAAGGTGCCTGTTCCCTTTGTGGTGGTTTTTGGCGCGGATGGGTTAGTTGAGGGCGGCTCGGGCTAGGCGAGCTTCGGCGTCCTCCTCGGTGACGCCCAAGGCCACGGCGAACTCCTCGATGGAGCGGCGCTTGGCCTCCTTGAGTACGCGCATGTAGTAGGAGCTGGGCTTTTTATCGGCTTCCTCGGCCTGGCGAATGCGGTGCATCATGGTCTTTGCCACGCGGACCGTCTCGGGCGCGCCCAGCTTGAGCTGCTGCTTAAAGTGCGTCTCCTCAAGTGAGCTGTTGCGCTCGGTAAAGGTGTCGCACTCCAGCTCGTCATAGTGGCTCAGCAGGTGCTCGGCATCTTGCTGGGAGATGGCGGCATGCAAACGATCGGCCTGCGCCACGGGGTACATGAGGATCGTCTGCGCATGTCCCTGCTTGGTCTCGAGCAACAGCATGGGCTGCGGTGTGTCGTCCCTAAAACCGACGACGGTGCAGACTCCCTGACCCGGATGAATGACGTGTTGACCGATTGAGAACATGCTACCTCCAACTTATACGAATTTACGTATGTCTAGAATAACACGCTGACGTGCGCAAACCCTTACTTTATGCAGGAAAAGCACACAATTCTGATAGGTAAGAGTATTCGATAACAGACGCAGCTCATTCACACCTTTATGCATTTTCAACGCCTGCATAATCTGCAGGCAGACCGGCATCTTTGAGTGACTCCATGCAAGCTGTAGTCAATTTTGTGCATATGCAATTTCGATTGGCTTTACCCTGCGACAGTGCCCGTCGCTTGTGATAGAGTGCTACAAACTCTGGCTTTTGCCCTACGAGTGACCAAGAGCTCGGGGGCTTTAACACAAGGAGGATCTATGCCCGAGAAGATTGAAGAGCTGGTACGCGCTGCGCTTGCTGCGGCCCAGGAGGCCGGCGACCTTTCCGCATTTGAACTTGACGATTGCGCTATCGAGCGACCGGCTGACACTTCTCATGGCGAGTGGACCTCTACCATGGCCCTGAAGTCCGCCAAGCTGGCCCACTGCGCCCCGCGCAAGATCGCCGAGGCCATCGTTGCCCATATGCCCGAGGATCCCGCGATCGAGAAGGTTGAGATCGCAGGCCCCGGTTTCATCAACTTCTACCTCTCCGTTGCCGTCAAGAATGCCATCTTTGGCGAGGCTCGCGAGAAGGGCATGGACTTCGCTAAGTCCAACGTCGGTGGTGGCCTGAAGACCCAGGTCGAGTTCGTTTCCGCCAACCCCGTCGGCCCCATGCACATTGGTCACGGCCGCTGGGCCGCTCTGGGCGACTCCCTTTGCCGTGTCATGGACCACGCCGGTTACGACATCCAGCGTGAGTTCTACATCAATGACCACGGCTCTCAGATGAACACCTTCGGCAACTCCATCAGCACGCGCTATATGCAGCTTGCCGACATCATCGCCAAGCAGGGCGTTGATATCGACGAGGCTCATAAGCTGCTGATCGCCGACCGTGACGCCTTTGTTGCCGACGAGAACGACGAGCACCCCGAGACCCATCCGTATCAGGACAACTTTGCCGAGACCTTGGGCAAGGACTCTTACGGCGGCGACTACATCATCGACGAGGCCGCCGAGTTCTGGCGCACCGACGGCGACAAGTGGGTCGACGCCGATCCGCAGGAGCGTATGGAGAGCTTCCGTGAGCGCGGCTACGTGAAGATGGTCGACAACATGCGCGACCTCTGCCACGCCGTCAACTGCGACTTTGACCGTTGGTACTCCGAGCGCTCGCTGTATGTGAAGGACACCGAGGGCGAGACCGCCGGCACCTCCGCCGTCGACCGCGCTTTTGAGAAGCTCGACAAGATGGGCTACCTCTACACCAAGGACGGCGCCCTGTGGTTCCGCTCCACCGATCTGGGCGACGACAAGGACCGCGTCCTGATCAAGTCCGACGGCGAGTACACCTACTTCGCCTCCGACGTCGCCTATCACTGGGATAAGTTCCAGCGCGTCGACCACGTCATCGACATCTGGGGCGCCGACCACCACGGTTACATCGAGCGCGTCCGCTGCGTCTGCGACGCTCTGGGTTACCCCGGCAAGTTCGAGGTTCTACTGGGCCAGCTCGTCAACCTGCTGCGTAACGGCAAGCCCGTCCGTATGTCCAAGCGCAAGGGCACCATGGTGACCCTTCAGGAGCTCGTCGACGAGGTTGGCTCCGATGCCGCTCGCTACACGCTCATCTCCAAGAGCTCCAACCAGATGGTCGACTTCGACATCGAGGCCGTTAAGAAGCGCGACAACTCCAACCCGGTCTATTACGTGCAGTATGCTCACGCCCGCGTGTGCTCCATCCTGCGCCGTGCCGCCGACGTTACCGCCGAGCAGGCCGACGAGATGGGCATGAAGGCCGTTGCCGCCAAGGCCATCGGTGAGAACGTCGATTACTCGCTGCTGACCGACCCGACCGAGCTCGCCCTTTCGCGCAAGCTCAATGAGCTCACCGACCTGATCGCCAGCTGCGCTCGCGATCGCGCCCCGTTCCGTCTGACCCACTTTGCCGAGGAGCTCGCCGGCGACTTCCACAGCTTCTACGCTGCCTGCCAGGTTCTGCCGAGCGAGGGCCGTCCCGTCGACCCCGAGCTTTCGCGCGCCCGTCTGGCAGCTTGCGACGCTGTCCGCGTGACGCTCGCCCTGGTGCTTACCCTCGTTGGCGTTTCCGCGCCCGAGCAGATGTAATCTGCGGGTCATTTGACCGTGTAGGTTGGTTTAACTGAGCCCTATAAGCCCGATCTCCCACGGAGGTCGGGCTTTTTTCGCAAATGCCGACGTATTGACGAATTTGGAACTGCTGGAAATACGAAACTATGCCGGTTTACTACGATGAATTGGGAATTTCCAACCACGCCGGCTTTTCGCAAAAAAGCGCAAGGCATCTACCTGCGGTTTTTAGTTCAACATGTTTCGGAGTGGTCGCGGTTGATCGATTCGTCGTAGTAAACCGCCATAGTTTTGGCGGAGGCAGTCTGATTTGTGGGTGGTAGACCAAAGAGTGTCCCTTTTGACTAGTCGTTTAAGAACGCCCCCAATGACTAAGTTGCAGGTGGCGGCGGTTGTGTTACACTAACGCTGCGTAGTTGACGCAATCATCTCGATACAGATCAATGATGTCCGTCGTTTTGAACGGAACTAGACTGTTTAGCCGCCCTGAAGGTTTATGCAGGGAGCATGTGATCACAGGGCTTGAAAAGAAAGTTGAGCAAACACTGTGTCTGATCAACAGCAAGAAAACGAAATAACGACGACGCAAGCCGCTCCCGCTGCACCGGTTGCGTCGGACCAGGTCGCGGCGCCCGCGCAAGCCTCGGCTCCCGAGACGCCTAAGGCTGCTTCGACGCCTGCGCCTGCAACTGGTGAGGAGGCTGCTCCGGCAAAGCCCAAGCGCATGCGCCGCACGGCCAAGCCTGCCGCTGACGGCGAGGAGGTCACCAAGCCAAAGCGCCGTACCACGCGCACGACGCGCGCCAAGCTCACCGTTGCAGCTGACTCCTCGGCGCCGATTTCCGATGAGGTCGCGCAGGCACGTGCGTTGGCGCAGATTAGCGAGGCTCAGGTGGTGCGCGCCGCCGTCGTGCTCGCGCAGGCACGTGCGTTGGCGCAGATTAGCGAGGCTCAGGTGGTGCGCGCCGCCGTCGTGCTGCCGAGCGCGAGGCCGCGGCTCTGACCGAGCTTGCAGCTCCGTCTGTACTCGAGACTCCTGCCGCCACCGAGGTTCTTGCCGCCGACCAACCGACCGAGAAGCCGGCACCGCGCACACGCCGCCGCACGGCTGCTAAGGCCGAGCAAGTTGCGGAACAGGTAGCCCCCGAGCTCACTGAGGCTTCGGTCCGTTCCGCGGCAGGGGAGGGCGCATCGCCTGCTGAGCCCGCTGTGCCTGTCGAGGCCAGCGAAGTTCCCGTTGTCGATCCGGCTTTGCGCCCGCACCGTCGCGGTCGCAAGCCCAAGGCCTTCGTCGAGGCAGAGAGCCGCAGCCGCAGCCGCCGCCGCTCGGGATGCTGCGGCGACCGCCGAGTCTGCAACCGCTGCCGATGCACCCGTCCAGGATGCTACGACTTCCGAGGCCGCTCCCGCCGATGCCGAGCCCGCCGACGTCCGTCCCGGTCGCAGCCGTCGTACTGCTGCTAAGCGCACGTCCAAGGCCAAGGCTGCCAAGAAGGGTGCGTCCGAGGATTCTGCCGAGACGACCGCCGATGCGTCGACTGATGTCGCCAAGGCCCAGGACGTCGAACAGCCTGCGTCCGAGAAGCCCAAGCGCGGTCGTAAGAAGTCCGTTAAGGCCAAGGCGTCCGAGCAGCAGGATGTCGAAGCGCAGGTTGATTCTGGCGCCGAGGCCAATGACGCCGCCGCGGCCAATGTTGGCACCCCCGCAACCGATGGTGCCGCCCCCGCTGAGGGCGAAGACGGCACTCGTCCCAACCGTCGCCAGCACAAGCGCAACGACGAGCGCAACGAGCGTAAGGACGACCGCAACAACGACCGTCGCAACCGCCAGCGCGATCGCAAACAGCGCAACAAGGAGCGTAATGCCGCTCCCACCGAGCCCACGCTTTCGCGCGAGGAACTCGCGGCCATGAAGGTCGCTGAGCTGCGCGAGAAGGCTAAGGAGTTCGAGATCGAGACGACCGGCAAGAAGAAGGCCGAGCTCGTCGAGGAAATCTACGTCACCGCTGCGAAGGCCGAGGGCTTCCGCGACATCAAGGGCATTCTGCAGATTCGCCCGGACAGCTCCGGCATCATCCACGCCCATGGCTACATGAAGTCCAACGACGACGCCTTCGTGCCCGCCTACCTCATCCGCTCCGCGCGCCTGCGCACGGGCGACGTCATCGAGGGCTCGCTGCGTCCTTCGCGCGGCGGCGACAAGCGCGCCGGCCTCGCCAAAATCACGACCGTCAACGGTCTGGACCCCGAGCAGATTCGCAACCGTCCCAAGTTCGGCGACCTCACCCCGGTCTATCCCAACGAGCCGCTGCGCATGGAGCACGGCAAGGACTCTATTACCGGCCGCGCCATCGACATCGTGTCACCGATCGGCAAGGGCCAGCGCGGCCTGATCGTGTCCCCGCCCAAGGCCGGCAAGACCACGATCCTCAAGAAGATCTGCCAGTCTATCTCGATTAACAACCCCGAGGTGCACCTCATCTGCCTGCTCGTCGACGAGCGCCCCGAAGAGGTCACCGATATGCAGCGTTCCATCAAGGGCGAGGTTGTGGCGTCGACCTTCGATATGCCTGCCGACAACCACACCCGCGTGGCAGAGCTCGTCATCGAGCGCGCCAAGCGCATCGTAGAGCTGGGTGGCGACGTCGTGGTGGTGCTCGACTCCATCACGCGCCTCGCCCGCGCCTACAACTTGGCGGCGCCCGCCTCGGGCCGCATCCTTTCGGGCGGCGTCGATTCGGCGGCCCTATATCCGCCCAAGCGCTTCCTGGGTGCAGCCCGCAATATCGAGAACGGTGGCTCGCTTACCATCCTGGCCTCTGCCCTCATCGACACCGGTTCCAAGATGGACGAAGTCATCTTTGAGGAGTTCAAGGGCACCGGCAACATGGAGCTTAAGCTCGACCGCGACCTGGCCGACCGCCGCATCTTCCCGGCTATCGACCCCGTTGCCTCCGGTACGCGTAACGAGGACCTGTTGGTCGACGAGCAGATGCGTCCGTTTGTCTTTGGTCTGCGTCGCATTCTTGCCGGCATGAACAACACCGAGCGCGCAGCCGCATCGTTTATCAAGGGTCTTAAGGGCACCAACACCAACCAGGAGTTCCTGGTGCGTTCGGCCAAAAAACACAGCGACTACGAGCAGACGTTCTAGGTTGTCATCCACGCGCAGCGATAGTCATCAATGCGATAAAGGGTCGGGGCTTTGAGCCTCGGCCCTTTTCTATAGCGCCGCTCCGCGCTTATTTTTGACCGTAAGACCGACGAGCAGCAGGTTTCCCGTTTCAATCCGACATCGTCACTTGCAATCGACAGGACGGTTTCGCATAATAACTTTTAAGCTTCGCGACGGAAAACGCAGATGAAACGAACCATATACCGTTGCTTTGGGGCATAGCCCCGCTTCATCTTCTCTCGCGCAGCCAACTGAATGATGCGATTTGGGTGCTGGAAGATGGGGAGAGCTCATGGCTTCTTCTGATGCAACACAACGAGCAGTCCTTGCCGGACTTTCGTGCGGGATCGGCCTTGCCGCTCCCGTGGTTATGTATGCCGCGACGCTGCCGTTTTCGTCGGTGAACGAGACGGTCGTGGCGGGTGCAGTTCCCTTCGCCGTGGGCGCGGTGGCGGGCGTGGGTATCTATGCCGCCTCGCTGGGTATCTCCGAGTATCGTGCGCAGCGTGAAGAGCGTCTGTTCCAGCCCGATGCCATGGGCGGTGCCGCCAATCTCAATCAGCATCAAAGCGAGTTCAAGACCGCCTCGATTCCAGCTCAGCAGCAGGATGCGATTCCGTACGCTGCGGCTTCTGCTTCTCAGGCTCAGTCGGAGCAGTCTACCTCGGCATTCCTTTCCGGCCTGACTGGTGCGTTCCAGCGCCGTCATGCCGATGATGGTGTCCCTACCATCGCTCGAGCCGCAGATGCTATGGACGAGGCCGAGGCTTGGTCCATGATCGACAGCATGCTCGACGACGATTCGCCGGTGAGCTGCGACCCTGCACGCTCGCGCGACGTCTATCAAGTCGCCATCGACGAGCTCACCAACGGCGGGCAGACCGGCTCCTTCAATCGCGATGACATCGCCGCCGCGGCACGTGCCGTATCGGGCTCCCAGGCCGCCCCTGCGGGCAGCACGGCGGCTTTCGTGGCGCTCGTTGCCAACGCGGCAGCCAATAACGCCTACAGCGCTACCTCGGCGGACGCGAACACTTCTGCCGACAATTCGTACATTGATGAAGCCATTACCGCGGACGAGGAGGCCGTTGCCGCCCGCCGTGCCGCCGAAAGCTCGCTTTGGGGCGCTCCTGCCCAGCAGCAGGCGGCTGAGGCTGCGCCGTACAATGCAAACCTCGCCAGCATGCCTATCATCTCCGGTGCCGCGGGCATCGATCTCGATGACCTCGATGAGCCTGCAGCCATCACCGCATCGATTGATGCCCAAGATCGCATCGACACCGGCGACCTTCCGGACGCCTCGCTCGAGGTTGATGTCCCCATGGCCGATTACTCGGGCCACGAGGTATGTGGGCCGCCGCCACCGCGATTCTGGATGAGATTGACGAGCCTGCTCCTGTTTCAGCCCCCGCTCCCGTCGCTGCCCCTCAGCCTGCTGCCCCCGCCTATGTCGGCCGTCACAGCGCTGTGTTCCCCGAGGATACTGCCCGTATCTCGCGTGAGAGCATCGAGCGGGCCGAGGCTATTGCCGCCGGCATTATGGAAAATCGTCGTCACGAGCGCGTCAATCAGATCCTCGAGGAAGAGATCGAGCGCCTGCAGTCCTCTACCGCCAAGCGTACGGGCCGTGCCTATCTGAGCGTTATCGAGGGCGGTACCGCCAGCTTCGCGCCGCTCCGCGCGGAGGCATAACTTCTGCATGGTTAAGATCAATCGAAAATGGGCGGTCGTGACCTGCCTGATGGCGCTCTTGATCTGGGGCAATTCGCTGGTTCCCGGCTCGGGGTCGGGTTCGCTGAGCCTAACGGTCATGGAAGCTATCCGCGGTTTCCTGCGCGGCGTGGGACTTCCATATGCATGGGTGACCAACTTTGTTGTTCGCAAGTGCGCGCATTTTACCGAGTATATGGTGCTCGGCATCTTGGCAACGCACGCCTTTGATTTTGAGGGCCGGCGCACCTTTGACGTGCTGCTGCCCACGGCGGTGTTCCTGCTGCTGATTCCCTCGATCGACGAGACGATTCAGCTCTTTGTGCCGGGACGCGCCGGCATGATCACCGATGTGATGATCGACTGCTGTGGTGCGGCAACGGGCGTTGTGCTCCGATATCTCTTACGGTCGCTGATGTGCGCCAAAAAGGCCGCCTAGGACGTATTGTTTGGTCCTAGGCGGCCTTTTTTATTTGAGAGCTTATATGAGGCGTGGTGGCGTCGTTCCGTAGGTCGGATTTGCCGGGCGCGCCACGTCCTGTGGGTGCGTCTGCTACTGAAGCGCCTGTGCGCCCAGGGCCAGGCAGCCCATAATGCCCTGCTTGCCCTCGAGGCTGTTGTTGACGATGTAGCTATCGATGTCGGCCATCTCGGGCGTGACGATGTAGCCGTTGAGCATCTCGGCGCACTTCTTGCGCGCGAGCGGTACGATGGGTGTGTGGTCGGCCACGCCGCCGCCAATGATGATCTTTTGCGGTGCGTAGCACAGCGTGTAGGTCATGAGCGCCTGCGCCAGATAGCCGGCAAGCAGGTCCATGGCATCCGGGTCGTCGGCCATCTCTCCGGCGCTTTTGCCACCCCAGCGCTTTTTGACGCCAGGGCCGGCGATGAGGCCTTCAAGGCAGTTGTCATGGAAGGGGCAGGCGCTATGCTCGCCGATGGTGTCGCGCGGGTCGCGCGTGACGAGGATGTGGCCGGCCTCGGGATGCATCATGCCATGCACGAGCTGACCGCCCGAGAGCACGCCGGCGCCCACGCCGGTGCCGATGGTCAGGTAGACCACATCGGTGAGGCCCTTGGCGCAACCGAACGTGACCTCGCCCAGGCAGGCGACGTTGACGTCGGTGTCGTAGCCGCAGGGGATATTGAGCTCGTTTTGGATGCTGCCCAGCAGGTCAAAGTAGCGCCATGCCGTCTTGGGGGTCTCCAGGATCTTGCCGTATTGGGGCGAGGCGGGGTTGACCGCGGTGGGGCCAAACGCGCCGATGCCCAGCGCAGTGATGCCCTTGTTCGCAAACCACGCGTTGACGGCCTCGACGGTCTCCTGCGGGGTCGTGGTCGCGATCTGCACACGTTCCAGGACCGTACCGTCTGCATAGCCCGTGGCGCAGACCATCTTGGTGCCACCGGCCTCGAGCGCTCCGATAAGCTGCTGCTCTGCCATAATGTTCCTCTTTCTGGGACGAGTTGCTCCTTCTCTAAAGTATAGCGCTCTAAAAAATTAATGAGGTCGCTATAAAAAGAAACCTCGTGACCCAACGGGTCCGCGAGGTATCTTTAGTGCCTTTAGTTACTGGGTCGTCCTTACCCGCGTGGCTCGATTTTATCACGCAGGGATTTGAGGTTCTCCAGCGCCGCGTTAAGCGTCTCGTCTCGCTTGGCAAAGTGGAAACGGATCAGATGGTTGACGGGCTCGCGGAAGAAGCTCGAGCCGGGCACGGCGCCCACACCCACCTTGGAGGCCAAATCCTCGCAGAAGTCGAGGTCGCTGTCATAGCCAAACTCCGAGATATCCATCATCACGTAGTAGGCGCCTTGCGGCACGTTATGCTCAAGACCGATGCTGTCGAGTCCCTGGCAGAACAGGTCGCGTTTGGCGGTATAGAGGTCAAGAACCTCATCGTAATAGCTGGCGTCGAAGTTGAGGGCGGTGACGACGGCTTCCTGCAGGGGAGCAGCGGCACCCACGGTGAGGAAGTCGTGGACCTTCTTGATGCGCTCGGTGATTTCGGCGGGAGCGATGGTGTAGCCCAGGCGCCAACCGGTGATGGAGTAGGTCTTGGACAGCGAGCTGCAGCTGATGGTGCGCTCAAACATGCCGGGCAGCGTGGCCGTGTACACGTGCTCGTGGGGCGCGTAGACGATGTGCTCGTAGACTTCGTCGGTGATGCAGTAGGCGTCGTACTTTTTGCAGAGGTCGGCGATAAAGGTGAGCTCCTCGCGGGTAAAGACCTTGCCGCAGGGGTTGGATGGGTTGCACAGGACGATTGCTTTGGGATCGTTGTCGCGGAAGGCCGCCTCGAGGACCTCACGGTCGAAGTCAAAGGTGGGCGGGTTGAGCGGCACATAGATGGGCTCAGCCCCCGAGAGAATGGTGTCAGCGCCGTAGTTCTCGTAGAACGGCGAGAAGATTACGACCTTGTCGCCGGGGTTCGTGACCGTCATCATGGCGGCCATCATGGCCTCGGTGGAGCCGCAGGTGACCACGATGTTTTGGTTGGGGTCGACCGGCATGCCCATAAAGTGCTCCTGCTTGGCGGCAAGCGCCTCGCACATGGCTTGGGAGCCCCACGTGATGGAGTACTGGTGGTAAAGCGGCTTGGGGTCGGTGGCGATGGTGCTGAGGCTATCGAGCAGCTGCGCCGGGGGATCGAAGTCGGGGAAGCCCTGCGAGAGGTTGACGGCGCCATACTTATTGGAGATACGCGTCATGCGACGGATGACCGAATCGGTAAATGATGCCGTGCGATTGGAGAGTTCTTTCATGCTTGTCCTTTCGAGCATTTGCAGTGGGGCAAGTTTACTCCTATGAAACCGGTGGGAATTGCTCGAAACGCGCTCGAAAAACTCTTTTCAAATTCTTGAAAATTGGGGCTTGCATCGCGTGGCGTTCCTTGCAATAATAGTCGAGCGCGAAGCGCACAGGACACGGTGGGTGTAGCTCAGTTGGCTAGAGCGACGGGTTGTGGTCCCGTAGGTCGAGGGTTCGAGTCCCTTTACCCACCCCAGTTCTTGCTTCGTGTTGATATCGGGTCGTTAGCTCAGTTGGTAGAGCAGGGGACTCTTAATCCCAAGGTCCAGGGTTCGACCCCCTGACGGCCCACCAAAGATTGTTAAGACGGTCAACTTCGGTTGGCCGTCTTTTTTGTTGACCTCGCATGGGGTCGAACCCGAAAGGGCGCGGAGCTGAGGAAATGCGTAAGCATTTACCAGCGCAGCGCGCAAGGCGCAAAGCGCCGAAGCGGCCGCCTGCAAAGCAGGCTGACCCCCTGACGGCCCACCCAAAGTATGTTAAAGCGACTGGCTTAGGCTGGTCGCTTTTTTGTTAACCTCGCATGCGGTCGAACCGAAGGCACGGCCGCTTTCACAGATCGAGTCTACCCTGGGGATCGGTAAAACCGTCAGTACCTTCCTTGAGTTTCTTCTCGTCTGCCTTCACGCGACGCTCGAGCTTTTTTTGTATCCTCGGCAGGTGGCAGGTTCTCGGGGACAATTCCGCGGTCGATGAGGCTGCCACGCACGCTTGTGTTGTTCTCGACGTGCTCTTGCTTGATCTGGTCCAGACCGTACAGGTCGTGTTCCTCGGCGTTGAAGGTCGTCATCGAGTTCGTAAGGTCCTTTGCTTTGATGAGAACATCGGCTAGCCTGTCCGCCAATGCCGAGCTCTTGGATACGCCGAGCTGTTGCTTCATTTCCGCCGTGCTTCTGCCGCCGAATAACGCTTCATCGCCCTTCGACTTGATGATTGCGAATCCTTTGGAGTCCACGCCGCGTTTGAACGCAATACCCGAGAGCTGTTTCTCTGAATCAGATAGCGAGTGGCGCGCCTGCAAGCGCTGAATCTCTGCGAAGCGCTGCTCTATGAGCTCTTGGCGGCGCGTCTGCACGGCGAAGTACGCCTGTGCGAGCGCGATTTCGGGCTTGTTTGGGTCTCCGTTTTGGGCGATTAAATAGCATGCGTAGCGTGTCAGCTGTAGTCTTTTACGGCTCGTTTGGCGATGCCGGCATCTACCATTTTGCTGGCCTCAGCAAAATGGGCGGCAACAGGCATTTTATTGGTGTCGCACGATGCCATGGATCTCTTAACCGCAGTCTCAAAATTACGCCATTGGGTGTATCCGAGGGGCTCCATTAAATCGCGTGCGAGCCAATACTCAACGCCGTCTTCTACATGGGCGTAGCTGTCAAGTTCGACACGCCATTTCTCGATATCCCTGCTGTCCATATCTCTTCCTTTCTGTTCGTTTGTCTACGTAGACTATGCTGACTCCGTATTCAGAATGAGTATATTTGCCCGCGCGGACACGAATGGGCCCCGTGTCGCTTTGAGCTCACGGGACCCATTAATATCGAGAAGTTGTGTTCTGCTCTAGAGGGATGCTCAGCTTAGTCCGCTCGATAGTGCGAACCCATGCTTTTGGTCCGTCTGCGCATGGCTTTGACCATCTCGGTTGCCAGCTGAATCTGCGATTGCAAGCGGGCGAGGGCTGCGATTTCGCTGTCATTGGCGTGTGGCTTGCTCAGCGCCGTTGCCTCGTCTTGCAGGCTTTCAAGCTGTTGCAGAGCCTTGGATAGACCTGCTTCGGTCCTGTTGATCATACAATAGGTGCTCATCGTGTGCTTAAGGCTGTGTGTCAGGCGTTCGGCATCTGTTGTAGCTATGCCATGCTGGGGGAGGGCGATATCCGCCTTCAGGCTGTCTCAGGCTCTTTCTGCGCTGCAAGGGCTGCCGATGCGCCCGCGATGCGCCCAAACACGATGCCGTTGGCGCTTGACAAGCCGCCGATGCGGTCGGCGCCGTGCATGCCGCCTGTTGCCTCACCGCAGGCGTAGAGGCCCTCAACGCCCGTGTACGCGGTCATGTCGATCTTGATACCGCCGTTAGCGGCGTGGGCATACATCGCAACGCGCATCTCGTCAGTCGGGGCGATGCCGTGCTCGTCTTGCAGCCAGGTGGCAAAGGTCTGCACAAACTCTGGGACATCCTCGCGGGGGAAATCGTAGTGGAGCGCCAGGCCTTCGGCTCCCGCTTGGTCGATGGCTAGGTCGATAGCGCGAGAATCCAGACGCGAAGTGAAGGGACCATATCCGGAGCGTTGCTCGAGCAGATCGTCGAGCTTATCGTCGGCGTTATCGACCGGCTGGTCGAACTTGACGTAGCGCCAGGTCTTCTCGTTAAAAACAAGGTTTCGCTTGGGCTCTATAAAGCCGGGCATCATCTGCATGAACTCTATATTAGTAAGGGACGCACCGTGCGCCAGCGCGATAGCCTGTGATGAGCTGAGCACGTCGGCGGAAGTGAGGCTGCGCTCGAACAGGCCACCCGTGCCGCCCGCAGCGATGATAGTGGCCTTGACTGCCATAGGCACGAGACGCTCGTTTGTCCGGTCGTAGAGCGTGGCGCCGACAATCTTTCCGTCCGTATCTTCAACAAGGTCGATAAGCTCATGGCGGGGGAGCAGGCGAATGCCGAGCGACTCGATCCGGGTCGTCAGAGCGTCCTCAAGGGGCTTGCGGGTGAGGCCGCGCCACATGCGCGTCTTGTGGTCAAAGCAGGGGATAAACTGCTTTTGCTGAGCGCTTTCGGCGCTTTGCGGACGCTGAAGCTCAACGCCCAAGTCTTGCTCGAGCCATTTAATTGCCTGGGGAATGCCGTGGACGAACGTCTGGACGAGTTCGGGGTCGGCAACGCCGCCACCAACGGTCTGGATGGTATCGATGAGGTCTTGTTCGTCGTCTTCGCTAACGGGTCCGATAAGCCCCAGGCCCCAGGTTCCGGGGAAGAAGCTCGATCCACTCATAGTCTTGCCGGCGCTTGCCACAGCGACGGTTGCGCCGTGCGTGCCGCTTCGATGGCGGCGCAAAGGCCCGCAATGCCAGATCCAATTACCAGTACATCAGTCGATTCCATCGGATTCCTTTCTCGTCCGGCGCATTGTCGCATGGGTGATCGGCAATGGGGCCGCAAAGACTCGGCAAATCGGTAAAGGGCAAATATGGCAGGTGGGCGTCATGGACGTTCTGACGCTCCGTCTCATCACATCTCGTATTTCGCCCCAACTGATATATCGGCATTAGCTGCCCTGCGACAGCGTAAACAAAAAGAGCCGCTACCCCGAAAGGTAGCGGCTCCAAAGCTCAACTATGTGAGCATCGCGCGGGCGCGACTAGGCCTTGAGGGCCTCCTCGACGGCGACAGCGCAGGCGACGGTGGCACCGACCATGGGGTTATTGCCCATGCCGATGAGACCCATCATGTCGACGTGCGCAGGCACGGAGGAAGAACCGGCGAACTGGGCGTCGGAGTGCATGCGGCCCATGGTGTCGGTCATGCCGTAAGAGGCAGGGCCGGCGCCCATGTTGTCCGGGTGCAGGGTACGGCCAGTGCCGCCACCAGAAGCGACGGAGAAGTACTTCTTGCCAGCCTCGAGGCGCTCCTTCTTGTAGGTGCCAGCGACGGGGTGCTGGAAGCGCGTGGGGTTGGTGGAGTTACCGGTGATCGAGATGTCAACGTTCTCGTGCCACATGATGGCAACGCCCTCGCGGACGTCGTCGGAACCGTAGCAGTTAACGGCAGCGCGGGGACCATCGGAGTAGGGGATGGTCTCGACGACCTTGAGCTCGCCCGTGTAGTAGTCGAACTGGGTCTTCACGTAGGTGAAGCCGTTGATGCGGGCGATGATCTGAGCGGCGTCCTTGCCCAGACCGTTGAGGATAACGCGCAGCGGCTTCTTGCGAGCCTTGTTGGCGTTCAGAGCCAGGCCGATAGCGCCCTCAGCGGCAGCGAAGGACTCGTGGCCAGCCAGGAAGGCGAAGCACTCGGTGTCATCGGAGAGCAGCATAGCGCCCAGGTTGCCGTGGCCCAGACCGACCTTGCGGTCCTCGGCAACGGAGCCGGGAACGGTGAAGGCCTGGATGCCCTCGCCGATGATGGCGGCAGCCTCAGAAGCGGTCTTGGCGCCACGCTTGACAGCGAGAGCGCAACCGAGGGTGTAGGCCCACTCGGCGTTCTGGAAGGCGATGGACTGGGTGTTGTTGACGATCTCACGCGGGTTGAAGCCCTTGTCGGTGCAGATCTGCAGAGCTTCCTCGAGGGAGGCGATGCCGTTGTCGGCGAGGCACTTGTTGATCTTGTCAGCGCGGCGCTCGTAACCTTCGAACGTAACAGTCATAGTTATTTCCCTCCCTTTCTACTCGTGAACCGGGAACACGCTGGCGACGGAGTGAGTCTCCTCGTCGGTGCGCGGGTCGATGTACTTGGCAGCGTTCTCCCACTGACCATAGTGGCCCATAGCGCCAGCGATGGCCTCCTCGGGGGTCTTGCCGGCCTTGACGGCGTCGGTGAACTTGCCGAGGTTCAGGAACTCGAATGCGATGATCTCGTTCTTGTCGTTGAGAGCCATGCGGGTGACGTAGCCCTGAGCGAGCTCGAGGTAACGAGCGCCCTTGGCCTTGGTGCCGAACATGGTGCCGACCTGAGAGCGAAGGCCCTTGCCGAGGTCGTCGAGGGAGGCGCCCACGGGCAGGCCGCCCTCGGAGAACGCGGTCTGGCTGCGGCCGTAAACGATCTGCAGGAAGATCTCGCGCATAGCAACGTTGATGGCGTCGCAGACGAGGTCGGTGTTGAGGGCCTCGAGGATGGTCTTACCGGGAAGGATCTCGGAAGCCATGGCGGCAGAGTGGGTCATGCCCGAGCAGCCGATGGTCTCAACGAGGGCCTCCTCGATGATGCCGTCCTTGACGTTCAGCGTGAGCTGCAGGCGCCCTGCTGAGGTGCGCACCAACCCACACCGTGCGTAAGACCGGAGATGTCGGAAATCTCCTTAGCCTGGACCCACTTGCCCTCCTCGGGGATGGGTGCGGGGCCGTGGTATGCACCCTTGGCAACGGGGCACATGTTCTCCACTTCCTGTGAGTACTGCATGCCTCTCCTCTCTATCGTGTTGGCGTCCCGTCTGGGGGTCGTGGCTGGCGATTGCCGGGCGACCCTTCGAAAGGGACATGACATGCAGCCCCTATAATACCGCGAAATGCACGGAATATTCGGCGAACGGCTCAGTTTTCGTAGCGAGAAGTCCGGAAGTTTTAATTGAAACGGTTTAACTCTATATTCTGTGGTCGTGAACTTTTGTAGAGGGGGTTCGTCTTGGGCAAGCTTTTGGTCAGCTCTTGTAAGCGTTGCAGGGGCTGACCTGTTGCAACGGTGCCGTTCGCCGCCTGTTTATTGCCTTTGGCCGCGCGAATGTATTGTTTTGCGTGAATGTTTTGGTGGCACGCTTCAATCGTGTTGTATTGGATGGCAAGCAGATCCAGGCGAAGGGAGCGCCATGCAGCGCGTTTGGAGAACGGTTACCGGCTTTTACCATGTTTGTGCCCGCGGTACGGGCAAGCAGCTCATCTTTGAGGGCGATGAAGACCGGTGGGAGTTTTTGGAGCTGATGCGCGAGTGCTGCCGCGAGGCGGGCGTGACGGTTATCGCCTGGTGCCTTATGGGCAATCACGTGGATCTGGTACTCTCGGATTATGAGGACACGATGAGCGCGGCGATGCAACGACTGCTTTTGACGTACGCTCGTCGGTTCAATAAACGCACGGGGCGCACGGGCCATCTGTTCCAGAACCGTTTTGACCGGCGCTCGCTCGATACCGACCGTTATCTAATGGCCGCCATTCGCTATGTTCATGCTAATCCGCAGGAGGCGGGTATCGCCCTGATCGAGCGCTATCCGTGGAGCAGCTTTGCCGAGTATCTGCGAGCGTATGACAACGATATGACGAGGGGATTTTCGGACCCTTCTTGTGTGCTCGAGCTCTTTGAGTCTGTCAGGGGGTTTCTGGATTATTCTCTGTCAATGCCCGATGGTTCCGATCCGGTGATTCATGATATGGATGAGACAGAGTGGGAGCGGCGTGCGTTTGCCGACAAGATGGCGAAGCGCCTGGGTGTGCCGCTCAACAAACTCAAGACCGTAGCACCCTCGCGGCGAGACGGAATCATTTTCGCCCTGCACGATGGCGGCTACACGGTGCGCGAGATCGAACGGTATACGGGAATCAGCAAGAGTACCGTCTCTCGTATCGTGCGCGCTTATGCGCGGGTGAATGCTCAGGCTGAGGGCTCGGAATAGAAAATGGCCGAACCACTCTTGTCAAGCGATTCGGCCAACAAAATTCTTAAGATTTGGGACAAATACTACTGATTATTTTGTCCCGTGAGCATGCCGTCGAGGGTGCGCCAGGCGAGCTCGGCGCACTTGACGCGGGCGGGCATGTGCGAGATGTCCTGGAGCTGGGCGGCTTCGTCCAGGTCTTCCAGGTCCTCCTCGGAGAGCTTCTCGCCGCGGATCATGGCGAGGAAGAGCTCTGCCAGGTGGCGAGCTTCCTCGACGGTCTCGCCGGTGATGAGGTCGGCCATGATGTCGGCGCTTGCCTGGCTGATGGCGCAGCCGTGGCCGGTAAAGGAGGCCTCCTCGATCACGTTGTTCTCGACACGTAGCTGCAAGGTGAGCTCGTCTCCGCAGCTGGGGTTGATGCCGTCGTGCTCGTGCGTGGGGGCGTCCATCTCGTACTTGTAGTCGGGGTGCGAGTTGTGCTCCATAAACGTGGTGGAGGTGTACAGATTACCCATTGAACGTGCTCCAAACGTGATGCAGGCCGGCGATGAACTTGTCGATATCGGCCTTGTCGTTGTAGAAGGCCACGCTGGCGCGGCAGCAGGCAAGGTTCTCGACGCCAAGCCAGGTGAGCAGCGGCTGCGCGCAGTGGTGACCGGCGCGGATGCAAACGCCGTCCATGTCCATGATGCTCGCGACATCGTGCGGGTGGATACCCTTAACGTTAAAGCTGACGACGCCGTGGTGGTTGTCCCAGTAGATCGAGCCGATGATCTGGACAAAGTCGAGCTGCATGAGCTCGCCCATCAGGTAGTGGACGAGTGCCTGCTCGCGTGCCTGGATGTTCTCGTAACCCACCGTGTTGACCAGGTAATCGAGTGCGGCGCCCGTGGCGAAGATGCCGGCGGCGTCCTGCGTGCCGGCCTCGAATTTCTCGGGGACGGGCGCCCAGACAGCGTCCTGCTCGGTGACCGAATCGATCATCTCGCCGCCGGTAAGCATGGGCGGCATGGCGTTGAGCAGGTCCATCTTGCCCCACAGCACGCCGATGCCCATGGGGCCCATGGCCTTGTGCGCACTAAAGGCAAAGAAGTCGGCGCCCAGGTCGGCCACATCGACCGGCATGTGCGGCAGCGACTGCGCGCCGTCGACGACCAGGTAGCCGCCGTACTTGTGCACGAGTTTGCCGAGGTTCTTGACCGGGTTCTCGACGCCCAGCACGTTGGAGACCTGTCCCACGGCTA
Organism: Coriobacteriaceae bacterium AM48-5; assembly: GCA_027669525.1. GTDB lineage: Bacteria > Actinomycetota > Coriobacteriia > Coriobacteriales > Coriobacteriaceae > Collinsella. The sequence continues at coordinate 20,483 of JAQEDJ010000008.1, read as the reverse complement.
GGATCTTGGTCTTGGGACCCACCTTGGCAAGAACCTCCTCGGTGGTGAGCTGGCCGGTCTTGGTGGGGTAGAGGTAGACGAGCTTGGCGCCGGTCTCGCGGCAGACCTGCTGCCACGGAATCAGGTTGGAGTGGTGCTCCATAATGGTGATGACGACCTCGTCGCCCGGTTCGAGCACTGTGGGCGCAAAGCTCTTAGCGACCAGGTTGAGCGACTCGCTCGTGTTGCGGGTGAAGACGACCTCGTTGGCCTGTGAGGCGCCGATGAGGTCAGCGATCTGCTGGCGGACCTTCGCGATGGCGTCGGTGGCCTCGACGGACAGCGAGTACAGGCCGCGCAGGGGGTTGGCGTTCATGCGCTGGTAGAAGTCGCGCTCGGCGTCGAGCACACAGGCAGGGCGCTGCGCGGTGGCGGCGCTATCGAGGAAGGCGATCTCGGGGTGCTGCTGGAACAGCGGGAACTGGCCCTTGTAGGGGTTGGTCTCGATGTCCACGGTGGGCCAGCCGCGCGAAGCCTCGTCGCTGGCGTCGAGCTCCATGGGCTCGGGGGCAGTGCAGGTGTCGCATTTAACGTGCTCGGTGTCGATCATGCGAGCTCCTCTTCAAAGTTGTCGATCAGGTTGTTTCCCAGGCGGACGACGGCGGCGCGGGTGCGCTCGTCGGTGGCGGAAAGCGCGGCGTCCTCCAGCTTGGCGCGGATGAACAGGTCCTCGGCGGCGTTTTGGTCAAGGCCGCGGCAGGCGAGATAGAACAGCTGCTCGTCGCGGACGTGACCGATGGTGGCGCCGTGGTTGCCGGCGACGTCGTCCTCATCGCATAGGATGACGGGAACGGTCTTGTTGTCGACGCCCTTGTTGGCCAAGAGCACCGTCTCGCGCTCGGTACCGGTTGCACCCTTGCAGCCGTGCACGAGGTCGATGGTGCCGCGGTAGACCTTCTTGGACGTGCCGGTCAGCACGCCGTTGGCGTCGATCTCGCACTCGGTCTTGCGACCGCGGTGGCGCAGCTCATAGTTAAAGTCGCGCACCTGCTCGCGGGCGCCCAGGTAATCGGTATCGATGGTGATCTTGGCGGTATCGCCCAGCAGGTCGCCGGCAAGGCCGGTGGCGCTGGCGCCGGCACCCAGGACGGTGTGTTGCACGTTGACGCGCGCGCCCTCGTCCAGGAACAGGCCGGTGTCGTCGAGCGCGATCCAGCTATCGTCGAGCGTCTGCGTGCAGGTCACGTTGACGGTGGCGTACTCGTGGGCGCACACGCGTAGCACGGAGCCCACGACACCCTCGCCGGTAACAGGAGAGTCTAGGGCAATATGCAGGTCGAGCGTTGCGTGCGGGCGAGCGACGATGTCGATGGCGGCGATGGCCGCGGCGGCATCGACACCGCTCACACGCACGGTAACCGTGGCGTGCTGGTATGCGGGCGCATCGATGACGATGCGTTGGTAGCGTGCTCGGCCAAGTAGGCGTAGGCAGCCTCGCCCATGCCGGTTTCGAAGGCTTCAGCAGGGGAGAGCTCCTCCTCGAGCTTGATGGCGCCAGCCTGATAGACGGATGTGGCGGGCACGTCGAGCTCGGTCTCGGGCGTGATGCGGGCGCGGTCGGCGGCATCACCGGGGGCAGCGGTACGGCGCTCGGGGAAGCGCTCGGCCATGGCTTCCATGGCGGCGTCGAACGCGTCTGTCACGCCAATAAACTGTTCGCCCAAGCCTTCGACCTCAACGGCATCGGCGGGAGCGGCGGCAAGCTCGTCCGAAAGCTCAAGCTTGGTCTGGTTCATTTTCAGCCAGCCCCAGGTTGCTGCGGGCATCGCGTTGACCTGCTCGAGTGTGGTGGCAGCGGTGTTGATTTCCTGTTTCATTATCCGATCGCTCCTTCCATCTCGAGCTTGATCAGGTTGTTCATCTCGACGGCGTACTCCAGCGGTAGCTCCTTGGAGACCGGGTTGGCAAAGCCGTTGACGATCATGGTGCGGGCCTCTTCCTCCGAGATGCCGCGGCTCATCAGGTAGAACACCTTGTCGTCGCCGATGCGGCCGATGGTGGCCTCGTGGCCGATGTCGACGTTCTTGGCGCGGATGTCCATGGCGGGGATGGTGTCGGAGCGGCTCTGGTCATCGAGCATGAGCGACTGGCAGCTCACGGTTGCCTTGGAACCCTCTGCCTTGGGCGTGGCCACGATAGAGCTGCGGAAGGTCTGAATGCCGCCGCTCTTGGAGATACCTTTGGTCTCGACGGTTGCCGAGGTATCGGGCGCGTTGAGCACGACCTTGCAGCCGGTATCCAGGTTCTGGCCGGCGCCGGCAAAGGTGATGCCGGTAAAGCTCGAGCGGGCGCGGCGGCCGTTGAGCACGCTCATGGGGTAGAGGTAGCCCACGTGGCTGCCGAAGGAACCGCTGATCCACTCGATATCGCCGTCCTCGTCCACGCGCGCACGCTTGGTGTTGAGGTTGTACATATTCTTGGACCAGTTCTCGATGGTCGAGTAGCGCAGATGTGCACGCTTGCCCACAAAGAGCTCGACGGCGCCGGCGTGGAGGTTGGCAACGTTGTACTTGGGCGCGGAGCAACCCTCGATAAAGTGCAGGTCGGCGTCGTCCTCGACGATGATGAGCGTGTGCTCAAACTGGCCGGCACCCTTGGCGTTAAGGCGGAAGTAGCTCTGCAGCGGAAAATCGAGCTTGGTGCCCTTGGGCACGTAGACAAACGAGCCGCCCGACCATACGGCGCCGTGCAGGGCCGCAAACTTGTGGTCGGTGGGCGGGATGAGCGTCATAAACTTCTCGTGGATGAGCGGTTCCCACTGTGGATCGTGCAGGGCTTCTTCAATACCGGAGTAGACGATGCCCATCTTGGACGCCGTGTCCTGCATGTTGTGGTAGACCAGCTCGGAGTCGTACTGCGCGCCGACGCCTGCCAGGTAGCTGCGCTCGGCCTCGGGAATGCCCAGGCGCTCAAAGGTGTTCTTGATGTCGTCGGGCACCGACTCCCAGTCGTGCTTTTGGTCGGTGTTGGGCTTGACGTAGGTGACGATGTTGTCCATGTCCAGGCCCTCGATGGAGGGGCCCCACGTCGGATCGGGAAAACGATTGAAAATCTCGAGGGACTTGAGGCGCAGGTCAAGCATCCACTGTGGCTCGTCCTTCTTGGCGCTGATCTCGCGCACGATGTCGGGCGTGATGCCGGCGTCGAGGCGCTCGAATCCCTCCTCGCCGTAGGTGAAGTCGTAGAGGCTGCGGTCGATGTCCGCGACCTCGGTGCGGTTCTTGGTCATTGCGTCGCCCCTTTACGCCTGCTGCTCGACAGCAGCGGCCTCGGCCTGGGTGCGCTGCTCGGCTGCCTCGCGCTCGAAGGTTTCAAAGCCGTTCTTGTCGATCCAGGGGATGAGCGAGGCGTCGTCCTCGCGCACGATGTGGCCCTTTACCATCACGTGAACGCGGTCGACATCCAGGTGCTCCAGGATGCGCGTGTTATGCGTGATGATGAGCATGGAACCGTCGCAGCTCTTGCGATAGGCGTCCATGCCGTGGCTGACGGTGGACAGGGCGTCGACGTCCAGGCCGGAGTCGGTCTCGTCCAGGATGGCGAGCTTGGGCTGCAGCAGCAGAAGCTGGAGCATCTCGACCTTCTTTTTCTCGCCGCCCGAGAAGCCCACGCCCAGCTCGCGGTTGAGGTAGGCGGTGTCCATGTTGAGCTCGGCTGCGAGCTCTTTCACGCGACGGCGGAACTCCTTGCCCTTCATTTCCAGGCCGGGGCGGCCGGCGATGCTAGCGCGCAAAAAGCTCGACAGCGGCACGCCCGGGATTTCGACCGGGGCCTGGAAGCTCAGGAATAGGCCGGCGCGCGAGCGTTTGTCGGTGGTGAGCTCGGTGATGTCCTGGCCGTCAAAGACGATGCGGCCGTCGTTGACCGTGTAGACGGGGTCGCCCATGACCAGGTGGCCGAGGGTGGACTTGCCGGCGCCGTTGGGCCCCATCAGTACGTGGGTCTCGCCGGCGGCGACGTTGAGGTTGACGTTGTGGAGGATGGTCTTCTCGTCCACGGAGGCGGTCAGACCTTCGATGGAAAGCAGCGGATTTGCGCTCATGCTGTCCCTCTCTGTATATGGTGTACTCATAGGTGTACGAAACCCTAGGAATCTTCTCGGAATAAAGTTACTATGGGTTCGGCGTTAGTCAAGGGAAAACCCGACTAATCCACTCGACTTTTCAAATTCTGGGACAAAATTACCTGTTGTGTTTGTCCCACTTACTTAAGAAATGGGACAAACAAACCTGGTTATGTTGTCCCAGATGCGATGGGAGGGTAGGTATGCTCATTTCTTCTAAGGGCCGCTATGCCCTCCGACTGATGATCTATATCGCAGCGCTTGGTGACGCCGAGGGCAAGATCGCCCTGCGCGAGGTCGCCGACCGCGAGCGTATCTCGCAAAAGTATCTGGAACAGCTGGTCCGTCCGCTCATGAAGGCGGGCCTACTTAAGAGCGTGCGCGGCAAGGGCGGCGGCTACATGATGGCCAAGGACCCGGCCGAGGTGTGTGCCGGCGACATCCTGCGCGCCGTCGAGGGCAGCACGGCTCCGGTGGCGTGCGATGGTATCGACAACAGCTGCGCCCGCAGCGATCTCTGCTCGACCGTCAAATTCTGGCGTGGTCTGGACGACGTGATCGAAAAGTACGTCGACGGCGTGACGTTGGCCGACCTTGCTGCCGTCCCCGAGATCAACTTCGACATTAAGCTGTAGGATTTCAAATGGCATCTCTCGACAAGGTGTACAAGCAAATCGAGGTTTTTGCTCGGGAATGTGACGCCGAGAAGGTTGTGCTGTTTGGTTCTCGTGCCCGCGGTGACAATTTGCCTAAGAGCGATATTGATATTGCTGTAGCAGGTTGCCGGGATTTCGACCGTTTCTCATATCTGATAGAGGAGCGTCTTGATACTCTTTTAGATATAGACGTCGTCAATCTGGATGAGTCCTTATCGCAGCAATTGCTCGATGAAATTGCCAGGATGGTGTGATTCTGTATGAAAAAATATGAGAACTTTGCCAGCGCCTTGGCGAATCTTGAGGATGCACCCAATCAGGATCTTAGCAATGATTTTGTTCAGAGTGGATTGATTAATAAGTTCAACCTTCAGTTTGAACTGAGCTGGAAGCTCCTTAAACGTCTGCTCGAGTATGAGGGCGCCACGCTTGCTGCATCGGGGTCTCCTCGTGCCATCTTGAAGGAAGCCTACCGATTCTACGATTTTATTGATGAGGCGGCATGGCTAGATATGCTCAGGGATCGCAATACGAACGTTCATATCTATGACAACAAGCTCGCTCAAGATTTGATTCAGCGTATCTTGAACGTCTATATCCCCGCTTTCTGTCAGTTGAGAGACGGCTGATGGGGCGCTACGGCGATCTTCTTCTGGTGCCCGACGACCAGTTTGTTTAATTCCTTAAGATTTCGCGGAGGGTTGTTGCCGTTTACCGAGGGGTTGTTGTGCAACAACGGGCGAGCTGCAATACTTACTTTTATCTTTGCAAACTGCACTTTAACTACACCAATGCAGGGAGGATCTTATGCAGCCCAAGCATTCTGCGATTGTCGCGGGCCTGACGCTGGCGCTTTCGTTTGGCGCCGTTTCCGCGCCGGCACCCGCCGCTGCCGAGGAGCCCACGCCGGGCGTTGCCTCGAATGCGACCGATATCGATAAGGGTCTCTATACTCAGCAGTCCTTTTCGGGCGTGCTGAGGTCGGTCCAGGGCGTTTCGTTTGTTAACGTGACTCCCGAGATGAAGTACTTCACCAAATATGAGAGTCACGGCAACTATAACCAGGGCTTTTCGTACGGTGACGGTTATAACGCGCTGGGTTATTACCAGTTCGACCGTCGTTGGTCGCTCATTCCGTTTATGAAGCAGGCCTACAACTACAACCCCGAAAAATACAGCATGCTCAAGGATGCGATTGATCGCGGCAGCGAGATTTCCAACATGAGCAATGCCATGTACGAGAACGGCCAGCTCACCGAGTTGGGCCGTATTGCGCAGGAGGCCTTCCAGGGCGCTTATAACATCGATCCTGTTGAGTTCTCAGCTCTTCAAGATGCCTATGCGTACAACTCGTACTATGCGGTGACCGAGGCGTGGCTCAAGAGTGGCCTGGGCATTGATATTTCGGGCCGTGCCGATTGCGTTAAGGGCATGGTGTGGAGCATCACCAACATGTGCGGCACCGGTGGCTGCAGGGACTTCTTCCGTTGGGCGAATCTCTCCAACGATATGTCCGACCGCGAGTTTGTGACGGCGCTTTCCAACAGTGTGGTCAATAACGTGGCGACCAAGTATTCGAGCCAGCCCCAGTATCATGAGGCTGGAAGAACCGCTACCGCAATGAGCTGAAGGACTGCTTGGTTTATATCGCCGAGGACGAGGCCGCTGCGACGCCCGTGCAGCCCGAACCTACGCCGGCGCCCTCGCCGACGCCTGATTCGAATGACGACTCGAGCGACGATGCCAACGATGACAGGATGGATGCGCCCTCGACCGGTGCTGACGGTGATGGCTCTGCTGGTGGCACTACCAACAACGGCTCTACCTCGAACGGTTCCGATTCAAACGGCTCTGCTGCGGGCGATTCGTCTTCAAGCTCTGCCGGCAATACGGACAGCGACGCTTCTGGTTCGACCGGCGCTGGCACCTCTAACTCATCCACCGGCTCGAGCGATTCGTCCGTTGGCACCGGCTCTAACAACGGCTCCGGCTCTGACGCAACCCCTGGTTCCGATGCTTCCAAGGATGACTCGAATAAGGCGCCGGACGTTCCCGTTGCTTCGCCGGACAAGAAGCCTTCTTTCTCCGAGCAGCTTGGCTCTACGCTGGGCTCTTCGCTGATGGCTGGCGTCAATAACGGCTCGACCCAGAACAAGGGCAACTCTGATCAGGTTTCCACGGAAAAGATCGAAGCCGCAAAGGGCGACTCCAAGGACAAGGCTTCCGAGAAGACCGAATCCGATAAGGGTTCTAGCTCTGAGGAGAAGAGCGACAAGTCCGAACAGAAGAAGGACGAGGATAAGAAGTCTGAATCTGAGGAGAAGGACAAGAGCAAGGACAAGACCGAGGACGGAAAGCAGCAGGGCAAGGACAGCGGTAAGGGCAACACCGACAACCAGAACCAGGAGCAAAATGACTCCAAAACGGTGACCACCACGACCACGACGACTACAACTACCAAGTCCTCGGGCGGCAACATGCCCAAGACGGGCGATCTGATTGTGATGGCGAGCCTTGCCAGTGCAAGCTTGGCCACACTGGGCGCTACGTCTATCGTAAGTGGTAAGCATAAGCTCGATCAGCAGAAGAAGGCTTCTGGGGAGGACGGCTTGGAGGAGTAATCTTCCAGATCGTTTTCTATAAGAGTTTGGGACGGGGTCCGGTGCGGCGGCATCGGCCCCCCCTTTTTTTGTTGTGCAACGATTTGTTATGCCCCCTCGGGGGTCTGTTGCTACCGCTGCCCGAAACGTTTGCATGTCGATATTGTTGCGCTCTACCCGCTCGCTACAATGGGCATCGTGCTGCGTTAGAAGGAGAGTTTACGGTGTCTGAACAGGTGAATTGTGGTTTTACTCATGCGTTTGGTGCACGGTTGCTCAATCATGCGGATAGCGCAGCTCTACCGGTTGATGCACACGACTTTTCCGATGCAATCAATCGGTGTTTACTCGTCGATAAGATATGTTTATTGCCGATATATTGGACAGTGAAGCACCTGTTGCGCTTTGCTGTCGGCCCAAGGGTTTTGGCAAGAGCATGAATTTATCGATGCTCAAGTGCTATTTGGAACGACCTGATCGCCGGCTGCCGGATCGAAGCCTGTTCGCTGGTACCCAGATTTGGCAGGCGGGCGGCGGTCGCTATCGTGATGAGTACGCGAGTTATCCGGTCATCATGCTCGACTTTACAGCTGCCGCTTCGAGGCATGGCGCTGGTGCTGCGGCAGCAATTCGCGGGGCTGTCGTGCGCGAGTGCGCCCGATTACTGCCGCTGCTTGCCGCGCCTGATCTGTCAAGACGTGAGGTTCGTCTTATCGAGAGGGCGGCGCGTGGGGTGGCCAGCGATAAGGAGATCGATGCGGCGCTTGGCGTGCTTATTAAACTGCTTCAGACAGCTTTCGATGAGCGGGTTGTTCTTCTGATAGACGACTACGACGCGGTATGTCCAAAGCGTTTGGACGCTCAGGACGACGGTAGCGTGGATTCCCTAGAGTCGCTCAGCCGAATGTTGTTCGACACCATTGCCGATGCCGGCGACTCGTTGCGATTGACGTGTCTGATGTGCGAACGCCCCGGTCATGCCGAGTTTGCGTTGTCCCAACGTGGGGTTTCCTATCGGTCGGCGACAGCGTTGTCGAGTTGGTGTGATCGATGGTTCGGTTTTTCGGACGACGAAGTCCAAGTGCTGTTGGATTGCATCGGTCGCAACGGCTGTCTGGATGACGCGCGTGAGTGGCTCGAGGGCTATCTGTTTGGTGGTTTTTATTGCTCGAGCCCGGAGCGCGTGGTGGACTACGCACAGCGCGATTGCGTCGCGCCCGTTCGGGCGGATCTGTATGGTTACGCCGACCGTCTGAGCGCATGCGTCGGTGACTGGAATCTCATGCGCCTGTCCGCATTGTTCGATTTGGTTGAGCCGCATGGGTTTATTGAGGCGCCAGTGCATGTGCATGCCGAGGAGGTCGATGCCGCCAAGCCCGAAGATATCTGGACTGCGCTGTATCTGTCTGGATTTCTTACGACGGACATGACAGGGCATTCGGAGGACGGCGCGTGCCTTCGTTCCCTGCGCCTGCCTAACAACGAAGTGCGTCAGGCGCTCCGTCTTGTAATTCTGGAATGGTTTGAGTGCGCCGTTGAGGACGTTGGAGTTATCGACTCGTTCCATGACGGGTTGTGTCGAGGAGACGAGGACGCTGTAAAGCAAGCTTTGAGCTGTGCTATCGGCGATCTGGGCATCGATGTGGACAAATCAGATATGCCGACAGCCTATCATCTGGCGCTGCAGGGGCTTTGCTTTGGACTGTCCGGCTATTGCAATCCCAGCTCCAAGCGAAGTGGCGTCTCGGATCGCTGGGATATCCAGGTGATTCCCACCGGTCGGGTGTTTGACGTGGCCGACACGCTCGGCATGCTCGATGAGCGACCGCTCATTACGATTAACATGTTGTATGACCCTGGCGTCGATGCCCTGGGCCTGGAACTGTTAGCGGTTCAGGCGCTGCTCGACATAGAGCGCGACGGCATCGATGATATCCGCGTGCCGCGCCCCGCCGTCGGGCGCATGCGTTGGGGCTTTGGTTTTGACGGTCAGCGTGTGTCCGTGGTGTGTCAACGACTGTAGCGGCGGGCGAAAGCCTTTACTACTCGGCGTCCTTCAGGGGCGGCATGGGCTTCCAGTTGGGATCCTTAACGATCTTGCGTGCGTCCTTCATGCCACGGCGCAGCGCCGGAATGCCGGTCTTAAAGCATTTGTCGACTGCTGCCAGACGAATGAACTCCTTGCAGAAGGTCGCGGCATTGCCCAGACGGAACAGCACGGGGTGGTAGTCGCCGTAGATCTGCATGTAGCGTGCCAGATAACCGCGGTTGCGCATGATGTAGTAGCGGTTGGTGTCGCTCGTGGAGTTGAGCTGGCGCTTGCCGGCGATATCCCAGTTGGAGACGGCGCGGGCGCGCTTGAGCACCACGTCGGCAACCACGGCGGCGGGGAAGTGCTGGCTGGCCACGTAGCCGTAGCAGGCATCGTCGCCGTAGATAAAGAAGCGCGCGTCGGGCAGGCCGATCTTGTCGACCACGCGGCGCGAGAACATGCCGCCCTCAAAGCACAGTTGGTTCATGGTGCGGTAGCCCTCGGGACCCAGATCCCACTTGGCGATGGGGTTAGGGATGCCGAGCGAAAGGATGAGCTGGTACTGCCAAAAGAAAGCGCCGCCGTCAAAGTCCAGGCGCGAACCCTGGATGACATCGTAGCGGTCGGTCCACTTGGCAAGACGCTCGATGCCTTCGGGGATGACGAGCACGTCGTCGTCCATCACCCAGAACCACTGGCGCCCAGGTCGTAGGCACATTTGGTGCCGGCGGAGAAGCCACCCGCGCCGCCACCGTTTTCAAGCTGCGGCGCGTATATAACGCGGTCGGTGCCACCCTGTGAATCGGGCTGGTCGGTGTCGATGCCCCACAGGTTGGCGAGGCGCTCGTTAAATGCGGTGCACATGGCCTCGGTCGCGCGCGAATTCTCGTTATCGACAATCACGATGCGCCAGGGCGTTGCCGTGAGCTCGGTCATGGAGTCGAACAAGTTGGCCAGGAGTTCCTGGCGCTTGTACGTAACGACAACGATGGCGAGCTTATCGATGGGAGCGGGAAGGGTTGAAGTCATGAACGAGAATATCCTTTCGCGTGGGCAGCGTATCGGCCCTGCGGAATTAACAACGTGTCCCATGGGACACGACTATTGTAAGCGTAGGCGGGCGCCGCGGGTAATGTTCCGCTAATCACCAAGAACGTTTGCTACAAGCCTGGTTGACGTGTGGGCGTAGCGAGATTGCATGCGCGCATTGTGGTATTACATAGGTGCCGATTCCTGTGGACGCAATCTTTCTGTTTGGATGACCCGTGAATAAAACTCGTTTAACCTCCTTTGCCGATAGCCTCCCCATCAAGGCCATGTTGCTGTTTTTGGTTCTTCAGGTCGCATTTGTCTTGAGCAATACGGTGGCAAATTGTCTTCCGCGGTCCGTTATCGAGTCGCATGCGCAGGGTTCGGAGTCCTCGGCTCTGTTGTCTGACATGTATGTCTACGACCACCGTGTTGCAGCTGGTCCTGTTTGCTTTGATAACAATCGCTTTATCATTGAAGTCACACAGCAAAAGGACCAAGGTTCTCCGTTTAAGACGATGACCGTTGCCGAGATTGATGACGTTACGAAAGCCGGCGGGATTACGCATCAGCAGTACTACCGGTATTGGCATGGATGGCAGCTACTTACGAATGTCTGCCTGTATATTGGCGGTATCGATGTGGTCGTGGTGCCTGCGGCTGCTCTGGCGATTGTCGGCTCCGCTTGCGCTTACGTTGCCTTGCGGAAGCGGTTTTCAAAGCCAGTGACGTTTGGTTTCCTTGTAATCCTGTTGTTCTCGACCAATCTGTTTTTCAATTTTATCGGTGATCTACTGCTGTGCATCTCGTCCTTTGTGGCGCTCATCATGATGTCTTGTATGAGCCTTCGTTTGGAATCGGCTCCGAACGCACGGGCTTTTACAAGCCGCCTCGTCCTTTGGTCGATAGCGACGGGCGCCGTGTTTTCGTTTCTTGACTTTTTAACGATTCCTGCCGCAGTTGTCGCCCTGCATTGCTTTTTCGCCTTCATTGCGCTCCCCGAGGGTGAGCGCCCCAAGCGCTGCGTCGTCACGATGATGCAGGCGCTCTTTGGGTTTGGGCTTTCGTTTGTGTTTACCTGGGCGATGAAATGGGTTGTCGCGGCATTTGTACTGGGTTGGAACGAGGTCTTTTCGAACGTTCTGGGCGAGATGGGCCTTTGGTCTGCGCATGGGGCTTCGTCACTGTTGCCCCAAGCTGACTGGCCTCAGATTTTGAAGGAGTTTTATTGCATGAGCCCGCAGCTGTTCGCCATTTGCTCAACTGCTGGTTATGCGATGATCTCGAACGTCGTTTGTCTTGTTTCGTTTGCTGCCGTATTGGCGATTTGGATTGCCGTGCTCGTTTGCTCGATACGGGGCGGAGCGCAAGAGGGTCGTCGTCGCAAAGTGTTGATCCAGTCGCTGCTCATGGCACTGCCCCTGGTTGTCATTTTGGGTTATTTCGTTGTTATGCATGACCATGCGATCGTTCATATTCCGGTATTTGGCTGCAAGAACTGGGCGATTGTCTTTGCGATTCTATTTGCTTCGGGTGTTAGCGCGCTTCGTGGTCTGCGGAGTCGGAAGGCTGCTTAGCTGTTCATGCGAGCCTTGATGGCGTCGACCACAGCCCTGCGTACGATATCCACGAGGAGCAGGGCAAGCGCGAGGCAAAGGCTCATAAGGATTCCGAGCAAAATGGCGTCGGCTGGATGGGGCTCTCCCGTTTGGATGCCTGTCGCCATGGTGTAGATTGCTTTGTCAAAGATGGGTCGCCAGACATTGCAGGTAAACGACTGTACGGCGTAGAAAGCAAGCGTTCCTGCGGCGAGGGACATGATTGTCTTGTCTGCAGCTGGGACTTCGTGGCGCGGCTGATGGAGCGCTGCGGCGGCAACGGATGCGGCGGCCAAGATAAAGGATATGACGGAAGTGGACTTGTAGGAGAGCTTCCAGAGCGCGTCGTACTGGCTATTTGCCGATAGCAGAAGCTCGAGCGCGATGGTGGCGGCAGCGAGTCCGATTAGTGCGATCTTGGATTTTTGAGCGCCGGATGCGTTGCCGTGGTGTTCGAGGACAAAGCGCATTTCTCCAGCCGCAATAAACGCGACCAGGTAGGTAACAGCGCTCATGAGCTTGCGCCATAAAACGACGCCGGCAACTTCGTTTGCCGTCGCCGCGATGTAGCAGTTGATTCCAAATGTTGCGAACACTAGAAGTGCTACGACAAACGGGGCCCTTTTGCTGCCGATCCGCTGCCTTGCCAGCGCAATCATCGGTACGAGCAATACGGAGGCGGCGTAGACCCAGATAAACTCGATGCCCAACGTAAGCCAGCCAATCTCGTGCAGCGAGATTTCGGGTAGGGGATAGACGTACATTGAAACAAACAGGCACGCGGTGCAATAAAAGAGCGTGGGTAAGACGATTTTCTTTAACCGTGTAAACGATTTATAAACGAGGCACTGCGCGGAAGACCCGTTTTGAAGGGCGCGTACCGCCGAAGGGATAAGGAAGTACCCCGAGATCATAAAAAAGACCTCGTTGGCCCAGCAGCCCAGCAGGTTGATAAAGCCGAGCGCGCCGGAGTAGGGGAAAGCGGCGAGCGGCTCGTATTCCGGTAGGCTGGTGCAGACGGCTTGGAAGGTCCACTGAAACGTGTGGAAAATGGCGATCCCGGCGACCGCGATCAAGCGCAGCGCTTCGATGGAGGTATTTCTGCTTGCTTTTCTGCCCATCAGACTATTTTCCAGCGCGCGCGTTGTATGAACCAAAGTGGGATGTAATCATTTTTAGAGTTTGCTTGGGCCCTTTGTTCCATACGTTATACAAGCCTTCGCCCACGAGGTCCTTGGCGTATGCGCAGTAGCTGATTTTAGGGTTGGCGATGCCCATATACTCGGCATAGAGCTTTTTAGCCGCGGGGGTAACACGAGGATTGGCAAATACCAGCTCTTGCGGCATGCGTTCGAACATCCTGTGGATGGCCTGCTCGATTTCGGGGTGACCGGCAATTCCTGTGTGCTCAATCATGATGCCCATATAGGTAAAGCCGCGTGTGATTTGCGGTGTCCAGACGGCGGGGTCGGTGACGTTGAGCCGCTCAAGAATATCGACCATATCGTTCCAGCGATTAAACGGCATCAAGGGGTCACGCTTGGCCAGAGCGGCCGCCTTTTCGGGTGTTTCTTCGCGGTAACAGTAATACGGCTTGGGCCAGTAAGCGATGGCCCTTGCCTGGCAGAGCGTTTCGACGAGGAATGGATTGTCGGCCCAGCCTGCACCAGGGATTTCCTTAAACCAGATATTGTTTTGCATCAGGAAGTCGCGACGATAGATTGCCGACCAAATGGACGGATGGTGGGCCAGCAGGTGTGGAGCGTCGTGAATGGTGAACGGTTGCCGAGGTGGATTGATGCGACCGCGATATGCGCAATGTAGTTTGACCTCTTGGGGGGTATCGGGGTTCCGAATGATCCAATACGGGGTCTCAATAATATCGAGCTTGTTCGGATCGCCAAATTCGCGCTTGGCAAAGGCAAGCGTGTCGGAGTACATTTCGGGCTCGATCCAGTCATCGGGCTCGAGGATGGCAATCCAGTCGCCCTTTGCCTCGCGAATGCCCAGATTGCAGGTTGCGCCGTAACCCTGGTTTGCCTTATCGATCACCCGAACGCGTGAGTCGCGCGCAGCGAAATCTTGCATAATGTCGAGCGAGTTGTCGGTGGATCCGTCGTTAATGGCGAGGATTTCCAGTTCGATATTCTTTTCGTTTAATAGACTGCCTAGGGCTTGAGAAAGATACGGTTCGGCATTGTAAGTAGGCACGATTACGGTCAGCATTCAAACACTTTCTCTAGGCGATTTGAGAGAATTATAACTAATTACTTTAGCAACGGTTTTCGTTGCGTTAGCGTAGAAGCAATGAAAATCGTTTCGTTGGTCGGCTGCGGAACTCTGCATAAAACATGCCCAAAATTACCCTCGAGCTCTTTGTGCCATTGTCTTTGCTCCTTTTGACTTACAGCCCAAAGGACTGCGCGGGTAACATACGTCAAAATCGATCGATCGGACGCGATCATTTATTAATTAAGAATAGCCGCTGAGTTTTTAATCAGTTCTTCTCGATGCGAATTGATTTACAAATTCGAGTTTCTATTTGAGAAGGCTGCGATGTCATGCAAAACGACATTAATCGTATACTTTGATTGAATTTTGATGGTTGTCTTGTGGGGTTCGCTTTTTACTAAATGGACGGTGAAGTGGTGGCTAATTCAGGGGAAAGAAAGCAAAGGATCCAGATTGAAATCTCACTCGTATTCGAGAATCCAATTAAGCTTAACAGCCCAATCCGGTTCGAAAAGACCATTTCAAAGGACTATCCCGACAGTGTCACAATTAACAAGAATGCTGTTGTGATTTCGTTTGAACGCGCGCGGGGTTATTCCAAGGCACAGTATCTCTGTAAAACTAGGGTTGACTATCTGGGATGGCTTCTTCTCTCTTTGACTTGTATGGACGGAATGGAGCAGTCGCCTTGCATTGCTGCCGTGTCGTGCTCGGTTGACAAGAAAGGGGGTATTGAACTCGAAGTTCCGCACGAACTCAACAATGCTCTCTCTACATTTAACGGAACTAGGTATCCAGATGGTGTTATAGGACGTAGCCTTCGAAGCGATGCGGTTGCAAAGTCTCTACATATAGCAATTAGTTACTCATGGGCTGCGTCGGGAGCCGGTTATCCGGAAGAAAGGCTTAAGCTTATCTGGGGCGCCTTTAATGCTCTGTATCGCGGTTATGCTGAGGCGACGAACTCTTCTAGCGTGACGAGGGATGCCCAGATGCTGGACGATGTTAATCAACTCTTCATTGAGCGGGATGTACTAGTCCGCTCTATAACAAAATTTGAGGATATTTTTAATGAGGGGAGCTATAAGGACTTCGTTAGTTGGAAATTGTTGACTGGCACACGTTCAAGATCATTGCATATTACGGATAAAGATAAAAAGAATGTAGTGGATGAAAAAAATAAGAGATTAGGATGTATCGATAAAGAGTCCCTTATTTGCATGCGTGATAGAGGTTGCGCCGATTACCAAGGTAAGAGTTTTTTCAAAACAAAGATAAATGAACTATTGCCCGATGCCAAAAGTGACAAGATTCATGTTAGAAGAGTTGCTCTGTTGGTGTGCCGCTACGCGTACATATTGCGATGCGATGGTGTTCACGCGAATAGGGAGTATCCTATATTTGATTCAAATGCCATGGCGAAAAAGCAAGTCTTAGCTAGCCTGCTTGAGGCTGCTGCCGTTGATTTAGCGACTTGGCTTGCGGCGACTTACTAGACAATATAATTGTCCCTAAGACGCTAACGACGATTTAGGGATCGATACATTAGCGCTTTTAAGCCCTTTGGGCTGATGATCGATCTCAGCTCAGTACCCCGACCCAGCCCCGCATCTCCGCAGCTAGTGCAACGCGGAATGGCGATTAGGACCTTTTCGCCGAGCGACATCAGGAGCCCGAGTGCCCCTCTTGGCTCGGTGTTCACCTGCGACTTGAGCGGCGTGCAGCCTCCGCCGTCATCCGGTCTAACCTGTCCCGGTGCTCTTCGGCAGCTATTATATTTCCATGTGGTTCTTCTCTTGCGCGCGCCTTTCTGCTGGCTCTGCCTGGGTCGCAGCAGAGGGGCCTGGACTCGCCCTCCTTCACGCTGAGCAGCGTCGTGATGGCGTCCTCGTCGGCAAACTCGCTCACTTTGTCGGCGAGTATGAACGAGTATCTGGGGGGGGGTGGGGAGAGACTCTCTGGAGGTATTGAGATTAACTTAAAATACGTGCCCATGGTGGCCTGGTACTCTTTATAGATACTAGATGGCGTCCGCCTGCAGTTTTGCTGATCGGCGCCATAAAACAAATCTTTGATGGCATAGGAATGTGCAGGTGACGCAGCGTTCTAGCCGTCTGCTTCTTTAGCGAGGAATTTATGAAACGGTGGTCTGCTGAAAAAATAGCATCGCATCGAGCGGATGAACTTCATGTTGAAAATGATATCTGCTGTAACGGTCTATCTTGCCCTGTTATTTCTGTCGATACGCTTGAAGCATTAATTCAGGCTGTCGGTTACCTTTCTTACATTTCTGATGGTCCTGTTTTATATAGAGGACAGTCGAGCTTGTACAACCCCTATGTTCCAAGACCTAGCTTATGCAGGAGTTCTGCTTCTTCTGACTCTCGTTTAAGGACAGTTGAGAACTATCTAAGTGTTTCGGGACGTTGGAATAACGAAGCCTTCGATATCTCTAAATTTAAGCCAATATTGTCTTCTGAAAAACCAATTACTAACCATTCGGCGATTGCAATTAAATTGGAATCCTATTGTGTGGAGCCTCTTTTGCAGCATTATGGAATCCAAACAAGATGGCTGGATTTAACAGACTCCCTTTGTCATGCCCTGTTCTTTTCTGTTGTTAAAGATGAGGCAATTAATATAGTTGATTTATCCAGCGGGGAGTCTTCCGTAGATGTTAATTTAGTAAGTGAGCATGTTTTAAACCGCAGTGTCCGCCTTCCGCCAAAATGTGAAGAAATAAATTATTGCTATCTATACGTTCTTTCTATCGGCAGAGAAAATCATTCTCCTAACTCTAAATTACCTAAAGGTATTAGAAGATGTGCCAATGGATGGATTCTTGATGGGAGAAAGGCGTTCCCCTCAACCTATTTAAGGCCTCATAGTCAGCACTCTTTCATGCTATTTGCGCCTTCGCTTGTTAACGAGGGGGCAATTGACTTATTCGATGGCGATTCTGATTCTATCAATTGTGCTTTGTTCAGAATGAAAACTAATGATGTCTTAGATTGGATTGGGTCCGGAAGGCTTCTTTCTCCTATGGCTGTCTATCCTGTTTTAAAAACCGTCTCCGGTTACCTTGGCGATTCTGGTTTTTGTCAATGGGTAAAGAACATTGAGTCCCAATATTCTTGCTCGGGGGCAATTAAAACTCTCCATTTTTCCAGGGGTAAAACATTCGATGATTTCATGAATCTGATTGGCGGAAACTTGATTAATTATGTTCCGGTAATGGGTCAAAGATGAACGGTAGTTTGAGCTCGCTCAGATGGAAGCACATGTTTTGGGCTGGCTGTAGGTCAAGGGTCGATTTTCGATCTCAGCCGAAATGTTGAGCGAATAGGTTGTTCCCGCAGTTAGCCGAACGCCCCCGCGGCCCCTCCCGGGGCCCGGGGCGCCGTTTTCCCAGTTGAGGGAACGGTGGAGATGTGTTTCGATGGGACCGGTGGCCATGCTCCGCCCGCCGCCTCTTCCCAGACTCAGCCGAACGGTCGGTCCGTCTATTCCGTTTCCCTCTCGGCTGGGACAGCGAGGCTTCGCCCATTTCCGCGCGTGCCCGCGCGATGAGCTTCGGCTCAAGGTCGAGCTCCTCGATGGGTGCGTCCCCCACGCTGTGCGTCTCCATACGCCACCGCGCCGCCGCTGAGCATCGCCCCTCTAAGGTGCTCGGCATCTCTAGCGGATGTCCTCTGACATCCCTTCCGCCCCGGAGGTAACGCGTTTCAGGCCCTCGTCGGGGCAAGGTATTACGACCGTACTGACGCTCGGCTTGCGGACGTCGGTGCAGTCGCAATACTCTGAGAGGGGGAATGGGCCTTATAAATTCGATGCTTCGTTGGATCGTTTAGGAAATAGCGCCGTTCTGCATATAGTTAGATGTGAGAACATCGCTGAACACCCCTTTTCGTAGCAGGCTGATATTAAAACTTTCTGTAGTCCGATATACGAAGAAGAAATAATAGAAATAGACAATGGCATGTTTGCACATGAGATAAGGGACCAGTAGTTCGAACCGTTTGTTAGTTCTTATTAACTAAGTTTGATGAGGCCTTTATAAGATATAGGTATGAGGATTTTCTCAGATGAAAAATGTTGGCTGGTTCACGTTCGAAGGCGTTGAATATTGCTACCTTGATTCAACACGATTCCTTTCTATGACAATTGTTCAAAAGAAGAGATATTTGATGGATAATGTTGCAACATGGATATTCATTTTGACTGGGGATTCAATATGAAAAAGGTTTTACGTGCTGCAACTTCTTTTTCTTTGACTGCTTTTCTGACATTTTCGTCATTGATGAGTCCTGTAGTTGCTGCTTACGGGTTGAACGAGGCGCAGCCCGCTGAAGCTGTGACGAATGTGGCTTCTGCAGATGATGGCGGAGTGGCTGCACGTGGTGACGATGCTGAAAGCAGCGAGGCCACCGTCGACCAATCGCCGGATGAAGGGGATATTGAGGTTATCGACTCGCTGAACCAAGGCACAACTGAAAGCTATGTCAAGGCCGAGCATCAGGTCGATTCGGTCGAGTCGGACTTTCAATACGTTTACTTGGCCTACCCAAGCCTTCCCTCTGGATCCGATCAAGTCATTGCTTTTGCTACGCCTTATGACGGCGAAGTTCTTTCCTCTGCTACGCTTGGCTATGTGAGCGCCAATGGCGTAAAGGCTCTGTTGACGCTTCTGCTACGGCTGATAATTCTGCCGCCTTTACCTTTGGCTCAAAACTCGAAGCTAATACTTATTTCCTCACTTCGATTTCGTATTATCTAGAGGGAGATGGGACTGAGCATAAGATTGATCTTTCTGATCGAGATTATTCATTCACCGTCGTAGATAGCCCTATGAATTCCGAGGGCACATCTGTTTACTATGCAGATGGGGACGGAAACGCAGTCGAGGCCCAGACTATCCAGCAGGCATTGGAGTGTGCCGATTCGCCGGATGGCGTCTCTACTTATGCGGCGCGTTCTGCGCGTAACGTTGGCGTGATCGCTCTTGATGCTGGCCACGGCGGGTCTGATCCCGGAGCCCAAGGTAATGGTAAAAGTGAGGCCGATCTTACCTGGAAGATTGTGACTGCCTGCAAGAATAGGCTTGAAGCTTATGGTTTCAAGGTTGTTCTTGCTCGCGAGCAATACGGCAATTATTCCGGTGATGATTTTCTTTATCGCGTTCAGCGTTGCATCGATCAAGGCGCTCAGGCTTTTGTGAGTTTCCATATTAATTCTGGTTCCTCTGCTGCTCATGGTGCTGAGGTTTATGCTCCTACTGCAAATGGTACCGATTACACGCAGGTTTCTGTTGAGCTTGCCAATAAGGTTATGAACAACCTTGCCGCTATGGGCCTTACGTATCGCGGTGTATTTCAAATGGAAGTAGGCGATGAATTTGCCGTAATCCGTTGCGCCCGTGAACAGGGAATCCCTGGCATTCTTATTGAACACGGCTTCATTTCGAATTCCAGTGATGTCGCTAACTATTTCTCTGACGACGGCTGCCGTCGCCTTGGCGAGGCTGATGCTGCCGCTATTATTGCGCAGTTCCCTCATCCTTATTCCATTGATGGAATTACCTTTTCGGAAGAATTGGGGCGCGCTGGATCTTCGATTAAAGTTGGAGTGAATGTTACCGGCAAGACCGACGGACTCAAATATAAGTTTGTTTGGCATAGGGCTGGGGCAGATTGGACTGACGCTAACTGGGGCGTGATCGGTCAAGATTTGACCGCCCCGTCAGTTGTTTGGACTTTGCCGCAAGCTGGTGAATACGAAATTTATGCCGATGTTGTTGACTCCAATGGTTACATATCGAGCACCTCCAAATATAAAGTAGTCAATTGGTCCGTCGAGGGCCTCGACGTCTCCGGCGAGGCGCGCTGCGGCAAGCCGCTCGAGCTCAAGGCCAGGGTCTCCGGCGACACCGACGGCCTCAAGTACAAGTTCGTCTGGGAGAAGGGCGGATGGGCCAAGTGGGGCACCGTCGGCGGCTCCTCCAGCTCCTCCGCCTCCTGCGAGTGGACCCCCTCCGAGCCCGGAGAGTACACCCTCTACCTCGACGTGATCGACGGCGAGCAGGCCAAGCACCTCACCCGCAAGGTGACGGTCGAGGACCGCTTCAGCGTCGAGGGCCTCGACGTCTCCGGCGAGGCGCGCTGCGGCAAGCCGCTCGAGCTCAAGGCCAGGGTCTCCGGCGACACCGACGGCCTCAAGTACAAGTTCGTCTGGGAG
>JAQEDJ010000079.1 GCA_027669525.1 Coriobacteriaceae bacterium AM48-5 | reverse complement strand
GGAGATGCGCACGCGCTCGACCTCGCCGTTGTTGGCGCTTTGCTCCAGGCGGCCAATCTCGGAGAGCAGCGAGCCGGCGCTCGCCCTCAAGACGGGCGATCTCGCCGGCGGCATCGCCCTCGGCGGCACGCGCCTCCTCAACGGCCGCATTGGCCTCGACGACCTGATCCGACACATGCTCAAACACAGCAGCCAGATCGGGTTCCAGGCCCTCGAGCTCACGGATGCGGCGCTTGCGCTCCAAGGCACCCGAAGCCTCGCCGGCATCAAGCCCCACGCGCACCAGACCACCACAGCTCACGCGGGCGCCATCGGGAGTCACGTAGGTCACACCGTCAACAACAGGGGCAGCCAACGCGGCAGCCAAGTCATCGACCACGTAATAGCCGCCGAGAAGGGCCTCGACAACCGGGCCATAACCGGAGCGCACGGACAGGCGATCGACCAGGCGGGAACCGGCAGCGCCCTTAGCGGCAGCAGAGGCGCTCGCACCGCGCGCCACCAGCAGCGCCTCGCCCGAGGCCTTCTTCTGGTCCAGAGCGGCACGACCGGCACGCTCAAGCGCGGACGTATCGTCGAACAGCAGCGCATCGATATCGCCGGCAAGCAGCTGCTCCACCAGGCCCTCGAGCTCACGAGGGGCCTCGAGCACGTCGCCCAGACGACCCGAGACATCGTCGCCCAGTACGCCCACCAGACAGCTCACGAGCGGCGAGCTGTCGGCCATGCGGGCATCGAGTTTCTTTTGGCTAGCAAGCTCCGAGCGCACCTCGGACAGTTTGTTGCGCGCCTCGCTCTCGCGGGCACGCAGGTCCTTAAGGGCAGCGCGGGCGACCTCGGTGGCCTCGCGAGCATCGACCTGGGCTTGACGAGCCTGATCGAGTGCGCCTTCGAGCTCCTCAGCGCGGTCGCGACGGCTCTCGAGCGAGGCCGTGACCTCCTCGAGCTGCTCGTCGATCTGCTCAAGGCGCGAGGCGTACATGTTGTCCTCGACCTCGGCGTTGCTCAGCGAGTCCTTCACCTTGGCGAGCTCGAGCGCGGCGCTATCGGCCACGCGCTGCACGTCGCGCTGCTCGCGTGTGAGCTGCGAAATCTGATTGTCGAGTGCCACGCGACGCTCGTGGAGCGCAGCGGCGGCAGGTCCGGCGGCGTCAACGTCCTCCTGAGCCTGCATATGCGCGCCGGTCACTTCCTCGAGCTGGGCGCGCGCATCCTCGAGCTCTTCGACCACGCGACGACGCTGATGCTCAGAGCTCGAAATCTGCCCGCGCATGTCGGACAGACGCGACACCATGTTATGGCCCTTTTCCTCGAGCAGGCGCATGTCGGAGTTAATACGGCCGACCACATCTTGCATATGGCGGCGCTGCTCGCCCAGATCGCCCACAAACAGGCCCTTTTCCTCAAGCATGACCTGGAGTTTCTCGAGCTCACGCTCCTTTTCGCCCAAGCGGTACTGCGCAAGCTCAAGCTCGGCCGCGCCCTCTTTGGAGCGGCTCTCTAAATCGCTCCACTGCGACTGCAGGGAACGCAGCTCGTCAACGGCCAGCATCTGCGTAAGCTCGTTTGCGCGCGAGGACAGCTCTTTGTACTTGCGCGCGCGATCGACCTGACGCTCCAGCGGCCGCAGCTGACGGGCGATTTCCTTATTGATGTCGCGGGCACGGGTCAGGTGCTCATCCATCGACTTGATCTTTTTAAGCGCACGTTCCTTGCGACGCTTGTGCTTGGAGATACCGGCGGCCTCCTCGATGAGGGCACGGCGCTCCTCGGGGCGGCTCTGCAAAATGGCGTCGAGCTTGCCCTGGCTGATGATGGAATGCGTATCCTTGCCCAGACCCGAATCGTGCAGGATGTCCTGAATGTCCATCAGGCGGCAGGGACTCGAGTTGATGAGGTACTCGCTTTCGCCCGAGCGATACATGCGACGGGTGATGGCGACTTCGTCAAAGTCGACGGGCAGCATATGGTCCGAGTTATCGAGCACCAGCGTGACCTCGGCGACACCCACCGGCTTGCGAGCCGACGAGCCCGAGAAGATGACATCCTCCATGGCCTGGCCGCGCAGCTGCTTGGCGCTCTGCTCACCCAGGACCCACAGGATGGAGTCGGAGATGTTTGATTTTCCCGAGCCGTTGGGACCGACGATGACGGTCAGGCCCGGCTCAAACGTCATATGGGCGCGGTCGGCAAACGACTTAAACCCTTTGAGCGTGAGGGACTTGAGATACACGGTTCCTCGCTTAAACAGGCTTCTTGTTGAGAATCACGCCGTTGGTGGTGTAGCCCATGCGGTCAAGAGCCTCGAGTGCAGCGGCTCCCTCGGCTTCCTTCTTTGAGGAGCCGGAGCCGCGACCCTGACGAATACCATCGATCAACACCACGGCGGTAAAGGTGGGCGCATGCGCCGGGCCCTCGGAGCCAACGAGCTTATACGCCGGGGGTTCGTGACCGTCGGCTTGCACGCACTCCTGCAAGAACGACTTGGGGTTTGCAGGATGCTCGGCACGCTCGGAAGCCAAATGCGGCTTAAGCGTACGATGGATAAACTCCGCTGCGGCATCCCAGCCGGCATCCAGGTACAGTGCGCCCACGAGCGACTCGTAGACGTTCTCGAGCGCCGAATGCAGGCCGCGCGCACCGGTACCGGTCTCGGAGGCACCAAAGATGATGATGTCGTCGATACCCAGCTCGTGGGACACTTCCGACAACGTGGCGCCCGAGACAAGCGACACCTTCAGGCGTGTGAGCTTGCCCTCGTCAAACTCCGGATAGGACTCAAACAGGGAGCGTGCGACCACGGCGCCCAAAATGGAATCGCCCAAGAACTCAAGGCGCTCATAGCTGGCAGAAACCGGCTGGCCTTCGACTGCCGAGGGATGCGTAAGGGCCGAGCGCAGCAGCACCTTATTATTGAACTCGTGGCCCAGAATTTCCTGGGCGCGCGTAAGTCGTTCAGACAAAGCCAAGACCTAGGCCTCCCTGGCGTTTTCGATGGCGTCGACGGCGTCGGCGACAGAGTTGAGCGAGAGCAGAGTCTCGTCATCGATCTCGAGGTTGAACTCGTCCTCGATAGCCGTAACCAGCTGCAGGCGCTCGAGCGAGTTGGCATCGAGGTCGTCAAAGGTGGTCTCATCGCTAATTTCGGCAACATCGACGCCCAGAACGTCAGCAGCGACCTCGGCGATCTTGTCGAAGATTTCGGAGCGGTCCATAGCGCTTCCTCTCATAGTGCATGAATACCAAAAGATTGGCACCGCGCGGGCAGCACCAATACACGGTTTTGATTCTACCCCACGACGTGCGCCGCGAGGCGCATAACGCCGCTGTTATAAAACGATACCGTCCATAGAGTTGGCGACATTCTCGACAAGGCCGGCGCGCACGGCTTCGGCCGCCGCGAGCGTACCGTTTTTAACAGCTTCGACCGAGGTGGCGCCATGGCCGATCAGAACCACGCCGCGCAGGCCCAAAAGAATCGCGCCGCCCTTGGCGTCGCCCGAAAGCTTGGCCTTAATCTGGCGCATCTGCTTTTTAATGAGCAGCGCGGCGATCTTGGTGCCAAGCGAGGCCATAAAGACGCCTTGAGTTCCTGCAGCAAAAACTTAGCAGCGCCCTCAGTGGCCTTGAGCGCAATGTTGCCCGACATGCCGTCGGCGACCACGACGTCAAAATTGCCCGACGTAAGACTGGTGCCTCGCAGTTACCAACAAAGCCGGGAACGGCGGCTTTCAT
>JAQEDJ010000078.1 GCA_027669525.1 Coriobacteriaceae bacterium AM48-5 | reverse complement strand
CCGTGCTCTCGATCTTTCGGGTGCCGAGGCGGCTGCGCTCCTGCACGGGGCGGTTTCCTCGGGTGACGCCGTGGCGCTTTCGGGTGCCGAGGCGGCTGCGCTCCTGCACGGGGCGGTTTCCTCGGGTGACGCCGTGGCGCTTCATGCCGAGCGCTCGACCGAGGAGCTCTATGCCGCCCCCGCTGTGCTCGATGCCGCCCTCGCCACGCTCTCCGTCACGTTGGCCGCCATGCACGGGGCCGCGCCCAAGCAGACGGGTTTCACGCCGGGCGAGGTCGCGCATGCCGCCTGGCCGACAGCGGGCGAAGACATTGCGTCCGCGCTCGTTCTCGAGGGCTGTGCGCGCGGCGTGTGCACCGTCGACGGTGCCGAGGTGTTCGACCCGCACTCTGCCGCTGCGGCGATACGTGTGGTGCGCGAGGCGAGCCAGCGCATCGTGGCCGCCCTCGACGAGGCGGGTCTCGGTGCGGCGACACTGCCCGAGGTGGGTGAGCGTCTGCAGCTCGATCGCGACACCATGACGCGTGCCCTGCGCGAGCTTTCGCTCAACCGCGCGATCGTTAAGATCGAACGCGACGTTGCCTTGTCTGCCGCCGCCGAGGCCCATGCACGTGAGGTCGTCGCCGCGGCTATCGAGGCTGCTGGCGGCGTTGCCACGACGAGTGTGCTGCGCGAGGCCTTAGGCGTGTCGCGCAAACGAGCCATTAGCATCTTGGAGCACCTGGATGCGGTGCGTTTTACGACGCTCAACAAGGAGGCCGGCGGTCTCAGATCCCTGCGCTAGGCTCCGAATCGCCGCTCGCCACAAAACCGGCCTATCTACTACGTTTAAGTGACTACCCTCGACCATTTCAAAAACCGCAAAAACAAAACCGCAGGTAGATGACTTGCCGATGTTACGAAAAAGTGGGTATGGTTTACCCTTGCTGGTTAAACGTAGTAGATGGGCCGTTTTCGTGGCGCGACACTGCGCGTTTGGTAAAATACCGCCACGTTTGGGAACGGATGGGCTCCGGTGGGCCCCGCGGTCCTCAAAACCGTTGTGAGGCGTGCAAAACGTCTTGGATGTGTTCGATTCACATACGTTCCCGCCAACGCATCCTGCCAACCGCCACAAAGGTGCCTGTCCTCTTTGTGGTGGTATGGACCACGTGGACGAAACAGCTTCGAAACACGCGATTTGTACGTCGGGTGCTCAAAAACGCTTCTACCTGCATCGTAATCAAAACGAAACATCTGCTCGTCGGCTTATGCGAAACTTTGCTGCAACAGTGCGATATTATCCATACTCGATAAAGCTCACGGCGCATGGGGCGCCGCGAACGACACCTTTCTTTTCCATCAATTGGAGGAAGCATGAGCTACACGCAGAAAGTTCTCGACGAGCTCAAGGCCCGCTATCCCGAGCAGCCTGAGTTCATCCAGGCCGCGACCGAGATCCTCGGCACCATCCAGCCGGCGCTCGACGCCCATCCCGAGTACGAGGAGGCCGCCCTGCTTGAGCGCCTCGTCGAGCCCGAGCGCATCGTTATGTTCCGTGTCCCCTGGGTCGATGACCAGGGCAAGGTTCAGGTCAACCGCGGCTATCGTGTCGAGTTCAACTCTGCCATTGGACCCTACAAGGGCGGCCTGCGCTTTAACCCGACGGTCACCCTGGGCATGCTCAAGTTCCTGGGCCTGGAGCAGATCCTCAAGAACAGCCTGACCACCCTTCCCATGGGCGGCGGCAAGGGCGGCTCCGACTTTGACCCCAAGGGCAAGTCCAACAACGAGATCATGCACTTCTGCCAGTCCTTCATGACCGAGCTCTATCGCCACATTGGCCCCAACACCGACGTTCCCGCCGGCGACCTGGGCGTTGGCGGCCGCGAGGTTGCCTACCTGTTCGGTCAGTACAAGCGCCTGACCAACGAGTGGACCGGCGTCCTCACCGGCAAGGGCCTCTCCTTTGGCGGCTCGCTCGCCCGTACCGAGGCCACCGGTTACGGTTTGGTCTACTTTGTGGACGAGTACCTCAAGAGCCGCGGCGACTCCTTCGAGCAAGAACGTCGTCGTTCACGGCTCCGGCAACGTCGCTATCTACGCCGTCCAGAAGGTCGCTCAGCTCGGCGGCAAGGTGCTGGCCTGCTCCGATACCCACGGCTGGGTCGAGGATCCCGACGGCATCGACTACACCGTGCTCGAGCATGTCTACAACAAGAAGCGCTCCGGCCACGACAAGGGCGTTACGCTCGCTATGTACGTTGACGAGAAGCCCAACGCCGTGTGGCACGAGGGCGACGGCCGTGGCGTTTGGCAGCTGCCCTGCGACATCGCGCTGCCCTGCGCTCGCGAGAACACGCTGCTGCTCGAGGACGCCCAGGCGCTCGTCGCCAACGGCTGCAAGGTGGTCGGCGAGGGCGCGAACATGCCTACGACCATCGAGGCCACGACCTACTTCCAGGAGAACGGCGTCGCCTTTATGCCCGGTAAGGCTGCCAACGCCGGCGGCGTACTCGTGTCCGGCCTGGAGATGAGCCAGAACGCCGAGCACCTGCCTGGACCTTCGAGGAGGTCGACGGCAAGCTCGAGCAGCTCATGCGCGGCATGTTCCACAACGTGGACGACACCGCCAAGGAGTACGGCCAGGAGGGCAACTTTGTCATGGGCGCCAACATCGCCGGCTTCCTGAAGGTCGCCGACGCCATGCTCGCCCAGGGCGTCTGCTAAATCCAGCTCAACATAGCTCCATACAGCATCAGCTGATGAGCTTAAGGCTCCCGACCATATTGGCCGGGAGCCTTTTTCTATGGTGGTGAGGGTCGTGCGCCCTCGTTTGGTACACTTAGAGGTACTGGACAAGTAAAGAGATGGGGGAGAACGTGCTCAAGTTCGGTACCTACGTCCGTGTTGGAAACGCGGCCGAAGCCTATGAGCTCTTGCAGAAAAACCGCAACAACAAGATTGTGGGCGGCGGTATCTGGATGCGCCTGGGTTCGCGTCGTGTGGCGACGGCGATTGACCTTTCGGCCTGCGGACTCGATCAGATCGAGGAGACCGAGACCGAGTTTCGCATCGGTGCCATGTGCACCCTGCGCCAGCTCGAGCGCCATGCCGAGCTCAACGCGCTTGTCAACAACGTATTCGAGTTTGCCGTCCACGATATCGTGGGCGTGCAGCTGCGCAATACCGCCACGGTGGGCGGCAGCATCTATGGCCGCTTTGGCTTCTCGGACGTTCTCTCCGCCTTCCTCGCGCTCGACTCTTACGTTGAGCTGACGGGTGCCGGCCGTGTGCCGCTCGCCGAGTTCGTGGACATGGGCTATGTGCGCGACGTGATCGAGCACGTCGTGGTCGTCAAGCACGATTACCGCGCGAGCTACGAGGCCGTGCGCAAGGCTGCGACCGACTTCCCCTCGCTCAACGTCACCGTCGCCTGGTGGGACAACACCTGGCACGTCACCGTGGGCGCCCGCCCGCTGCGCGCGACCTTGCTGCAGGGCGAGGCATGTGGCCTCACCAGCGAGCAGCCTTCCGAGGACGAGCTGCGCGCCCTGGCCGTGTCCGTACGCGCGTTGAGCTATGGCACCAACCTGTGGGGCTCGGCCGACTACCGCCGCCGCGTCTCGGCCCCGCTTGCCGTGCAGGCCGTTCGCCGCGCCGCTGGCATCGAGCTTTCGGCCGCGCTTGCCCGCGAGCTCGAGACCGTGCAGATCCCCAAGTTCGCCACGGACGAGTATTCCTGCCGCCGCGTGCCCGGCGTCGATTCTAGCGAGGTGCGCTAATGGCTGCCAAACTCATCGATCTTTCCTTTACGCTCAACGGCCGCAAGGTCAAGGTTCAGATTGCCCCTGACACCATGCTCTTTTCGCTTTTGCGTGAGCAGGGTTGCGCGTCGGTGCGCTGCGCCTGCGAAACCACCAACTGCGGTCTGTGCACGGTGTGGCTCGACGGCGACCCGGTGCTGAGCTGCTCGGTTCCCGCCGCGCGCGTCGAGGGCCATACCATCACCACGCTCGAGGGTCTCAAGGCTGAGTCCGAGGCGCTCGCCCGCGCGATGGCTGCCGAAGCGCCGAGCAGTGCGGTTTTTGCGCCCCCGGCCTTATCATGAACGTGCTGGCGCTTGCCCGCGCCGCCAAGGAGGACCCGAGCCTCGTCGCCACGCGCGAGGAACTGTCGCGCCAGCTCGCCGGCAACCTGTCGCCGCTGCAGCGGCTACGAGAGCCAGCTGCGCGCC
>JAQEDJ010000077.1 GCA_027669525.1 Coriobacteriaceae bacterium AM48-5 | reverse complement strand
CGCCGTGAGGTTGGCGAGGCGCCCGGCAGCGCGCTCCTCGTCCACAGCGAGCCCGCAGACGATGGCGGACATGAGCGGCATGAGAGCGCCGAGGAACTGGGCGTAGGCGTCCGCGCCCAGCGCCGGGTCCCATCGGGTTACGGAGAAGTACTCGCCGCAGGCAAGACCGGCTGCCAAGCCGCAGACGAGATGCACCGCCGAGAGCGGGGAGCGCACCAGGCGCAGGGCCTCGGAGAGCAGGCCCGCGGGAGAGTCATGCGCGGCATCGGGTCGGAGAGTCGTGTCATGGCCATCACCTCTCCTCGGAGCGCGCGAACCAGGCCGCGCCCGCCGCCGTGAGCGCGGCGAACGCGAGCGCGCAGACCGCAAGGCCCGCCAGCGTGAGCATGCCGTCCGACGCGAGCGCCTCGCCGAGCGCCATGTCCGCCGCGAGTGGCTCGCCGCTCGGCAGCACGGGGATGAAGCTCGTGGGGATGACCATGTTCGCCGACGGCGGAAAGAGCTGCGGCAGCGGCACCAACGACCAGGCGAACCCACCTACGAGTTGCGCGGCGAGCGGGCAGAAGATGCCCGCGAGCATGCCGAGCCGCGCCGTGAGGAAGAGCCTGCGGGGATCATCCACGCCACGGTCACCGTGTTGACGAGCGCGCAGAGGAGCATCGTGAGCGTGCCCGCGGCCGTGAGGCCCTGCGAGGTGAACGCCGATCCCGCGAGGTAGATGCCGAAGACCACAAGGTTCGAGAGCGTGCAGAGCGCGAGGCACCAGAGCGCCTTGGCCCACCAGGCGCGCCCGAGCGGGAAGCCCAGGCCCAGAAGCCCCCGCATCCGCGTGCGAGCGTCCGCCCGCGCGACGCACGCCACCACGAGCGAGAGACACACGGGCAGGAAGAGCGCGTACCAGTAGTTCCACGCGCTGAAGATCTGCACGCCCCGGTAGGGCATCGCGCCGAGCAGCGGCATCGGAAGCGCCATGAGCACGGCCAGGCGAACCGGTGCCGCGTGGCGCGACTTCAGGGCCTCGGCGCGCAGGGCCGCGAGCAGGCCGCCTTTCTCGCCCGTCATGCCGCCACCTCCCCGCTTGCTTGTCGCCCTTCCCGGCAGAAGCACATGAAGAGTTCCTCGAGGTCCTGCCCGGGACGAAGCGCATCCTCGTAGGCGAGGCGCCCCCGCAGATGATGCCGATGGTGTCCGCCATCTGCTGCACCTCGGAGAGGATGTGGCTCGAGACGATTACCGTCGTACCCGCCGCCGCGAAGCCGCGGATCTGGTCGCGCAGCTCCTCGATGCCGATGGGGTCGAGGCCGTTGGTAGGCTCGTCGAGCACGAGCAGGCGTGGCCGGGCGATCAACGCCAGCGCGAGCCCAAGGCGCTGCCGCATGCCCATCGAGAAGCGCCCGGCGCGCTTCTTCCCGGTGTCCGCGAGGTCCACGGCGGCGAGCACTTCATCTATGCGGCTCTCGGGAAGGCCCAGCAGCGTGGTGCGCACGCGCAGGTTCTCGCGCGCGGTGAGGTTGGGGTAGAGCGGCGCCTCCTCGATGAGGCTGCCGATTGCGTAGAGGTCCTCGCGGCGCCAGGCGTGCCCGGCAAAGAGAATCTCCCCGGCCGTCGGCCGCAGCATCCCGCAGATCATCTTGAGCGTTGTCGACTTGCCGGCGCCGTTGGGACCGAGCAGCCCGTACACCTCGCCCTCGCGGATATGAAGGCTCACGTCGGCCACGGCGTCTTGCGCCTGGTCGCCGCGGCCGAAGCGCTTGGTGAGCCCACGTGTCTCGAGCATATAACCCATGGTTTATCCTTTCTCTTCCGGGCGCGCGGGCCGAGCCACCGTGCCCACGCGCCTTACCTTTCGGGTTCACCATCCATGGTGGGGCGCGTTTCTAACGAAGCCGTAACGGCCGTTGGGTTCTTTTGGCGCCAACCCTTCTCGACCCGCACATCATGATTAATTTGCTTAAGGCAACAACTTTCCCGATCGATGTAATCACCGAATCAAAACGTGTACATCAGCCATCAAAGATGCCGAAAAATGTCATATTTGGAGGCTGATGTACACAAATGCAGAATCCCGCACAACCCAGTAGCATCCTCCATATGTCTGGACTCTCTATGCTTACGCTGGATAGACATCGCCGGAACGGGTATAGTAGCGAAAGTTTTGTCGTTAACCAGCGGGGGAGTCCTGTGGGCATCAAAAAGAAGATCAAAAAGGAGCTTATCGGCACTTCCGATTACCCGTCGAATAAGATCTTTACGATCTCCAATTTCATCACCTTTACGCGCCTGATCCTCACCCTGGTATTTCTGTACCTGTTTGTGACGGATAACAACCGCGTCATCGCCATCGTTATCTACGCCGTTGCCGCCTCTACCGACTGGATGGACGGTCAGATCGCCCGCATGACCAAGACGGTCTCGTGGCTCGGCAAGGTCATGGATCCCATCTGCGACCGTGCGCTGCTGTTCACCGGCGTACTTGGCTGGTGGTCCGCGGAGAGCTGCCCATCTGGGTCTGCGTGCTCATTATTGGCCGCGACATCTATCTGGGCATCGGCACGCTTATCGTGCGTCATTATCACCGTCGCCCCATCGATGTCGTCTTTCCCGGAAAGATTGCCACTGCACTGCTCATGACTGGCTTCTCGCTCATGCTGCTCGGGTTCCCCGTTATTGACGGCCTGCATCTTTTACCTTCAACCCTTACGGCCTTCCCGGGCCTCAACGGAAGCTCGGTGCCCCTCGGCATCTTCTTTGTGTACGGCGGCGTGATCTTCTCCATGCTCACGGCTGTCATCTACTCCATTAAGGGCGGAGCGGCCATTAAACAAGCTCTCACGCATCCCGAGGACGAGGACATCGACTTTCTGAACCCTGAAATCGAAGACTGATTCGTTGGGGTATGATTACGTACGGTTCATTATTTGCGGCACGTCCGCGATAAGTTAGGGGTTGTCATGGACAACATGGTTAACAATATGCCTCACAATGATAAGACTGCTGACGCTACCTGCGTATTCCGCGTGCCTTCAAGCGACGTCACCGTTCCCGACCTCATGGCCAACGTGCGCATCACCGCCCCCGTTCTGTCCATCGTCAAGGGTCCGCAGACTGGTGCCGCCTTTGAGCTCGAGGACGACGTGACCACCATCGGCCGCGATCCTGCGAACGGCATCTTCCTCAATGACATGACCGTTTCGCGTAGCCACGCGCGCATTATTCGCGAGGGCCTCGGCGCTCGCATTGAGGACCTGGGCTCGCTCAATGGCACCTGGGTCGACGGCGCCATTGTCAATGCGGCCCCGCTGCACGATGGTTCTTCCGTCCAGATCGGTACGTTTACGCTCATCTACCACGAGAGCACGCCGGAGCGCATCGAAACCGGTGAGTAGGGCATGGCCGAACGCAACTATCTGAGTATCGGCCAAGTCGTCAACCTTCTTCGAGGCGCATACCCCGATCTTTCGAACTCAAAAATTAGATTTCTAGAAGATGAGGGGCTCATTACCCCTCATCGTACGCCTAAGGGATACCGTCAGTACTCCAAGGAGGACGTTGATCGCCTGGAGGTCATTCTGCACTTGCAGAAGACCCGCTACATGCCGCTCAACGTGATTAAGCAGCGCTTGGAAAACGCCACGGACCTGTCAACGCTCGCCTACGAGGTGGGCTTGCTGTCCGATGTTCCGCTTAAGACGGAGCCCAAGGAGACCAAACAAAAGCTGCATCCCATCGAGACCATTCCCGATATGCTGGGCGTCGAGATCTCGTTTATCCGCTCGCTCGCCGAGAACGACCTCATTCGCATCATCAAGAGTCCGCAGAACCGTGAGCTCGTCGATGGTCGCGATTTTCCGATCATCCGCTACTGCTCCGAGCTGTCACGCTTCCATATCGAGCCGCGCAACCTGCGTCAGTACGTGTCTTCCGCCAACCGCGAATCCTCGATGTTTGAGCAAGTGCTCGTAAGCATGCTCGGCATGGACACCTCCGATGACGAGCGCGACGCCAAGCTCGAGCGTGCGTTTAAGAAGCTTCACGACCTGACGGAGGGTGTGCACACTGCGCTGCTCAAGAACCGCGTTTTTGAGTCGCTCAACGCCGTGGTCGAGGACGCCGACATCGATGCACTCGATGAGGAAATCACTCGCTCCGAGTTCACCAAAGCAAAAAACGAAGAAACTGTCGCGCCGGCTTCGCACGAGGATTCTCTCGTAAAGCCGCTCAAGGTCGTCGCCCCTTCGCACTCCGGCACCGCCACGGCGGGCAAATAACCGCTGCCGAAATTTCGGCAACCCCATTGAAA
>JAQEDJ010000076.1 GCA_027669525.1 Coriobacteriaceae bacterium AM48-5 | reverse complement strand
CGAGCTGGCCTTTTTCAGCCCCCTGTGTGATAGCGAGTTGCCCCGGGGGACAAGCGCCCTCTATCTGGGGGCGGCTACCCGGAACTCCATGCGCGGCAGCTCTCCGAGAACGCGCCGATGCGCGAGGCGGTGCGGCGCGCGGTGGAATCCGGCATGCCGACGGTCGCCGAATGCGGTGGGTTTCTGTACCTGCAGCGCGAAATCGCCGATAGCGAGGGGCGGCGCTGGCCTGTTGCGGGCGCTTGAGGGCGCAAGCGAGAATGGGGGAAGGCTGTCCCATTTCGGGTACGTGGAGCTCACTTCCCAACGCGACGGGCTCTACGGGCCGCGCGGCACACGCATCCGCGCGCACGAGTTCCACTACTGGCAGTCCACCTGCCCGGGCGGCGACTTCTGGGCGCAGAAGCCCCGGCGCGACAAGGGCTGGCCGTGCATGTCGACCACCCCGTCCCTGGTTGCGGGCTTCCCGCATGTGTACTATCCTGCGAACCCCGACGTTGCTCGCGCGTTCGCGACTGCCGCAGCGTCGTTTGCAGAGAGGAGACGGCATGGCTGAAGCAACCGAAACCGCGCTTGCCTGCATCCGCGAGGAAGTCGAGCGCGCGTTCTCGTCGGCGCCGGGCGCCGTGCTCGAAGCCACGCTCTCTCGGATCGAGCCCGCAGACGAGTGCGCCCGCGCCGCCGCGTACGCCGCGTGGGACTCCATCGCGCACCCCTTGGGGGGATTGGGCGACTTTGAAGACGCCGTCGCGTGTATCGCCGCAGCTCAGGGGAGCGCCGAGGTGGCCGAGTTTCCCCGTGCGCTCGCGGTATTCTTCTCCGACAACGGGGTCGTTGCCGAAGGCGTGTCGCAAAGCGGGCAAGACGTGACGCGGGCCGTCGCGCGCAACATGTGCGAGGGGGCCGCCAGCGCCTGCCGCATGGCGGCGTTTGCGGGTGCCGAGGTCGGTGCCCGAGGGGGCCGCCAGCGCCTGCCGCATGGCGGCGTTTGCGGGTGCCGAGGTCGTGCCCGTCGACGTGGGTATGGCCCGGGGTATAGAAGACACGCGCATGGTGCGCGCGAACGTGCGGCGGGGGAGCGGCAACATCGCGCACGGCCCCGCTATGTCTCGCGATGGGGCCGTGCGCGCGATCGAGGTCGGAATCGCCGTCGCGTGCGGGCTTGCCCGCACCGGCGTGCGCCTTCTCGCCGCGGGCGAGATGGGCATCGGCAACACGACCACCTCGGCGGCGGTGGCCGCAGTGCTCATTCGGGCGGAAGCGCGGAGCCTCGTCGGGCGCGGCGCGGGGCTCTCGGACGCCTCACTCGCGCGCAAGCGCGACGTGGTCGAGCGTGCTATCGACGCGAACTCGCCCGATCCCGCCGACCCGATCGACGTGCTCTCGAAGGTGGGCGGCTTCGACATCGCGGCGATGTGCGGCTTCTACCTGGGGGCCGCGGCCTCGAAGGCGCCGTCGGCTTCTACCTGGGGGCCGCGGCCTCGAAGGCGCCGTCGCTCCTCGACGGGGTCATATCCTGCACGGCGGCCCTGTGCGCGGCGCGCCTGTGCCCCAACGCCTTGGGCTACCTCGTGGGCACCCACGCATCAAGCGAACCCGCAAGCCGGGAGCTCCTTCGCGAGCTCGGCATAAAGGCACCACTCGACGCAGGCATGCACTTGGGCGAGGGCGCGGGAGCCATGGCGTATCTGCCCCTTCTGGATTCGGCGTTGCGCGTGTACCGGGATGGGAAGACGTTCACGGCGACTGGCATGGCTGCTTACGAGCATTTCGAGGCCGGGAAATGACGGTGACGCTCGTTATCGGCGCCGCCGCGAGCGGCAAGAGCGCCTACGCCGAGTCCCTGTGCCTCGGGCACGACGGCCCCCGCGTGTACCTGGCAACGATGGAGCCCTTCGGGGAAGAGGGCGCCCGCCGCATCGCGCGCCATCGGGCGCTGCGCGAGGGCAAGGGGTTTTCTACCCTCGAGTGCACGCGTGACGTGGGCGCCGCAGTGCCCGGGCTTCCGCGCGGCTGCACGCTTCTTTTGGAGGACGTGGGCAACCTGGTTGCGAACGAGCTCTTCGCGGAAGGCGGCTTGTCCCCGCATGACCCCGACGCTGCGGCGCGCGAGGTGCTCAGAGGCATTGAACGGCTCGCTCAGGCCGCTGCGTATACGGTGGTGGTCACCGTCGACGTGTTCGCCGATGGGATGCGCTACGATGAGGGGACCGAGGCATGGAGGCGCGCGCTCGCGCGCGTGAACGCGGGTGTGGCGGCGCTGGCCGACCGCGCAGTCGAAGTGGTATGCGGGATTCCCGTGTGGATGAAAGGCGAAGGACCTACAAGGTGAAGATGGTAGAGGCAATCGGCGCGGCGTTCGGAACGTTCTCGCGCATCCCCGTCCCGAAATCGGCCTGGACCGATTTCGGGTCAACCCATGCGCTTGCCGCGTTTCCCCTGGTGGGCCTTGCGGAAGGGTTCTTCATGACGGCGTGGGGACACGTTGCGAACCTGCTCGGCGTGCCCGCGACCATCGTCGCGGCCGTGCTCGTGGCGCTGCCTGTGGCGGTGACGGGAGGCATCCACCTAGACGGGCTCTGCGACACCTCCGATGCGCTTGCAAGTTGGGCCCCGCGCGAGCGAAAGCTCGAGATCATGCACGATCCGCGGCGGGCGCCTTCGGGGTCATCGGTGTTGTTGTGTACCTTATTCTGCAGTTTTCCCTGTTCACCGCGCTGCCGCTTACGGCGGGGGCGTTCCTCGCGCTTCTGTGCTCGCTCGTGTTCTCCCGCTCGCTTTCGGGGCTCGCCGTTGAATGCTGGCCTGCCGCGCGGGCGGACGGCATGGCCGCGGGGCTCTCGCCTGCGAAGAAGCGCGCGGCGATCGTCGTGCCGCTTTGCGCTTTCGCTGCGGCTTCGGCTGCAGGGATGGTCGCGTGCGCTCAGGCCGTCGGCGCCTTATGGCGGTGGCGGGGCTTTTGGCGCTCGCGTGGTACCGCCATGTTGCCCTGTCCCGCTTCGGCGGGGTGACGGGGGATTTGGCCGGATGGTTTCTGCAATGGGCCGAGCTCGCGATGCTTGCCATGCTGGTGGCGGGGGGCATGCTCCTATGATGCTCGTGGTAGGTGGCGCGCATTCGGGGAAGAGGACCTTCGTGCGTGAAAAGCTCGGGTTCGCGGCGGACGATTTCGTCGACGCGGCGCAGCTTGCGGAGGGCGGCGTGCCCGCGGCTTTTGCCGGCCGCGTCGCATACCGTGCTGAGGAACTCGTACGCGCGCTCGACGCTGACCGGGCGCTCGAGCGGCTGATCGGCTTCGACGCAGTGATTCTGCCCTTGGTCGGCTCGGGGGTCGTCCCCATGCGTGCGGAAGACGCCCAATGGCGCGAGCGCGCGGGGCGCCTGGGATGCGCGCTCGCTGCGCGCGCCGACGTCGTCGTGCGTATGACGTGTGGGATTCCCCAGGTCATCAAAGGAAACCTTGCCGATGCGCCTCGAGGGACGCAGGGCGCGGGCGCGCCTTTGGAAGTCGTCGTGCGTATGACGTGTGGGATTCCCCAGGTCATCAAAGGAAACCTTGCCGATGCGCCTCGAGGGACGCAGGGCGCGGGCGCGCCTTTGGAAGTCGTCTTCGTGCGCCATGGTTCCACGGCGGGCACGGAAGACCATCGCTACAGCGGGGCGGGCACCGACGAGCCCCTGTCGATTGCGGGCGAGCGCGCTTTGCGCGACCTCGCGTGCGATCGTGACGTGTTCCGTGTTATCACGAGCGGCATGGTCCGCACCGACCAGACGGCGCGCATCCTCTTCCCGAACGCGGAGCTTATGGCGTGCCCCGGTCTGCGCGAGATGGATTTCGGCGACTTCGAGGGGCGAAGCGCCGCCGAGCTTAAAGAGGATGCGCGCTATCGCGCCTGGGTAGACTCCTGGTGCGAGACGCGCTGCCCGCATGGCGAGGACAAGAGCGATTTCACCCGCCGCGTCGTCGCGGCGTTTCGGGAGGCGTGCAAATCGGAGCGCGCCCAGGGGAGTGGGCGCGCCGTCTTCGTCGTTCACGCGGGTACCGTGAAAGCGCTGCTCTCCGAGCTAGCTGTCCCGAAAATGGGATACTTCGACGTGCATACCGAGCCGGGCGGCGCATGGGCCGCCACCTGGGATGGGCGCTGCCTTCGCGACGTTCGCCCCGCTTGGGGGGGCGATGCCCGGTGATGACGATTCTTGCCGTCGCCGCCGGGTTCGCGGCCGACCTTGCCTTCGGCGACCCGCGCTGGCTTCCCCATCCCGTCGCGCCATGGGGCGCGCGATCACGTGGGCCGAGCGCTGGCTTCCCCATCCCGTCGCGCCATGGGGCGCGCGATCACGTGGGCCGAGGCGCCTGCGGCGCGCATT
>JAQEDJ010000075.1 GCA_027669525.1 Coriobacteriaceae bacterium AM48-5 | reverse complement strand
GTCTACGACGCGAAGGATACGCAGAGAGTGGCCATGATAGCCCGCAGCAAGGGCGTGAAGCCGTCTTCGGTCTACAGGGACGCACTCGACTACTATCTGGCAGCACAGGCCTAAAGGACACCGACCATATGGCTGAAACGACAATGGAGCCTTGGAGCTTCACCATCGTCTTCGATGAGGATAAGGCGAAAAAGAACGGTTACGAGGTCGATACCCTCTATGACTACGTTGGCAAGAACGTCGAGGGGCTTGGAAACGAACGCATCGCACGCGGAACTTGGCGTGCAGCCAAGGGATACGATGAGGTCGATGCGCAAACCCTCGCGATTTCCAAGCTCTCCCGTCAGAAGTGGGTCATGCAGAATATCAAGTCACTTGCCTTTCGCGAGGACGATGATGAAATCTATGACGGAATCGAGACCATCCGACGGGTATATCCGGAGCGCGTTTTCGATTCGGAATCGGGCGAGTAGTCGGGTCAATGTAGTTGTCGGTGACTACGGGGCGGCGTGGTCTGCGCTCGCGCAGATCTAAGCGACTCGTTCACAGACAACGGAATTGACGCGACGGTCGAAACAGAAGACCAGACTTGATTGAGGGTCGATGGGCAGGTTAGCCCATCGACCCTTTCCTTGCCCTCGTCAGTCGTTTTCGGCATTGTCGAAATCCTCGATTTTAAGATGGACGTTGTTCCGGTCGGCTTCCCTGCGGAGCGCCGCGAGCGCTTCCATGATTTCAGAGAACGCCGCAACCTCCTTTCCCAAAACCGCCTTGGCTTCCTCATGGTCGAGCGCATTCGAGCCGTACGTGTTCAGGAATCTCATGAACTGGTTCAGGTTCGTCCCCTGCTTCGCGAGTTCGTGCGCGGCCTTTCTCAAAGGCTCGGTATCAATGACCCTGATTGTCACATCGTCGGAATTGGCAAGGAGCGTGCGAGCGTATTCGGAAACCGTCATGCCGTTTTTTGCGGCTTTTCGCTTGAGGGCCTCCTTCTCGTGTTCGGTCATCCGCACCTCGACGCGTGCTTCTTTTCTCCGCATGTCGCTTTCGGCACCTCTCGTTTTTCCAGAATCATCCGTTTGCAAATAGCGCCGCCGCGTTTGCAAACGGTGCGAAATCGAGCGGCAGGGTTGCCGCCCACTGAAAACCGGCAACTCTAAATTGCCGGTTTTCCAAAGCGCAAGCGCTCTCCCGTCAAGGCCGCTAAAGCCGTTCGGGAGCAAGATGGAAGTGAGGGAAAAGTCCACAACAGTGGAGTTTGTCCGTACACTTCCCAAATCTTGCAACTCGAAGAGCGGCCTTGGCCGGTGAGCGCTTGCGCGAGAGTCTTCTTTCTGCGGTGCCGCCGCCGCAGAAAGAAGACGGACAGCCCGACTAGGCGAACGCGCAGTAGACGTACCCGCCCTTTCGGTCATACTCCCAATCGCCCGGAAGCTCGTTGCCGTCTGAATCGACCTCGACCCACCAGCCGTCCTCCGGGTCTCCCATAACGCGCCAGCGGCGCTTGCCGAGCTGCGATACGAGTTCATCGCCGTCAGGCTCGACGAGCGCGGAGTCGCCCACATCGCCGACGCGCTCGACCGACAGAACCCACGCCTTGCCCTCGACGCTCGCGATTCGGTTGAAGAACTCCGAAAGCTCAAAGTCAGCCACCTCGGTGCGCTCGCATTCACCCGACCTGCGCAGCACGGATACGTTCCACTTCATGGTTAGCCCCTCCAAGCCCTCTTGAGCCTTTGCCATCGGCTCAGCTTCTGCTCGGCCGATTCCAGCGCGAGCGCCTGCGCCGTCTCGTGGTGGAGCGCCTGAGCGCCCTGCACGGCCTTGGTGCCGTCGGCCACCGTCTCCATGAGCTTGGCTATCTGCTCGTCCTTCTTGGCGAGCTGGTCGATGAGGGCGGCGAGCGCTGGCGAATCGGCTCCGCTCGACCGCTCGTCACCGTGTATCTCCTGTGTATCTCGGTGTGTATCACCCTGTGTATCAGGCGGCTCCTCGTCGAGCGAGTCGATGAACCCGCGAACTAAATCAGTCTGTGAACATCCGCGCAGCTCGGCAGCATTTTTTAACTTACAGATTTGCTCATCTGTAGCCTGAACATCTTCTGCGGCACGTGTATCTCCTGTGTATCTCGGTGTGTATCACCCTGTGTATCAGCCCATTTCACCACCACGATAAGAGACAGGCAAGAATCAATCGGTTTTCGGCTCCGTCATATCGACGTGGATATGACCGTCCTCGTACCACGCGCCGTCGGGCAGGCCGTCGGTGTCGCACCTCCAGCCCCTCAGCCACTTGATGACGGTAGACCTCGACACGCCCAGCGCCTTTGCTATGTCCGAGTGGTTGGCATCCGGGTGCTCCCGGGCATAGGAGCGAATCAGCTCGCGCTTTTCACCGCTTCCCTTTGGCCGACCGCTGTTTTCATACTCGTTCTCGCCGAGAACGTCGCGACGCATCTTGCGCAGCCCGTTTAGATACTCCATGTGCTGTGGCTGCTTCCTGTAGTTCCGCTTGTTCTTCGGGATGGCCATACCCGATATCCTCTCCAAGTCCTTGATGGGGAACTTCTTGTATCGCAGGTCGAGGCATTCGAGCGCGTTCTCGACCTCGTGGTCGTTGCCGAACGGATGCTCGGGGTCTATGGAATCGAGGAACGGCACGAGTGACTCCATGTCGGCTTTGACGCGGTCGCGGTCGGTGATACCGCACTTCACGGCGTATATCGCCAGAGCCATCAGGCAGAAGTACCTATGGCTGAACGTCGCACCCGCGCGTATCTTGCGCAGCCACCAGTTGTAGAGGTCTTCCTTGGCATCCCACGAGCCGTCGGCGCGTCCGCCGCCGACGATGACCTTCTCGTACCACTCGGGGAATCTCTCCTTGGCCTGTTCGAGCGTGTACCTCGTCTCCCTCCACTTCTTCGACAGGTCTACCTGCTGTTCCGGGGGAAGGAAGTCGTTCAGCTCTTCGAGCGAGAAGGGGTGCGTGTTGACCGCGAACGCCCTGACCGTGCCGCCGTCCTTCGTCTTGCCGCCGATGACGCGGAACCCTTGGTTGATGCCCTGATGCTGCGGGTGCTCCCATTCCCTCGACGTATGCTTGTTCCACATCCTGTCGGTCAGGTGGTACTTCATGTCCTTCAGCAGGCTCTTGGTGTTCGGGTATAGGGCGGCGGGTTCCTCGAGGACGTAGTACAGATGAACGTTGTGGCCGCTCAGGATGATGTAGTTCGGCTCGGGATAAACGGGGTAGTCGCTTCGGCAGTTGTACAGGAAGGCCGTGAGCGTGCCGTCATCCTGCCCGTCGAGGTCGAAAATCATGGCGCACATCTTGCTCTGCGCGTCGGCGGTGTTCGCCCTGCCCCAGTAGGTGAGACCGTTCGTTATCGCCCAGTTCGCATCGCGGAACTCGGCAAGGGTCTCCTCGAACGTGTCCTCGAACAGGATTCGGCGGCGTCTCCTGTCTCCGACGAGCTTCCCGTCGCTGTCGTAATGCCCGCCGAACGAGCCGAGGATTATCGGGTTGGCCTTGTGCAGCCCGCCCGGCTCGCCCTCCGTCTGGATGAAGCCATCGCCGAGCTGGAAGATATCGGAGTAGACATCCATGGCCGAGACCTCGGAAGCCCCGTATTCGAGAAGAACGGACTCAAGAGACAACCTGCTCACCAACCCCTCCCGGAAGCCCTCATGGGCACGTTATATTATCAATGATTTTATTGTACACCTAGAGCCAAAAGAAAAGGCTCCCTCGGAACCCATCCCGGAAGCTTCCCCGATAAAAGCGTCTGGCATTTGTCTGGCACTTGAAGTGCAGGCGTATTTCTCCCGATAGAAAGATATGATATGATTTCATATCATATCGAAAGGAGAGCGGGCATGAGCCAGATAGGGGTTCACCCCAGAATCAGCAGGCGGCACCCCGAGGTGAGCGAAGCGGACGTGATGGCCGCGATGCGGTCGATGATTCGCTACAAGCAACGCGAATCGGGCGAGTGGATTGCCGTCGGCACGGACTCCCGCAGCAGGCTGGTCGAGCTCGTCTACATCTACGATGCCGACGATGACTACTTCTTCGTCTACCACGGGATGACCCCACCGAGCGGCAAGACGCTCAGGGAACTCGGCTTGGAGAGGTGATTTGGATGAACGTGAACGATTTCATGGCGAAGCACGGCATCACCGATGCCGACCTCGACCGCATGGCCGCGCCCTACGAGGACGGCAGCTTCGAGCCGGAACCCGATGGCAAGGTGTTCAGCGGCTCACACCTCGACGCGGTCGGAACCCGCCGCGTGACGGTGGTCTACGACGCGAAGGATACGCAGAGAGTGGCCATGATAGCCCGCAGCAAGGGCGTGAAGCCGTCTTCGGTCTACAGGGACGCACTCGACTACTATCTGGCAGCACAGG
>JAQEDJ010000074.1 GCA_027669525.1 Coriobacteriaceae bacterium AM48-5 | reverse complement strand
TGCTGTCAAACGGTCCGACTTTGGTTCCACCATGGTTGACCCAGTAGCGCTCATGGCGCACGTACACCACGTTCGGGACCCAGACCTGACTGTAATCGGTCTCCCAGTGGCCCTGCTCGGGGACCCACTTCTTCTGGGGCTGGGAGGAGGACGAACCGGCCGAGGAGGACGAGGATCCGCCGAGGCTTCGGAGATAGCGCTCGACCCTCGAGGAGGCGCTCGGCTCGACGGTCGTCGTCGAGTACGAGTCGGGCGGCGCCGGCGGCGCGTTCGAGGTGGGGACCGCGCCGGCCGGATCGTCCGAGCTCGAGCGACTCATCGCCGCCGCGAGGTCCGAGGCCGACGCGTTGGCGGGCGCCGGCGGATGGGCTGCCGTCCGGGTTGGGTTCGGGGATGCCGAGACCATCGACTGCGAGACGGGCCGGACGGTTTACGTCGCGGGGTGAAATGGGAGGAGGGCGCGGGCGCGGTCCGGACGGGCCGCGCTTTTCCTTTCCCGGGGATGCGGAACTCCCACCGTCCAAGTGCCTTGGACGGCGGGAGCTGGATACGACGATATACTGCGCGTGCAACGGGGACACGCGCCTCCTTTTCGGTTGACTCCACCAGTTCGTACAGAGACTTCTCGATTTCCCGCTTTGATTTGGAGGTCTGTAATTCCATATTTCTGGAATACGGCACGAGGCTGAGCTTCGAAATCGCGTCTTGCGTCGGTAGATTGTTCCGCGTCCGCGACCAGTTTTTCAAGGGTGCTAAGCTGGGACTGTATTGAGAGTTCGTTTAGGTGGTTCACATTGTCCATAGCGGTGACCACCAATGTTGAATAGCTGTCTTGAAAGACTGTGTCACGCTAGTGTCGGTATCGATTTGATACTACGAACAAATTAGAACTAAATTGATATAGTTTCCATACTAATTAAAACAAATTTGCATTCAAGTATTTATTTAAACTTGATTTAAGGCGGAGTGGAATGTGAGCGCGCAAGGAGATGCGGAATCGATGAGAGCCTCAAAAAAATTACTGCAGTGTTATCATCTCTCATCCTCTCTATTCTTCCATTTCTGATTCTATGGGCGGCTTGGTCAGTCCTCCCTGATACAATTCCCGTTCATTGGAGTGGGGGTGTGGTTGATCGATGGGGTAATAGCTTGAATTGCTGGTTGTTCCGCTGTTTTCTCTGATTGGTTCTATTGCAATTTCTGTGTACCTTATTGTTTCCACGCGGCGAAGAGAGTTCGCGGATTTCTCTGTTCGAATGCGACGGGATTTTGTTGCGTGCTATATTTCCAGTCTTCTTTTATCGACAACCTGCTCAGTGATAATTGCCGTTTGGGTTCAGTTGATTCTTACGCAAAACACTGCGGTTGATGGGGGGCTTGGACTATCGATCCTGTATTCCCTTCCCGGGCTATATGTGATCTTGTGCGCCTTGCCGCCTTTTTATGCGAGCGGCGAGAGCAAAAAGGCGGAGCGCCTGATAACAGTTCTTATTGGCGGCGCGGAGATTGTTCTTTGTGGAATAGTGCTTGAAGGTTCGGCTGCCTCTTATGCGATGATTGGACTGATGATTCTGTTCTGTGCGTTTGAGATTGTGTCACAGGCAAGGGATAGCCGGTCCTTATGAGTTGAATTACGCGCGTGCGGATATAAAGGTTGGCATGTTAGGCTGGTTGTTTTCTCGTTCTGGGACATTTGCAGTAGGATGAGTGGGACTAGGCGCGCTGCGGTGTGATGGTGACGGTTGAGACTTGTATCGCTGCAAATCCGCTGATGCACATTTTGCTATTGGGCTTGAAGGTGGGACCGACAGGCCTTTATTTGGGATGTTCTGGTCGTCCAGCTCGTGTTGCACGGCTTTATATTGTTACGCTCGTTCGGCGCTCCGTTGGAGCATTTCCGGGTTTGTCGGTATCCGAACAGGCCGCGGGCGGATGAAGTTAAGTTCCGCGAGATGTCGCGCGAGATTTTCGAAAGAGTATATTTGCCCGACGAGCGGAAGCCGGCGTACAACGCGGCGAGGCGCACGAGATCACAGCTGCATTGGATCGATCTCAGAGAGCATCCGCGGTCATTCGATGAACTGGGGGGCGTGTGGAGGACGACCGCGGATCGCAAAGGGTATGGCGATACCGATGGGGAATGGTCGAGGGCGTATCGACGCAATGGCTCGGTGCGACTCACCATCACCCTGCCCGACGGCGCGACCAAGGTCATGTATGCGCCAGACCCGACACCGCGGGCGTGGTTCGACGACTTCCTGGCGACAACTCTCCCCGTCGAGTTCCCGCCGCAGGACTACATCAGGGGCGTCTTATTGGGGGACGACCACATGGA
Source organism: Coriobacteriaceae bacterium AM48-5 (assembly GCA_027669525.1). Taxonomy (GTDB): domain Bacteria; phylum Actinomycetota; class Coriobacteriia; order Coriobacteriales; family Coriobacteriaceae; genus Collinsella. The sequence goes on along the minus strand of JAQEDJ010000074.1, from coordinate 2,303 downwards.
ACCCCGGGAAATCAAGCTGTACGGCTGATCCATCCGTCAACAACATGTCAAAGCCCCAAAACCCAACAGGGTCGCGAACGAGGGGATGAATTGACCGCCCGGGTATTTGCGCCCGGGCGGTCAATTTTATCAACCATGGGCGCGATTCAGGGTTTGCCGCTGCGTCCGTTATCGTAATAATCTCCCACAGGCACCACCGCGCACGCCGCCGCACCCGTGTCTTTTATCGTAATAATTTGAAATTTGGCGCTATTTCGTTCCTGTCCGTTATCGTAATAACAAGGCGCACGAGTGTCCTTCCCCCGGTCCAAGGGCGGAGCCCTGGCAAGCGCCGAACCGCCCGGGTCGGTGGCAGATTTGTACACACATTTACGATGGGGGTACAAGTATGCGTCTCTTGCGGGATTTCTCGTTTATCGGCAGAAAATCGAGGTCAGAAGATGGATGAGTTCTTGAGCATTGAAGATCTGCGGTGGGAGTTCGGCGCGTCGCGAGCATGGACGTACAAGTATCTGGCTCCGCATATCAAGTCAATTACCGTGAAGTGCTCGACCGACGACGGCGAGCGCCTGTGCAAGCGTTATAGCCTCGATGATGCACGGCGCGTGGTCGCTGAAAAGGCTCGAGCCGAGGTCTATTCCGTGCCCGTTAAAGCGGGCCCCGGGAAAAGCAGCTATGCTCCGTACCGCCGCCCGCGGCGCGTGCGAATCAAGACGAGCGCGTACATCGCCGAATATATCGTCGGCTTCGGCCACCTCTGGCAGATCGACGAGATTGCAGAGGAATACTGCGGTAAGCGCTCAAGAGAGGCAGCATATCAATTCATCTACCGTAACGCCTGGATCGCAATCGTGTTCGGCAACAAAACTTTCTATATCCCGAGGCGCACCGCACCGCAATTCGTGGCGGCAGCAGTCGAGGTGTTCGGAGACGCTGCCCACACCGTCGAATACGCACGCGGTGGGCATAAAAGTGACGCCACGGAATAGCGGCACTATGTAACAAATGAATAAGTGAACAGCGTAAAAAGTGAAAAACCGAACTACGTAATATCGACAATGCGACATAACGCAGTAACGACAAAGCGGAATAGCCGCACTATGTAACTACGTAATAACAGAGCTATTGAACACCGGACTATTCGGTCCTGGAATCTGTCCGCAAGAGTCGTACGCTGCCGTACAAAATGCCCGGCCGCGTACCGCCGCAAGCGGCACACGCTAGGGCTCTGTCCTAGTACCCGGCACTCGCGGCGTTAGCTCATTGTTCCGCAATTCAACAGTTACGTTTTTCAGTTTTGTCGTTATCACGTAGTTATGTAATTACACAGTTGCGTAGTGTCGTAATTGCTTTGTTCGGTTGTGTCGCAGTTCAGATATGAACAACCGCAGCAGGCGCCGGGTGCTAGGGCAGAGCTTGGCAGTACGCGGGCGGCCGAAACGCAGTTTTGTACGGCAGCGTACGACACTTGCGGGCGAGCTCCGGCTATGTCATTGCTGAATTACGACGAAACGCAACAACAGAGCTGTGTAACCGCGGCATAACTGATTTACAGACGATACGAAGAACGTAATGAATGAACTAGTGAACTGCGACACAGCCGAAAAAGCGAACAGCTATAAACCCAAAAAACGCATTGAAGCAGGAGAGGTGTTTTAAATCTCAGCCCACAAATCGAGAACAGTGGCGTCCCGACGAACCGTGGCAAAATAGTCGCAGTAGTCATAGGCATCATCGGGACTGCGCATCACGGCAACAAGATCTCCGTTGTGCGCATCAACAACTGCATGTCGAAATCCCATCGTCTGACGCATCATCCGGTTGCGCTGCCGCTCGATCTCGATCGCATCCAGCAGGAGGTGGCCATCTGTATGGCCATGAAGGGCGAGCTCCATATTCTTCGGGTGACAGTCGTTGATCGCAATATTGATCAGCTCGCGCAGATTGTTTTTGTAACTGCAAGAAGAAGAGCAAGAAGAAGCACTAGGGCTGAGCGCCACTGCGAAGGGAGCCTCATCCCGCTTCAGCGTAGGATGAGATTCCCCCAACAGGACCTTCGAGTTACTTCACTTCAAACCTTAAGAGCCTTCGCTCCGGCAGATCGGTCATCTTCATCGTATAAGTCCCAGGAAAAGCCTTCTCAAAACGGACGGTCTCGTAACCTTCGAAATAGTCGTTGGTGTTCTGCATCATAAATGGGACGAGCAACTCGTTCTCCGCTCCAACCTGAACAGCAAACGCAGCAGAGCCGCCAAGGACCGGCATTGCCTGCGTTATCAGATCGGTATTGACCACAAAGTCAT
>JAQEDJ010000073.1 GCA_027669525.1 Coriobacteriaceae bacterium AM48-5 | reverse complement strand
TGCCGAGCTTCTGCGCGTCGCCGCGGCACTCCGAGCGCGACCTCACGCCCGAGATGTCGTCGCCTCTGCACATCGTGCCCGGCGGCTACGACGACGTGCGCCGCGCAATCGGCTGGCCGGGGACTAAGGTGGTCATGAAGGCGCGCCGCTCGCTTGCGGACACGAAGTGCATCCTTCGCGAGGAGGGCGCCTTCGACGGTGCCGAGCTCGTAGAGGACTGTGGGCTTCCGGGCGAGCGCGTGTACCGCTCGGTCGACGATGTGCCCGATCGGGGCAGCTACTTCTCGACGATGGTGGTGCGCTAGATGAGGGTTTCCTGCATAGCGTTCACTGAGAGGGGGTATGCGTTGGCGGAGCGCACCGCACACGCGCTTTCCGATTGCGCGCAGACAGGTGAAGATGACCCTGGCTGGGACGTTTCCGTTTCGCGCGGGTTCGGCGAGGGGAAGGCCGACCTGCGCGCATGGACGGCGCTCGCGTGGGAAGCGTCGGACGCGCTTCTGTTCGTGGGCGCGGCGGGCATCGCCGTGCGGGCGATCGCGCCGCATCGCCGTGCGGGCGATCGCGCCGCATGTCGCCTCGAAGGCAAGCGATTCCGCGGTTGTGGCGATCGACGAGGCGGGGCGCTTTGCCGTCCCGCTTTTGTCGGGGCATTTGGGCGGTGCGAACGAGCTTGCGCAAACTGTGGCACGCGCGGCAGGGGCCATCCCCGTCATCACCACGGCGACCGACGTCCGCGGCGTGTGGGCGGTGGATACGTGGGCGCGCTGTGCGGGGCTCGCCGTTTCGAATCCCGAGGCCATCAAGCGAGTGTCGGCGCGGCTGCTTTCGGGCGGGCGCGTGGCGCTCTATTCCGACATGCCGATTTCGGGACAGCCGCCTGAGGGGGTTGACATTGCGTCCGACCGCGCTCGGGCCGATATTGTCGTGTCGCCGTTCGCTGGCGCGAATGCAGGTGCGTCCGTTCGCGCAGCGGAGACGACGGGCGATGTCGTGCCCGCCGGTGAGACGGGGAAGCCGGCGGGCGTGCGGGCGCAGGCGCCTGCGCCCGAGCCGCTTCGCCTTGTCGTGCCCTGCATCGTTGCGGGCATAGGGTGCCGTCGCGGTGCGTGCGCCGAAGCGATCGGGGAGGCGTTTCTTCTCGCGTGCGGGCAGGCGGGTATCTCGCCTTCGGCCGTGCGCGAGGCGGCGACGATCGACGTGAAGGCGCACGAGGAGGGTCTGCTCGCCTTCTGCCGCGCGCGCAAGATTCCGCTTGCGACGTATTCCGCAGAGGAGTTGTCGCAGGTCGAAGGTAGCGTTTCGCCATCTGATTTCGTGCGCGCGACGGTGGGGGTCGACAATGTGTGCGAGCGCGCGGCGCTCGCGGGCGGGGGCAAACTTATCTTCCCGAAGCTCGCTCACGGCGGCGTGACCGTCGCGTTTTCCAAGGTAACTATCGAACTTTCGTTTAAGGAGCGGTGATGGGAAAGCTCTTCGTGGTGGGGATCGGCCCGGGCGGCCCGACGGCATGACGATTGCGGCTCGGCGCGCGCTCGAGGCGGCCGACATCGTTGTGGGGTATACGAAATACGTGGAGCTCGCGCTCGCCGCCGTGCCCGACGCGGCGCATCTCGCGACGCCGATGATGCACGAGGTCGAACGGTGCCGCCTGGCGCTTTCGCGCGCGCAGTGCGGAGAAGCCGTGGCGCTTGTGTGCAGCGGTGACGCGGGCGTGTACGGCATGGCGAGCCCCGTGCTGGAGCTTGCTGAGGACTACCCCGATGTAGACGTGGAAGTTATCGCCGGGGCCACCGCGGCTCAGAGCGGGTCGGCGGTGCTCGGCGCCCGCTTGCCCACGACTTCGCGGTCGTGTCGCTCTCCGACCTGCTCACGCCGTGGGAGGTCATCGAGCGCAGGCTCGCCGCCGTGGCGAGCGCCGACTTCTGCATCTGTTTGTACAACCCGCGCAGCAGAAAGCGCGCCGATAGGCTCTCGCGCGCGGCGAAGATTATGCTCGAATGGAAGGCCCCCGACACGCTCTGCGGCTGGGTACGCAACATCGGGCGCGAGGGGCAGCAGTCGGGCATGTGCAGGCTCTCCGAGCTGGGGGAGTTCGACGCCGACATGTTCACCACCGTGTTCGTCGGCAACGCGGACACGAAGCGCGTAGGCGGCCGTATGGTCACGCCGCGCGGGTATCGGGAGATTCCATGCGAAAGGTAACGATCATCGGGGCGGGGCCCGGAAACCCGACTTGCTCTCGCGCGCGGCGCTCGACGCGATCGACATCGCCGACGTGGTCATCGGCGCTCATCGCGCGCTTGTCAGCATCGACGTGCCGCCCGATGTGGTGAGATGCGAGCTCGTGAAGACGGCGGACATCGTCGCCGCGCTCACCGATGCGGCGTCGTGGCAGCGCGCCGTGGTCGTGATGACGGGCGATGTGGGGCTGTTCAGCGGCGCGCGCCGCCTGGTGGAGGCGCTCTCCGGCGACGCGCAGGTGGACGTGCGCGTCATTCCCGGCATAAGCTCAGCGTCGTATCTCGCCGCGCGCCTCGCGCGTCCATGGCAGGATTGGCGCTTCGCGAGCGCTCACGGCGTGGCGTGCGACATCGTGGCCGAGGCCGAGCGCGCAGGTGAGCTCTTCCTCGCCACGTCGGGCGGGGAAGACCCCTCGCGACTTTCGGGCGAGCTTGTGCAGGCGGGCTTCGGGGACGCACGCGTGACGGTGGCCGAGCGCCTGTCGTACCCCGACGAGCGCATCACCTGCGCGACCGCAAGTGAAATCGCAGGTCAGACGTTCGACGACTTGAACGTGATGCTTATCGAGTTCACAGACTGCGCCGGGTCGCCTGCGGGCTCTAGCGCAGCCTCCGAGGCGCCGGCCGGCGCGTCTGCGCCCGCGGCGGCTTCTTTCGTGGCGGTCTCTGCGGGCGCATTCCGCGCCGCGAGCTCCCGCTGGCCGTACGCTTCCTCGGGCATTCCCGACGAGCTCTTCATCCGCGGCGACGTTCCCATGACCAAGCAGGAGGTGCGCGCCGTCGCGCTCGCGAAGCTGCGCCTTACCGCGACCGACACCGTGTGGGATGTCGGCGCCGGCACGGGGAGCGTGTCGATCGAGGCGGCGCTCGGTCGCGCGAGCGGGGTCGGTATGGGCGGTCGAGCGCAACGCGGCCGGCGTGCGGCTCATCCGAGAGAACGCGGATGCATTCGGGTGCGGCAACGTGCATGCGGTCCCCGGTGTCGCCCCCGAAGCGCTCGCGAAACTGCCCGTCCCCGACGCCGTGTTCGTCGGCGGGAGCGTGGGCGAGCTTCCCTCCATCGTGGAGGCGGCGCTCGAGAAGAACTCACAGGTTCGCCTGTGCGTGCCATGCGTCACCGTTGAGACGCTCACCGAGGCGTGCGCGCTCCTCTCGGGTTCGCGCTTTAAGGGGTTCGAGGCGTGCCAGGTGTCGGCCGCCCGCGCCGAGACTGTAGGCTCGCACCATCTTATGAAGGCGCAAAACCCCGTGTTCCTCGTCAGCGCGCGTGGTGCGGGCGCGGATGCCGAGGAGCTTGCCGAAGTCGGGACGCTTGCTGAGTCGCCTGTCGGGGAGGACCCCTCTACCGAGGGGAAACCATCCGTTGAGGTGGTCTCGCTTGCTAACTGCAACGCCGCAGGTGGGGAAGGCGGTGCCCGGTGAGCACGTCCATCCCTCGCGTCATGGTCGCTGCGCCCTCGAGCGGGAGCGGCAAGACGGTCGTCACGTGCGCGCTCCTGCGCGCGCTCGCGCGTCGCGGCCTTGCATGCGCGGCCTTCAAATGCGGCCCCGACTACATTGACCCGCTCTTTCATCGCCGCGTCGTGGGTGCGCGCTCGGGCAATTTAGACGGCTTCATCACCGACGCCCCGACGCTGCGCGCCCTGCACGCTGCGCGCCCTGCTCGCACGCGGCGCCGCGGGCACGGATGTCGCGGTGCTCGAGGGGGTTATGGGTTTCTACGACGGCATGGCTCCCGGCGTGGCCGACGCAAGCAGCTACCAGGTTGCGCGCGACACGGAAACGCCGGTCGTTTTAGTGGTGAACGGGCGCGGGGCGTCTTTATCGCTCGCCGCCGTAATCCGCGGCATCGCCGAGTTCCTGCCTTGTGCGAACGTGCGCGGCGTCGTGCTGAACAAGACGAGCGCCGCTGCCTGCGCCTACGCGGCGCCTGCGATCGAGAAGCACACGGGCGTCGCGGTTTTGGGGAATGTCCCCGCCGACGAGACGTTCTCGCTCGAAAGCCGGCATCTGGGGCTTGTGACCGCCGACGAGGTCGAGCAGCTCTCCGCGCGCATCGACAAGATGGCCGAGCTGGTGGAAAAGAGCGTCGACGTCGACCGCTTGCTCGAAATAGCGGCGACGGCACCCGATATCCGCGAGGAACCTTACCGGTTGGAGCCGATCGCGGGAACGCGGCCCATCGTCGCCGTCGCGCGTGACGAGGCGTTCTCGTTCTACTACGAGGAGAACCTGCGCGCGCTCGAGGACCTGGGTTGCGAGCTGGCCTTTTTCAGCCCCCTGTGTGATAGCGAGTTGCCCCGGGGGACAAGCGCCCTCTATCTGGGGGGCGGCTACCCGGAACTCCATGCGCGGCAGCTCTCCGAGAACGCGCCGATGCGCGAGGCGGTGCGGCGCGCGGTGGAATCCGGCATGCGACGGTCGCCGAATGCGGTGGGTT
>JAQEDJ010000072.1 GCA_027669525.1 Coriobacteriaceae bacterium AM48-5 | reverse complement strand
GCGTGGTCGCTGTGTACAACGCGCCGCTCAACAGCGCATGCAACCACGGCAGCGCATGCAACCACGGCATCGCGAAGGCAACCCCAACGAGGCCTACCTGCGCTACCCGCGCTCTCCCTTTGCCGACCAGTCCGGCGACGCCGGCTTCACCAGCACGCCGAGCGACGATGCATGCGCCTACGCCTGGGATCTCGCGCTCACCAAGCGCGGCAGCGACGGCGACAAGCCGCTGCCCGGGGCGGTCCTGAGCATCACCGACGACCGCGGTCGCGCGCTGGCGGCCGACGGCACGTGGGATGCGGAGGGCAAGGCCACCGTCACCACGGGCGAGGACGGCCGTGTGACCGTCTCGGGCGTGGACTCGGGCAAGCTGGAGGTCCGCGAGCTCAAGGCGCCCAAGGGCTACACCGCCTTTGAGGGCACGCGCTCCGTGACGGTCAAGGCTGAGGGCCTGGACGTCGACCAGGTGGCGGCCGCCAAGCCTAAGGTGACCGTATCGGCCGAAAGCCCTCTGCGAGTTGATGCCGCCGATGCCGGGAAGGGTTTAGTCGAGTTGTCGGTGCTTAACACCCCAAGTAACGAAGTGAGTCGAGGCTTTATGCCCTCGACGGGAGATAGAACGTTGGTGTTGGTAACGGCTTTGGCCGTCATCGGAGTAGTGGCTATTGTCGTCGCGCTCGTCATCAAGCGGGGAGGAGGTCGCCATGATAAATAATTGTCCCCCCCCCTGCTCAATGGCGTACTGCCTCCGTAGCGATTAGAGCGCAGGGAAATGAGCCTGCTGACTTTTGGTGATGACGAGAATTAAAGCAACCTCCAAGAAAGAGGTCCCAACATGAAAACAACCAAGAACATCGCACGCCTGGCAGTAACCGCCGGCCTCACCGCAGCCCTGAGCTTCGGCGGAGTGATGGCACCGGTCACGATGGCGTTTGCCGAGGGCACGACGACTGCGAACGGCTCGGTGACCATTGCGAACGTTGAGGGCAACCATACCGAATTCGATGGCTATCAGATTTTTAAGGCTGATGTTGCGACAGTCGAAGGTAAGACGGTTGTGAGTAATATCACCTGGGCAAACGGTAGCGTGAAGGCGGCTGTCGAGGGTGTCATTAAGAATGAGGAGCCGACTTACAAGGGCAAGACCGCCCAGGACGCTGCAGACTGGATCACGAGTAAGGTGACGGGAACCAACGATGCATATTGCGTTGGCCCCGACAACATTGCTTATAAGATTGCCGCTGCTGTGGACGATCTTACTGACAAAAAGACAACGAGTGCTGGTGTTGCCTCCGGTCTAGAGCACGGTTACTGGCTCTTTGTGACCGATGCCGGCACCATCGGAGACGGCGAGGCGGGCACGTCTCCCATCTTCACTGTCGTGGGAAGCACGCCCGTTAACGTCAACGAGAAAACGGGCATCCCTACCGTTGAGAAGAAAATCGTGAGCGATGCTGATGACAAAGAGCACGATGCCGCCGATTCCCAGATCGGCCAGGACGTGACGTACAACCTCTACGGCACCGTCGCCGAGAACTTCGACAAGTACGACACGTATTTCTACGAGTTTTCCGACCAGATCTCCAAGGGTCTGACGCTGCAGACGGGCGCTAAGATCTACCTGTATAAGAACAGGTCTGATGCGAAGGGTGATCTCACCCGCGCGAAGGGCACGGATATCACTGCGTATTTCAAGGAGGAAACGCCCGCCGAGGCTGCCGAAGACGGCAGCAAGACGACGACGTGGACCTGCGATAACCTGAAGAAGGTCAGTGACGTCACTAAGGACTCCTACATCGTCGTCTCCTATAAGGCGCAAATCAACAAGGATGCGGTCGTCGCGGGCACCGAGGGTAACGAGAACGCCGTGACGCTCAACTACTCCAATAACCCCATGACCAGCGAGCGCGGCGAGACCAAGCCTGACACGGTCAAGGATTACACCTACGGCCTCAAGATCAATAAGGTCGACCTGGGTACCGAGGCAGCCCTCGACGGTGCCGAGTTCACCATTCAGGCCACTGGAGCGGACGACGGCGCATCCAAGAGTTTGTATGTCCAGAAGGATGGTTCTCTTGGTTCTGATCCCTGGAAATTCGTGACTGCCAACGGCGGTGTCATCAAGGTCACCGGACTCGACGCCGGCACCTATACCGTCACGGAGGTTTCTGCCCCCTCTGGTTACGCTAAGGTCGACCCCTTCACCTTCGAGATCAAGCCGAGCATGAATGCCGATGATCCGGGTGCTGGTCTTACTGAGCTCACTGGAGTACTTACGACTGGCCAGAACGACAAGGTTATCGCCGGCCTCACCGATGGCGACTCCGGCGATAACAAGCTGACGTTGAAGTCTGGCTCGGAGAAGACGGACGGCATCTTCAACATCACCGTTGGCGATACCAAGCAGGTTGGCCTCCCGCTCACCGGTCTCAATGGCGTGACCTTCACGTGGATCGCTGGTGGCGCGGTGCTGTGCATCGGCGTGGCGCACCTCATCCGCAGCCGTAAGCAGGCTGAGGAGTCCGAGCAGGAGTAACGCTCGCTCACCCATCCCTTTGGCAGGTGGGATGTGATGGCCATGAGACTTGCGGACACTTTTCTCGTTCATCCACGTTCTTGCTTTGCCATCCTCTTTTCGGGGCGGACTCCACGCTGGAGTTTGCCCTGTTTTTTTTGGATAACGCAGGCAGCCTCCATCGTCCGATGCGGGCACGTTCGTCATCGCGTTTCTTGACTCGTATGAGGTTCGGTTTAAGGTCCGTAGGCGCACGCGCGGTGCGGACGGTAGAAGGCATTTGCGCCGCAACAAGCGCAAATAAGAATGCCCGGGGTTAGAGCCCGGGCATTTAACAAAACCAGAAAACTAGGCCGTCCGCGCTCCCAAACATTTACGCGGGGTGCGTCGTTTTCTATTGACATTGTATCCCGAATCGCCCCGCCGATTCGGGATATTTTGAAAACGCAAATGCAGACCCATGCTCGCGCCGCGCAATGCTGTTTAGCTGCGTTGTCTGGCGCATGAGTTCGCTAATCGGCTATTATTTGTTTAGACAACTTGAGTTGTAGAGGAGTGACCGGCGATGGTGCAGGGCGCTAAACATATGAAGAGCAATAACGCCGCGGACAACGGCGGCTCAAACCCTCAGCCCAAACCTCAACCAAAGCCCAAGCGCCGTCGCAAGCGGCTGCCGCGCTGGGCCGACCGGCTCATCACCATCGTCATCATCCTTATTGGCGTGGGCCTTATGACCTGGCCGTGGATCTTGGACCGGCTTGAGGCCTCGGGCGTGTTCAACCAGATCAGCACCGTGTCCAGCACCGTGGACGCGCTGTCTGCCGAGGAGCGCGAGCGCATCCTGCTCCAGGCGCGCTCCTTTAACGAGCAGCTGGCGGGCGAGGCCACCGAGCTTCCCGCCGACCAGATCGAGCCCTACGCCCAGCAGCTCATCTTTGACCGCGACCCCATGATGAGCTGGGTCGAGATCCCCTCCATCGACGTGAGCATGCCCATCTACCACGGCACGAGCGAAGAAGTCCTTATGGCAGGCGTCGGCCACCTGGAGGGCACGAGCCTGCCGGTGGGCGGCACCTCGACGCATTGCGTGCTCACCGCGCACTCGGGCATGCGCAACCTGAGCATGTTCGACGACATCCACTCGCTGGAGCCCGGCGACCTGGTGCTGCTGCACACCATGAACAAGACGCTCGCCTACAAGATGGTGGACTCCGAGGTCGTGCTGCCCGAGGAGATGGAGTCGCTAACCATCGAGCCCGGCGCCGACAAGGTGACGCTTGTCACCTGCACGCCCTACGGCGTGAACGACCATCGCCTGCTGGTGCATTGCGTGCGCACCAAGTACAACAAGAAGGACGTCGACAAGCAAAAGTCGCTCGCCGGTCGCCACTGGGGCAAGCGCGAGTTTGCCGTGCTCATCGTGGTCGTGGCCATTGTGCTGTTGCTGCTGGACATCGTGATCCACACGATCCGTAAGCGCCGCAAGGCCAAGGCCTCGACATAGGACATTCTTCAGAACCACCACAAAGGGGACAGGCACCTTTGTGGTGGTCGGGGCTTCCAAACCATCGCAACATTCGATGAAAATCGCGATTTTGACGAAAAGCGTCGAATGTTGTGATGGTTTTCATTATGGACGGCGCGGTTTTCATTGTGGGCGGGACGGTTTTCGCTGTGGGCGGTGCGGTTTCGCTGCAGAACCGCCAGCCTGCCGCCTGCCAACCGCCGCCCTCGTTACGTTTTCGCTGCATTTAGGTAAAGCACCTGCTCCAAGCGGCGTTGCCTTGTATACTAGAGCGGTTTATCTGTTATGCGGAAGGGAGCGCCTATGGCACTCAGCGAGAAAGACGTGCGCGGCATCGCCGAGTACGCAAAGATCGCACTGACCGATGACGAGCTCACCCAGATGACGTCCTACCTGAACGACGCCGTCCAGATGCTCGAGCCCGTCTTGCAATATGACTTGCCCGACGTGGAGCCCACGTTCCATCCCATCGGAAGCCTGTCCAACGTGATGGGCGACGACCTGCGCGAGCCCGAGCGCGACCTGCCGCTCGACGTTGCGCTCGAAAACGCCGGCAGCGCGCGCGACCGCTACTTCCGCGTGCCGTCCATTTTGGGAGAGGGGGAGAGCGAGTAATGGCGCTAAGCTTCGATTCCCTTACCGCCGCCCAGATCGCCGCGGGCGTTGCCGCCGGCGACTTTACCGCTACCGAGGTGGCCCAGGCCTCCCTTGCCGCCATCGAGGCGCGCGAGGGCGGGGTCCAGGCATTCCTGCAGGTGGCGCCCGAGCT
>JAQEDJ010000071.1 GCA_027669525.1 Coriobacteriaceae bacterium AM48-5 | reverse complement strand
AGCGTTCATCCTGAGCCAGGATCGAACTCTCCGTCCAAAATATCTGGGCTTCGAGCCGTCCGGTCCTCTCAGTCCATCGCTGATCGGTTCCGTTCGATTCATATGGTTTTAGTATAGGAAAAGGAATTTCTCGGGGCCGCCTCTCGGCGGCCTTGCGAAAAACAAATCCAAGTTAGACCATTTCAAATGGTTCGATGTCTGCCCGGATGCGACACTGGAGTCAGTGTCCATCCTCGCAGTATCCGGTTCTCAAGGTGCACGCCTGGCGGCCGATCCGGTTCGACCGGGCCGCGCGGCAAGGAGATATATTGCCAGACCGGAGGGGCCCGTGGGCGGGAATCTGGGCGCACACATTTCCTACACAGTTTGGAATCCGACTAACGTTTGCCAGCCGTTACCTACCGCTCACCGAGCATCTCTTTATATAAGGCAGTCTCATGGTTAAAGCGGATACGTTCCCCTAGCCAAAGCACAGCCAGCATCGAGCAGCTCATCACGTTCTTCCACCGAAAACCCCTCGGCGTAGACGCGCACCACTGGTTCGGTCCCGCTAGGACGGACCAGCAGCCACGTGTCATCCTCGAATGCCAAACGCAAGCCATCCATATGACTAACGTTTTGCGGCACCTTGCCACAAATCGACTTGGGGTTTACGCCCGGCAGCAGGGTTCGTAACGTTTCGGCATCTTCGGCCTCAAGGCGCAAATCGCGTCGACCGTAACTCGTCTTACCAAAACTGTCCTCGAGTTGGTCGACCAGAACGCCCAAAGGCGCGTCCGTCTTTGCCATAAGCTCGCACAGAATCAGACAGGCGAGGATTCCATCGCGCTCGGGCATATGCGCGGCGATGCCGATACCACCGGCTTCTTCGCCGCCCATGAGGACGCCGCCCTTCTTCATCTCCGCCGCTATATATTTGAAACCGACTGGTTTGACGGTCACGCGGCAGCCAAGCGCCTCGGCAATGCGACGCACGAGCGTCGAGCATGAAAGATTGACGACGACGCGCCCCTCCAAATTACGAAATTGAACCAAGTCGCCTAAAACGAGCGCCATGATCTGATGCGGATGTATATATCTGCCGCGCTCGTCAACCGCGCCGATACGGTCGGCGTCGCCGTCGGTCACCAGGCCAGCGCAAGCTCCGTCCTCGATAACCGTGCGCTCGCAAGTGTCCACCCAAGGCTCAACGGGGTCGGGGCAGATATCTTCTTGATCAGACGCCTGCCCGGCGTGAATCTCGTGCACCTCAACGCCAAGCTCGCGCAGCAAGTCGGCTAGATAGCCCTGGCTGCGCCGCCCATGGGGTCGACAACCACGCGCAAGTGCGCGGCGCGGATGGCTTCGGCATCGACAAACGATGCCACCGCTTGCATATAGTCAGGAATGATATCCGCGGTGCGATATTGCCCCTCGATCCCCATTGGCTCGGGAGCCATGGTCTCTTCGAGCTCTTCGATGACATCCTGGTTGGCGGTCGAGCCGTCACCCATGCGAATCTTGAGGCACAGATAACCCTGCGGATGATGGGACCCCGTCACCATGAGCGCGCCGCACGCCTCACCGTCATAAGCCGCCGCCCACGTAAGGGCAGGGGTCGGAACAGGTCGCGAAGCGAGCACGGCGTCTAGCCCGTGCGCTGCTAGCACACCCGCCGCAAGCTCAGCGAACTCGCGCGCCAGGGCCGAGTGTCGAACCCTATATATACCGTTTTGCCCGGATTGGTCTTTTGCCACAACTCGCCGACAGCATCGGCGATACGGGCAACGTTATCGGCAGTGAAGTCCTCATCGACGCGAGCGCGCCAACCGTCAGTTCCAAAATGAATTATCGCGCACACGCGCAGACACCTCACAGTGTTTGGATCATGGTACGCATGAGGTATACCCGCAACACGCACTCGGCAACCTGCCGGCACCAGCATTCACCATTTGGGCAAATGCTGCCGAGGACATGCAAGCAATAAAAAAACCGCCCCGTATGGAGCGGTTTTGCCCTTTATATATCGAGCGCCTCGGCCATCGCTGCCGTAGTGATTGCCGTGGTTCCACAGCAACTGCCCACCATTGCGGCACCGGCATGCCTCCATTCGATGCATGCGCGCGCGAAAGCTTCGGGGTTCTCGTGCCATACGGGGCCATCCTGAGTCTGGACCGGATCGCCCACGTTGGGACGCACCGTGACGGGAGTAGTCGCCGATGCAACCATCCTGGGCACCGCCGCGTTCGCGGCCGCAAGCGAACAGCAATTAACACCAACCGAGTTTGCGCCGTGTTTTTCGGCGTACAAAACGGCTGCCTCGATGTTGAGGCCATCGCCCAACAGGTCGCCCTTATCGTCAACGACAAAACTCACCAGAACAGGCATGCCGTCGGCGGCATCTCGGGCGCCGGCAAGCATGGGCTGCAAATTACGGATAGACGTCACCGTCTCGATCAGCAGACCGTCAACACCAGCATTGAGCAAGGCGTGCGCCTGTTCGCGCGCAATGCCGCGGATTTCACGATACTCGGCAGAGTCCTCGGCAAACCACTCAATACCGATCGGGCCCATCGAGCCCAGCAGCAGCTGAGGGTGCGCCTGGCGGGCATCGTCGACGGCCCCGCGATTGACCTCCGCCACGGACGGCGCAATCTGGTCGTGCTTGAGGGCATAGCTTGATGCCTGAAAGGTATTGGTAATGAGTACCTGCGCGCCGGCGGCGACATACAAGCGATGGATACGAGAAACGGTCTGCGGCTCTGCCAGATTCCAAAACGCCGGTGGAATATCGGCGGCATCGTACTCACTCAACAGAACACTGCCCATGGGGCCCTGCGCCAACAAGGTCTCGCTCGACAAGCGGCGCGTAAGTTCCTCGGCACCAAAGCGATTGTAATAACTCGTATCCATATATATTCCGCTATTCCTCGACGCTGATTCCCTGCTTTTCGAGATAGGCGAGCCAGCGGTTCATCGTGTCCTCGGATAGCGCATGCTCCATCATGCAGGCCTCGGAATCGGCTCGCTCAAATTCGACACCGAGCTCCTGAACCAAAAACGTGCGGACGAGGCGATGACGGTACCAGATAGCCGTGCCAACCTCGCGGCCGCGATCGGTCAGGACTACCTTGCCGTAGTGCGATTGCTCGACAAGCTCGGATGCCTTGAGCGCCGAAACCGCTTTATTGACCGATGCCTTGGAGACGCCAAGCGCTGCGCGATGTCGACCGATCGCACGCCGTTGGTTTCCCCCTCTTCGCTTTCAATGCGAACCATGCACTCCAAGTAGTCTTCGTTCGCCACCGTCAGATGTAGTTCGCGCGAGCTATTTGTCGTATCCATGATCTTCCGTCCCTTCTGCATTCAATGGCTGATTCTACCCCATCCAAGCGTCGCGGTATGCCGTGGCATACCGTGCTAGAGTTCTTGTTGCACACGACGACCAAGATTGGAGCGGTCTTTATGGAAAACACCACCACGAACCCCGATGTCCTCGAGCGCTTTTTGCGCTACGTCCAGATCAACACGCAGTCCGAGGATGCAAACTGCGACCAGGTACCTTCGAGCGCCGTTCAGTTTGACCTTGCCAACGTGCTGGCTGAAGAGCTGCGCGAGCTTGGTGCGGAAGATGCCCACGTGACCGAGCATGCCTATGTCTGCGCGCATATCCCCGCAAGTGCGGACGCTGAGGACAAGCCTGCCCTGGGCCTGATCGCCCATCTCGACACCACCGAAGTTGCACCGGGCGCCGGCGTGAAGCCGCACATCGTACACTACGAAGGCGGCGACCTGGTCTGCGGCACGGTTGACGGTAAGCCCGTTGCCATGAGTACCGCCAAGCTTCCCGCCCTGAACGACCTCGCGGGTGAGGACCTGGTCTGCAGCGATGGCACCACGCTGCTGGGCGCGGACGACAAGGCAGGCGTCGCCGAGATCATGTCGCTTGTCGCGCGTATCGCTCAGGACCCTTCTCTGCCCCATCCCGCACTCGGCATTTGCTTCTGCCCTGACGAGGAGATCGGCCACGGAGCCGAGCTGTTGGATATCGATACCTTTGGCTGCAAGTACGCCTACACGGTCGACGGCGGCCCCATCGGCGAACTGGAGTGGGAGTGCTTTAACGCCGCCGAGGCGACCGTCTGCTTTGAGGGCCAGTCCATCCACCCGGGCGACGCCAAGGGCCGTATGGTCAACGCAGGCAATCTGTTCTGCGACTTCAACGCGTTGCTCCCCTACGTGCAGCGCCCGGAGTATACGGAAGGCTACGAGGGCTTTTATCACCTTGAGGGTGTATCTGCGACCGTCGATCACGCCACAGCGCGCTATATCGTCCGCGACCATGACGCCGCCAAGTTCCAGCAGAAACTCGACCTTATTGATGCCGCCGCCTCGATGCTCAACCAGCGTCTGGGTGAGGAGCGCGTGACAGTCGAGATTAAGCAGCAGTATCGAAATATGGCCGAGATCGTTCGTGACTATCCCGAGCTTATTGATGTTGCCAAGGAAGCCTACCTTGCCTGCGGCGTTGAGCCCAAGTGCTGCCGATTCGTGGCGGCACTGACGGCGCTCAGCTGTCGTTCCGCGGTCTGCCCTGCCCCAACCTTTCCACCGGCGGCTATTGCTACCACGGCGTCAACGAGTTCGTCCCGGTCAGTTCGCTCGTCAAGATGACCGACGTGCTCCAGGAGCTCGTCGCCCGCTTCGCATAAGCCTGGCCGCTCAAGCCTAAAAGACAAACCGCCCCGTCCTCTACAGAGAACGGGGCGGTTTTTGTACAGGGAGTGTCCCTAACTGCCGGCAGAAAAGGAACGTCCCCAAGTGCCGCAAAATGACGAGATCCACTCTCGCTTTGTGGGTAGTCATTGGGGACGTTCTTGTTTGACTAGTCGTTTAAGAACGTCCCCAATGACTACCCAACGAC
>JAQEDJ010000070.1 GCA_027669525.1 Coriobacteriaceae bacterium AM48-5 | reverse complement strand
GGGAGCCGCAACCGGTGCGGCCATGGCGCTCGGCATAGGCATGGGCACGGCAACCGGCTGCGCCGCACTCGCGCGCTCGAGTTCGACCGCGGTGCCATCGGGCTCCTCAACACGCACGCGCGTGAGGCCGCGGTCCTCCATCACATCGGCTATCTCGGCAAGTCTTTTGGAATCCATGCTCTAGCTCCTTGCATATCTACGCAGCGCGATGGCGGCATTGTGCCCGCCAAAGCCAGATTGGTCGAAAGCGCCAGGTAAGGTCGGCACGAACCGCTCGATTAGGCGTGTAATCAAGATCGCAGGCGGGATCGGGCGTGTGGTAGTTAATGGTCGGGGGCACCACGCCCTGCTCGAGCGCCATGGCGCAGGCCATGACCTCGATGGCACCCGTGGCACCGATCATGTGACCGGTCATCGACTTGGTCGACGAGATATGCGCGGTGCGTGCCGCGTCCTCGCCAAGCGCCCGCTTAATGCCCGCCGTCTCGGACGAATCGTTGAGTTTAGTCGAGGTGCCGTGGGCATTGATGTAGAGGCCCTCGGAAGGCTTAACGTCGCCCTCGGCCACCGCCAGCGATATCGCGCGGGCAATGCCGGCAGCCTCGGGATCGGGGCTCGTGATGTGATAGCATCATCGGTGTTGCCGTAGCCCACGACCTCGGCATAAATGTGCGCCCCGCGAGCCAGCGCGTGCTCCATGCTCTCCAGTACGAGCACGCAGGCGCCCTCGCCCATCACAAAACCGTCGCGATTCGCATCGAACGGACAGCATGCCGTCGACGGGTCAGGATTAGTGGTGAGTGCACGGCAGGACGTAAAGCCCGCAACGGCATCGGGGATGATTGCGGCCTCGGTACCGCCGGCGAGAATCGCATCGGCATAGCCGTGCTTGATGGCGCGGAACGCCTCGCCCACCGCATGGGCAGAAGTCGCGCAGGCAGTCACGACGGGCAGGGTCGGGCCCTTTGCCTTATGGCGAATCGCGATATTGCCCGAAGCCATGTTGGGGATCATCATCGCAATCATGTAAGGCGATGCGCGGCGGGGCCCACGATCGGCGATCGTGTGGACGTTGTCGACGAGCGTCTGCATGCCGCCCACGCCTGAACCCACGTAGACGCCCAGGCGCTCGCGATCGATGACGCCTCGACATCAAAGCCCGCATCGTGCATGGCCTCGTCCGACGCCGCCAGTGCAAACTGAACGCAGGGGTCTAAGTGCTTGGCATCGTGCTTGCCAAAGTAGTCGTTGCCGTCAAAGCCCTTGACCTCGGCCGCCACCTTGACGGCAAACGCATCCGTATCGAAGTGCGTAATCGGGCCGATGCCACAGGTCCCGGCACACATGGCCGCCCAGGTGGCAAGCGCGGTGTTGCCGAGCGGCGACACGGCACCGATGCCGGTGATTGCAACTCTCTGTTCCATCATGCTCTCCTCATTCAAGCCGTTCTTCGGCCCTGGTTTCTACATCGCCATTCCGCCGTCGACGCGCACGACCTCACCCGTAATGTAGGCAGCCGCATCACTCGCCAAAAAACGCACCACGCCGGCCACTTCCTCGGGGCGCGCCATGCGCTTTAGGGGAATCTGCTCCTCGGTTGCCGCGCGAACCTTCTCCGAGAGCTTTGACGTCATATCCGTCTCGACAAACCCCGGGGCGACCGCGTTCACTCGTACGCCGCGGGGTGCAAGCTCGCGCGCTACCGCCTTGGTCAGGCCGATGACGCCCGCCTTGGAGGCAGCGTAGTTGGCCTGCCCGGCATTGCCCATCAGGCCCACGACCGAACTCATGTTGATGACGCAACCGCCGCGCTGGCGCATAAAGGTCTTGGTGAGCGCGCGCGTCATATTGAACGTGCCCTTGAGATTGACATCGAGCACGCGGTCGAAGGCATCGTCGCCCATACGCATGAGCAGACCGTCGCGCGTTATGCCGGCGTTGTTGACGAGCGCCCAAATGGAGCCAAAGTCGTTGAGGACCGCTTCCACGCACGCGTTGACGGCAGCGGGGTCGGCCACGTCGCATTGATATGCGCGTGCCGCGGCGCCAGCCGCCTCGCAGGCTTCGCACGTCTCGCGCGCCGCATCGACGCTGCCGGCATAGACGACGGCGATATCAAAGCCGTCCTCCGCCAGACCGACAGCGCAGGCGCGGCCGATACCGCGCGAGCCGCCCGTAACCAGCACCACGCGACGTGAGTCGTTGCGCTCGAGCGCGCCGTTGTTCAAGTTGCCCATGTCATTCCTTTCGGGTTACAGCCCTGTGGACTATGCGAGCTCGTCGGCAATAGCTGCGACCTGCTCGGCCGTTTCGCACGAATACACGCGAACGTCGCTCAGCGTACGCTTGACCAGGCCCGACAGCGTTTTGCCGGGGCCGACCTCAATAAACGTGTCGATCCCCTGATCCTGCAGAGTATGCAGCGTGTCGACCCAGCGAACGGCATGACTCACCTGGTTGACCAAGACATCTGATGCCGCTCGCGGGTCCGCCGGATAGGGCGCCGCCGTCATGTTTGCCATGACCGGAATCAGCAGCGGAGACGGCGCGTGGCCGGCTTGGATATACGTCGCCAGCCCCTCAGTCGCCTCGGCCATATAGGGGCTATGGAATGCACCCGACACCGCGACCCTCATGGCCCGGCCACCAGCCTCTTTTACCAGGCGTCGAGGGTCTGCAACGCATCGGGCGCTCCGGCCACAACCGTCTGCTGGGGGCTGTTGTAGTTGACCGGCCAGCAGTCCTCGCCGGCCTGTTTTGCCAGGCCCTCGACTTGCACCGCATCGAGCTTGATGACGGCGCGCATGCCGCCCGGATGGCGCTCGGCAGCCGCGGCCATCAGCGCCGCGCGCTCGCACACGAGCTCAAAGCCCGCTCGCGTATCGAATGCCCCCGCAAAGGTGAGCGCGGCGACCTCGCCCAGCGAGAATCCCGCACAGGCGGCAGGCACCACGCCGCGCTCACGCAGAGCGATAGCCGCTGCCAGGTCGTGAACGAACACGCACGGCTGCGTGTTCTCGGTCTGCGAGAGCTCCTCCTTGGAGGCGCTCCGGCACTGCTCACTGGTCCCCGGACGCACCTCATCGGCGATTGCAAACACCTCAGCAGCCGCCGGCGATGCCTCGATCAGGTCGACGCCCATCGCGGGGTGTTGGCACCCTGGCCGGCAAACAGAAACGCTACGCTACCCATGCGGACGCACCCTTCAGGACGCGCTCGGCGCCATCGACCAGATCGTCAACGATTTCACGTGCGCTCTGGCGCTCGCTAACCATGCCGGCAATCTGTCCACACAAAAACGAACCCTCTTCGTAGTTGCCGTCCTTGGCGGCCTTGCGAAGGCGCCCGTGCCCATGGCCCCGAGTTCCTCGACACTTACGCCAGCCGCCTCGCTCTTGGCATAGGCGTTGGTGAAGGGGCTCTTGAGGGCGCGCACCGGATGTCCCGTCGAGCGACCGGTCGCACGCGTCGAAGTGTCGTTGGCCTTCAGGACCATCTCCTTGTACTGCTCCGAGACGGTGCACTCATTTGCGACCAGAAAGCGCGTACCCACCTGCACGCCGGCGGCACCCAGCATAAAGGCGGCCGCCACGCCGCGGCCGTCGGCAATACCGCCGGCGGCCACGACGGGAATGTCGACCGCATCGACGACCTGCGGCACCAGCGCCATCGTCGAGGTCTCGCCAATATGGCCGCCCGATTCGGTGCCCTCGGCAACAACCGCCGTGGCTCCACGACGCGCCACGAGGCGCGCCAGCGCCACCGAGGCAACGACCGGGATGACCTTGATGCCCGCCTCGTTCCACGCCTTCATGTACTTGGCGGGATTGCCGGCGCCTGTCACGACGACCGGCACTCGCTCGTCAATCACAACCTGCGCGACCTCGTCGGCAAACGGGCTCATGAGCATGACGTTGACGCCAAAGGCTTATCCGTCTTGGTGCGCAGCTCGTGAATCTGATCGCGCAACCAGTTTGCGTCGGCATTCATGGCCGCGATAATCCCTAAGCCGCCTGCCTCGGACACGGCAGACGCCAGCGAGGCATCGGCAATCCAGGCCATGCCGCCCTGGAACACGGGCTTTTCGATGCCGAGCAGCTCG
Organism: Coriobacteriaceae bacterium AM48-5; assembly: GCA_027669525.1. Taxonomy (GTDB): domain Bacteria; phylum Actinomycetota; class Coriobacteriia; order Coriobacteriales; family Coriobacteriaceae; genus Collinsella. Next base: position 809 of record JAQEDJ010000070.1, on the reverse strand, counting down.
CAGAGAGGAGTCTTGAGCATCTCTACTTCTCCAATGCCGCCTCAACCGTATCGACGAACTCGCCGACCGTCTTAGGGTTCTCCTCGGTATCGAGCTGAATATCGAACTCGTCCTCGACGGCCACGAGAATCTCGACGGTACCCAGACTGTCGAGGCCGATCTCCTCGAGCGTGGACTCGGGCTTCATCTCGACGTCGTCAAGGCCGGCGGTCTCGCGGATAACGTCGCAAACGCGCTCGAAGGTCTTCTGATCTGCCATGGTAGTTCTCCTTTGTTTGTGCCCTAGGGGCGTTTTTATTTCCTATGTGCGACTACTTCCAACGAAGCAAATAGCCACCTATATCCAGGCCGGCGCCAAATCCAACGAGGGCGATGGTGTCGCCCGCATTCAGTGCGTCGGTACGTGCCAGCCGGTCAAGCGCAAAGGGAATGCAGGCGCTCGAAATGTTGCCGGTCTCGCGCAACGTGCGAACCACGCGCTCGTCCGGCACGCCCAGGCGCTTGATCGCCTGGTTCAAAATTCGCTCGTTGGCCTGATGGAATACAAAATGGTCGATGTCCTCGACCGCGATACTCGCGTCGCAGGCGAGCTTATGGACCGTGTCGCAGATGGCGTTGACGCCGAACTTGAACACGCGGCGGCCATTCATGGACAGCACGCTCTCGCTATCTGCGGAGCCTTAAACGGCGAGGTACCGACCAGACCGGGAACGCGCAACGTCTCGACGTCGGCGCCGTCGAAAGCTCAACGGCAAGGGGGTTGTCTCCCCCAGCCCCAATCACTGCGGTGCCTGCCCCCATCGCCAAAA
>JAQEDJ010000007.1 GCA_027669525.1 Coriobacteriaceae bacterium AM48-5 | reverse complement strand
GAACTGGTCGACGACGACGAGCGTGCCGGCGGGCGCGGAGGCGAACAGCGCGTCGAGCTCGGCCTCCCTGTTGCGGACGGGGGCGCTGGCCAGCACCTCCCCGCCGCGGTCGATCAGGCAGGCCCAGTGGGAGGACTTGCCGACGTCCAGGCCGAGCACGGCCCCCGGTCTGGTCGATGGCGCTTTCACGGTGGTATCCTTCCGGTAGTCGTTCGACCGGATGGCCTCCCCCTCGGCACTCACATTACCAGCCGCGGCGCCTGCCCGGCACTTTCCTATCAGCCGTCGGGGGCGGCGCGTCCCGCGCCGGCAGCACCCAACGGGCCCTCTCGGGGGCAGGGACGTTCGGCCGTGCGCGGGCGCCCGGTCGGCGGCCCGTTCTGGGCGCGCCTCAATCGTAGCCCGAGACGGGCCCGGGCTGACAATTTCGACTGTAATGGACGTACTTAAATGAGTGGTCTCGTGAGTTTGTGGGCGAGGCGGGCGCTCGATACAAGGTGCGTGTCGTGGACACATGAGGCATGACGGAGGAGGAGCTTCCCGGAACCTTTGAGGGCAAGTTCCGCATCGATCTCCCAAGTAAGCAGTATATGATGCTTCGCCTGACCAAATTAGAGGCGTAAAACAGAGATAATCGGCTCCGGGTGTGACTTGCTGCACGACCATCGCAGGGGGGTGGCCCCTGTGATGGTCGCGGCGATGCGCGTCCGGGGCTACGCTTGTAAGGAGTGAACATGCAGGAGTTTTTTGGAATCGATGTGGGCGGTACGGCCGTTAAATGGGCTGTGCTGGGCGAGGATTTTTCCATCCGCGAGCGCGGAAGCCTGCCGACGGGCTTTACCACGGCTGATGAGACGGTCGCGGCGCTGATCTCGCTCGTCGAGCCGTATCGCGAGCGCGTGAGCGCCGTGGGCGTGAGTGCGCCCGGCGGCATCTACGAGGGAGATGTCACAGGAACGATCCATCGCGGTGGTGCGCTCACGTTTATGGATGGCTGTCCGCTCGGAAAGCTCATGCGCGAGGCTCTGGGGGTGCCGATTGCCGTCAATAACGACGGTAGGTGCTGTGCACTCGGTGAGTATGCGGCTGGCGCTCTGCGCGGGACGCGTTTTGGCGTGGTGCTCGCTATCGGCACGGGCATCGGCGGCGGTATCGTCATCGACGGCAAGGTCCTGCGCGGCGCGCACTGCTTTGCAGGCGAGTTTAGCTTCTTGCGCAACGATGTCACGACTGCTGCGAGCATGGAAAACTCCTTTGCGGGTTCGGGCGGTTGGCGTGCGCTCCGCGATGCCGCCGTTGCCGAGAAGGGCCTGCCTGCGGATTCTCCGGTGGACGGCCGCCGCGTCTTTGAGTGGATCGCGGATGGCGACATGGCGGGGCAGCGCGCGCTCGACCGCTACGCTCACGCATTTGACGGACAGCTCATCAACCTGCAGGCCGTGCTCGACCCCGAGGTCTTTGTGATCGCAGGCGGCATCTCGTGCCATCCCGAGCTCGTCGATGCCCTGCGTGCGCAGATGCCGCTGGCCCTCTCGAGTTACGAAGGGACCCTTGCCGGCATTCCTGTGCCGCAGATAAAGGCGGCCGAGCTCGGCAACGACGCCAACCTTTACGGTGCTGTCCAGGAGGCCATGCGCCTGGTGTAGCGCATTGGACATAATCATTGGGGACGTTCTTGTTTGACTAGTCGTTTAAGAACGTCCCCAATGGCTACCCACAGAATGAGAGTGGATAATCTCCCGTTTTTGGCCTGCATACAGGCTCAAAGTGGGAGATTATCCGCTCTCGTCATTTGATTGGCACTTGCGTCACTTGCACTCATTGGGGACGTACTTAAATGAGTGGCAGTTGGGGACACTCCTTGCCGAGCTGCAAGCCGTGCGCGCCCCTTCTGGGCCTTGCGGCTCAAAATCGGTTTACGCCGTGGGCTGTTGGGGTCAAATTAGCGACATTTTGAGGATAGGTTCGATATTAGGACTGGTTCTCTAATAGAATGAGTTTGCAGGCCATTAAGCGACTGCGGGGGGGGGTATTCATGAAAGGTATGGGAGACACAACAGCGTATTTGCGTTGGGGCATTCGGGAGATTATATGCCTGGCGCTGTTCTATTTTACGTTTTTGGCTGGCGAGTACCTCTTCGACATGCGCGTGGCCGAGTTTGTGCCGCCGAGCGAGGTTGCTACCTACGAGACCCTCATCGTCGGTGCGAGCGTAATCGGCTTTTTTGTGCGTCCTATTCTGTACTATCGCCGCCCCCGCGCGATCGATACGACGAGCGACATCACGGGCGTGCTGCTGGTGTCGGCATTGCTGCTGATGATTATGGCGGTTCGGTTTGAGGTGGTAATTGCCGGCGGTTTGATGGCGTGTTGCACGCTGGGCTACTGCGGATCGACCGCTCACGCCAACTTTGCGCGGCGCTTTGCGCGGACGCCGTACTTGGCGCGCGCGGCGGCGCTTTCATATGCTCTGGGCGTCCTGCTTCAGGTGTTCAGCCACATGGTGATACCCGCGGGGATTCCGCAGCAGTTTGTTTTTGTTGCCTGTGCGGTCGCGCAGGTGGCGCTCCTCCACGGCGTCCGCCGTGCCAAGCTGCGCGGCGAATCTGAGTTTGGGCCTGAACCCGATATCTCCGAGCTTTCGGTGGATGCATCGGAGTTTGGCGCCAAATGGCGAAACGATCCCGAGTCAACGGCGGCTTTTCGGCGCGCCGTGGTGCGTCTGACGATTGCAACCGCCTGCCTTACCGGGGTGTTTGCCGCCCTCAATGCGGGGCTCACGATCTCGCACGCCGCCGGGTCCGTTGACTTGGGCGATTGGTCGCGCTTGCTGATGGGCGTGAGCGCTCTGCTCGCCGGCGCCCTATTTGACCTGCGCGGGCGCTCGTGTATGAACATCATCATGACCTGCGCCGCCATGTTGTCCACGCTCTCATTCGCTGTGCTTATCACCGATGCCAACGGCGCCAACATACTTGCCGCCACCGTCATCTTCTATCTGGGTGCGGGCTTCTTCGTGGTGTTTTTCACGGCGAAGTTTGCCGCCATTTCGGTGTATGCGCATTGGTCGTATCTGTGGCCGTGTATGGGCCGCGTCATCAATAACGTTTGCGCGATGCTCGTGACGGCACCGGCGGTGGCGATTGTCTCGAGCCAGAACGTGCTGTTGGCAGTGGGCGTGGGGCTTGTACTGCTTGTGGGCATTGCGATCTCGCTGCTGGGACAGTCTGGGCATCAGTCTATGACGTTGAAGTGCGCGGCGACCTGGCGTTTGCTGCTAGCGACCTTGGCACGGATCCCGTATCCGCCCAGAGCGAGCCCGCCCCCGCAGAGGTGCCGGAGTCCACACTCGACGAGCGTCTCGATACCTTCGCCGTCGCCTTTGAGCTTACGCAGCGCGAGCGCGATATTTTGGAGGCCTTGGTCGCATCGCGCGAGAGTGTTCAAGACATCGCCGCAACGCTCTTCCTTTCGCGCTCCACGCTTTACCGTCATATCGCCTCGATCAACAAAAAGACCGGCGCCTCCTCACGTGTGGCCCTCATCAACTTTTTCTGGTCCTGGGCGCCCAAGGACTAGCCCATTTGGGACGGGGCTTTTTTAGCTGTTTTGGGCAGCCACTGCCAGCGCGAACCACCACAAAGGGGACAGGCACCTTTGTGGTGGTTTTGACGGGAGCGCCTGTGGAGTTACAGCAGTTCGCCGTGGCGGGCGATGTAGCGGCGCTTGGCCAGCTGGGTGAGTGCGATGTAGGCGGCGACGATGCTGACGAGCAGCGCGAAGAAGCTCGGCGGCAGCGGCATGAGGTCTAGCGCATCGGCGATGGGGCTTGCCGGCAGCCAGGTGACGAGTACCAGACCCAGCACGGTGAGAGCGCACAGTGCCGGCGCGGCGTGGTCGCGCGCGCTCGGCAGGCGCGGGGAGCGCAGCATGTGGATCACGAGCGTCTGCGACCACATGGACTCGACAAACCAACCGCTCTGGAAGAGCGCCGTAAAGGCCGCCATGCCTGCGACGTCGCCTACAGCGGCAAGCTCTGCCCAGCTTGAGCCCACGGCGGCGGGGCACACCACAAAGAAGAGCACGGCGAAAGTCACGATATCAAACAGTGAGCTCACGGGACCCAACTCGAGCATAAAGCCCTTAATGGACGCGGCATCCCAGGCGCGCGGACGGGCGGTCCAGGCGTCGTCGACGGTGTCCCACGGCAGCGCGATGCACACGATCTCGTAGACCAGCGACAGCAGCACCAACTGCAGAGCACTCATGGGCAAGAACGGCAAGAACAGGCTCGCGACGGTCACGGATAGCACGTTGCCAAAGTTGGAGCTCACCGTGGTCTTGAGGTACTTGAGTAGGTTGCCGTAGGTGCGGCGGCCTCGATGATGCCGCGCTCGAGCACGCCCAGGTCCTTCTGGAGCAAGATGATATCGGCAGATTCCTTGGCAATGTCGACGGCCGAATCGACCGAGATGCCGCAATCGCTTGCACGCATGGCGGCGGCGTCGTTGATGCCATCGCCCATAAAGCCCACGGTGTGGCCGAGCAGCTCGCGCATGACACGCACCAGACGCGCCTTCTGCAGCGGCGAGAGCTTGGCGAAGAGGTGGGTGTTCTCGGCGCGCTCGGCAAGTTCGGCGTCATCGAGCGCATCGATCTCGGAGCCCAGCAAGACGTTGCTCGCGTCGATACCGATCTGTTCGCAGACGGTGGCCGCGACGCGGTCGTTGTCGCCGGTCAGGACCTTGACTGCCACGCCCTTGGCCTCGAGGGTGGCGATGGCGCCCACGGCACTTGCTTTGGGCGGATCGAGGAAGGCCAAAAAGCCCATCAGCACCATGTCGCACTCGTCGGCAATGCCAAACTCGCCCACGCAGCGCGGATTGGTCTTCTGCGCCACGGCAATCACGCGCAGGCCCTCGGCATTGAGCCCGGCGACCTGCTGGCGAATCTGGGCGAGCTTATCTTCGGTGAGCGGCTGGGCGGCACCATCGACTTCGACAAAGGAGCAGATCTCGAGCATTTCCTCGGCAGCTCCTTTGGTAACCATCTGGGTTTTACCCTGGGCGTCGGCGACAACTACGCTCAGGCGACGGCGCGAGAAATCGAAGGGCACCTCGTCCACCTTGGTATAGCGGTCGCGCAGGCTCTGGCCCAGCATGGAATCGGGTGCTGCTGCCGAGGGCGTCACATCGGCGCGGTCGATGACGGCCAGGTCGATAAGGTTCTTGAGGCCAGTCTGGAAGAAGCTGTTCAAAAACGCATGGCGCAGTACGCGCACGTCCTCGTTGCCGTCGGTGTTGAGGTAGCGCTCGAGCACGATGCGGTCTTCGGTGAGGGTGCCGGTCTTGTCGCAGCACAGGACGTCCATCGCGCCGAGGTTTTGGATCGCCGGCAGTTCCTTGACGATAACCTGGCGACGGGCGAGGTCCTTGGCGCCCTGCGACAGGCTCGTGGTCACGATGACGGGGAGCATCTGCGGCGTGATGCCCACGGCCACGCTCGTGGCGAATAGCAGCGCGTCGATGACGTTGCCCTTGGTGGCGGCGTTGATGGCAAAGACGGCCGGCGCCATAACGAGCATGAGGCGTACGAGCAGCATGGAGACGCTCGAGACGCCGCGGTCAAACGCGCTCTTCTCGCCGCGCCCGTTGAGCATCTTGGCGATGCCGCCAGGTAGGTGTCCGAGCCGGTGGCAACGACGAGCGCCATGGCGGTGCCGTTTTGCACGGAGGTGCCGGTAAAGACGATGTTCTTGCAGGCAGAGAGTGGCAGCGCGGGGCCGTCGGCGCCCTCGACGGCCGTGGCGGCAGCGGTCTTCTCGACGGCCTCGCTCTCGCCGGTGAGCGCGGATTCGATCACAAACAGATCGCGCGCGGTGATGATGCGGGCGTCGGCCGGCACCATATCGCCGGCAGAGAGGCGGATCACATCGCCGGGGACGAGCTCGTCGAAGGGGATCTCGAGGCGCTCGCCATCGCGCAGGGCACAGCAGGTGTTGGAGACCAGGTCCTTGAGGGCCTCGGCCGCATTGCCGCTGCGGGCTTCCTGGATAAACTTCATGCCGCCCGATACCAGCAGCATGATGCCGATAACGATGACCGTGGAGGGGTCACGCTGCAGCTCGGGCGCGGCGAGCACGTCGATGTAGAGCGAGACCAGCGCGAGCGCGGCGAGGATGCCGGCGAAGGGGTCGATGAACGCGTCGGCGATGCGGCGGGCGAGTGTCTTGGTCGGCGCATCGATGGTGTTGGGGCCGATGGCGTCTAGGCGCTCGGCGGCGTGCTCGGTACCGAGTCCGCCGGCCCTGGCGTCAAGCAGCACGAGGGCGTCCTCGGCGCTATGGGTGGCGGCGAATATGGTGTTCTTGGACAGGCCGGTGTGAGCGGCAGGGCGCGCCGTGCGGCGGCGCTTGGAGATAGCTTCGAGTACCGTGGCGGTTTTGAGCATCAGCATAGGGTCCTCCTTGATGAAGGGAGTTAGCGTACGTGTCGTATTTGCTTCAAAAAACCTAGATGTCGCTCACGTCATGCTCTCGAACCACCACAAAGGGGACAGGCACCTTTGTGGTGGTTTTGACGATCGGTTCGTGGCGCTTATGCGTGTGCGGAATCCTCGCGGCGTGCCGAGGGCGACATGCAGGTTTTTCGACTATGACTGCCTTCCATGGCACACCTCCTTAAGGCCGAGCGCTGCGCGTTTTGGGTATCTCGTACCCGTTACAATCCGCCCGTATTCTTGATGAGGGGGTTTGCCGTGTCAACCCCAATGTTTGGAAAACCATTGCCCCTGACAAAGCCTTTACAGAATGCCGAGGCCCCAAAGCGCGCCCGCAACGCGCCCTGCCTGCGCTAAACTGGAAGGCACGTACGCGATTACGAGAGGAGCCCGCATGGAGGCTTACAAGCAAGAGTTCATCAAGTTCATGGTTGAGTCCGACGTTCTTAAGTTCGGCAGCTTTACGCTCAAGAGCGGCCGTCAGTCCCCGTTCTTTATGAATGCTGGCGCTTACGTGACGGGCTACCAGCTCAAGAAGCTGGGCGAGTATTACGCCCAGGCAATCCACGATAACTTTGGCGACGACTTTGACGTGCTGTTTGGACCGGCCTACAAGGGTATTCCGCTGGCCGTCGTGACCGCAATTGCCTACCACGAGTTGTACGGCAAGGAGGTCAAGTACTGCTGCGATCGCAAGGAGGCCAAGGACCACGGCGCTGACAAGGGCAACCTGCTGGGCTACGAGCCCCAGGACGGCGACCGCGTGGTCATGGTCGAGGACGTCACCACCAGCGGTAAGTCCATCGACGAGACTATCCCAAGGTCAAGGCTGCTGCCGATGTCGAGATCAAGGGCCTGATTGTGTCCCTCAACCGCATGGAGGTCGGCAAGGGTGGCGTGACCACCGCGCAGAAGGAGATCGAGGCCAAGTACGGTTTCCCCGTCGCGAGCATCGTCTCCATGGCTGAGGTCGTCGAGACCCTCTACAACCACGAGATCGACGGCAAAGTCGTCATCGACGACGAGCTCAAGACCGCTATCGACGCCTACTACGAGCAGTACGGAGCTCGGGAGTAGTTACGCGGGTTTACCAACCCGCGTAACGGCTCGACGCTGCAAACCCGCCAGAGCGGCAATCTGCCTTTCAACTTCGGCGGCATGATCGAAAGATCAATGCCGCCTCGTTTCAAGGCACCTTGCTCGCTCTGGCGGGTTTTCGCTGTCGTTGCCAAAACATCGGCGTTGCTTGGTAGTCATTGGGGACAGACATAAATGAGTAGTCATTGGGGCGTTCTTAAATGACTACTCAGGATGAGCGTCCAAAAATCCGCGCTCGTTCGATTGGCGCATGTCTACGCAGCGTAGGTTGTCGAGCCTGGCCTTCAAATGGATACTGACTGTCGAACCGGTTCACTCCATTTCTTCAATTTGATTGGACAGCCCATGAACCAGACACGGCAAACCAATGCCTCCCATACTTTTTTGGCAGCGCATGCCATCAAGCAGCTGCGCGAAGAGCGCGGCCTCACCCAGCGCGCCCTGGCGGAAAGCTTGGCGTGACCGATAAAGCCGTCAGCAAGTGGGAATCCGGCCGCGGCCTTCCCGACATTTCCCTCGTTGAGCCTTTGGCCCAGAGACTCGGCATAAGCGTGGCCGAGCTTTTGGCTGGTGACATTCGGGCCAACGCCAACCGTGCAGGCAATATGCTCAAAGGCGTCTTTTACGTTTGCCCTATCTGCGGAAACGTTGTGCACGCGCTCGGAGAAGGCAGCTTTAGCTGCTGTGGCTCCACGATGTTTCCCCAGGAGGCCGAAGAGCCGGACGCGGACCACGCCTTTTCCATCGAGCGCATCGAGGACGATTGGTACGTCACGCTCGATCATCCCATGACCAAGGATCACTACATTAGCTTTGTGGCATATGCGACTATGGACGGCATCTGCTTTAAGAAGCTCTATCCAGAGCAATCGGTGCAGCCGCGCTTCCATATTACCGGGCGCGGCAGGATATATCTTTACTGCAACCAACACGGACTCTTTACGTCGCTGACGCCTCGCAAATAACGGCTGTCTTCCGCCCTCCTCATGCGTTCCCAGGGGACCCAAAATGAGCGTGGATAATCTCCCGGGTTTGGCCTGTGTGCGGGCTCAAAGTGGGAGATTATCCACGCTCGTTATCTGAGTGTCCAAAAATCCACACTCGTCGCTACTTGAGTCCGGGCAGGCGGGTGTAGGGGAACGAGCGCTCTAGGAACTCGGAGCAGCGGGCGTAATCTTTGGCAAAGTAGCTGCTATAGAGCGAATCGAGTACGTATTGCACGGCGATATGGCTGGCGAACTGCGTGATGCGGTGCGTCATGCTCTCGTGGTCGCTTACCGTGAGATAGGCGGCAAAGCCGGGGTGAATGCGGGCACAGTACGGCGTGCCGATGACGATGACCGGGACATGTCGACTGCTAAGGATCGGCAAGATCTCCTTGAGGTTGGGGGCAAGGCCGCTGTAGGAGATGACGATTGCCACATGGTCGGGACCCGAGGCGAGCGCCGTGCGCACCTGCGCCTCGACGCTGTCGTGGCACGTCGCGCTTTTGCCGGCGGAAAGCAGGCGATCGCGGAACATTCCCGCTGGATACAGGTTATGCGAGCCCGTGTAGATGTCCACGGTGCCGGCGCGCATGATGAGCTTGGCGGCGTGGTCGAGCTGTGCAGGGTCGAGCAGCTCCTGCGTTTCGGCCAAGGTGGTCTGGTAGAGCCCCTCCATGCGCTCCATCACCTGCGCAGGGGTGGAGGTGGCATCGAAGGGAAAGTTGATGTCCACGTCGCGCCGGTTGCCCGCCTCGGTCGCCTGGCGGATGAGCTCGACCTTGAGGTCTTTGAATCCCTCGAGGCCGAGCTTTTTGCAAAAGCGGTGCACGCTCGCGACCGAAACGTTGGCGCACGCGGCAAATTCCTTAATGGAAAGCCCGCGCACATCCTCGCCCATGGCGAGGGCCGTTCGCCCAAGTTGTTGCTCGGTGGGGGTGAGGCTTTTGCCCTGCGTGATCTTTCGCCTGATATCCATATGGCTCCTATGCGTTTGCGTCGCGATAAACCAATCATAGCGATAAATAAAACGTTCGGCTTGGCTGGGAGTTTTGGTCCGCCGGTCTATGAACGACGGACCGCTCGACGCTGTGCGGGCTCAACATAGGGGCGCTGTCCTTGTTGGGCCGTTTGCGCCCGGGGCGTTACCCGAGCACGCGTACGGGCCCCAAGAGGCCGCTGGGATCGGAGGGCTCGGTCATGCCGAACATGTCGGGGACGGCGTGGTCGAGGGTGTTGATGATATCGATCGTAAGCGCGTGCTCGCCGGCTAAAAGTGCGGCGGCCTCAAAGCGGTAAGGCGGACAGATGCGGGTGCCGAGGGATTTGCCGTCGAGGGTGACGGCTGCGGTCTCAAAGACCTCGCCAAGGTCGATGACGGTGCGGGTGGCCGCTTCGCCCAGGACAAAGGAGGCCCGGTAGCGGAATGTGCCGGCCTTGCCGGGGAACTCGGCCGAGGAAAGGTCGTGCAGGTCTGCAAGCTCAACAGACTCGCCAAAGGCATCGGTGCCAGGGGCAGAGAAGGCAACCGCCCAGGGCCCGTCGACGCATGTGGCTTCGTCTCCAGCAGTTGCCGCGCCGGCGGAACCTGTAGCCCCAAGGACCACGATGCAGCTCTCGTAGGGAGCCAGCTCGAGCGTGCCGTCAAAGGCGGCGGGATCGGTGCCGTTGAGCAGGTCGAGGCGCGCGCCTGCAACGGGTGTGCCGTCGGCAAGCGCAATCTGAGTGGAGATACCCTGCTTGGGATGCTCGTTGACGAGCATTAGATAGGTCTCGCCCGCCCGCTCGTAGCGCAGTGCGCGCAGCCAGGGCTGGGGCTCGGCACAAACCACGGTCTGCATACCGGCGTCGGCAAGCGTGCCTGCGAGCTCGGCGGTTGCCAGGAGCTTGATGCCGGCGACCGCGGCTGCATCCACGGAGGCAAAGCCCTCGCGGGCTGCAATATCACCGTCGTAGCGCTTGCTCGGCAACTCATCCAGCGCGTACACGGCAACACCTGCGGCTGCGGCGCGCGCGGCAAAGTCGAGCACGGCTCCGCCGACAAACTCGGCTCCGGGCATCACCAGGCAGCGGTATGCCTGGCCGTTCACGCCAAAGCCGCTACCGTCTGCGGCAATTTCAACGGCATAGCGCCCTGCGTCCTCAAATGCCTCTGCCGGCACGATGTCAAAGTCGACCTGCGCGCGCATAAGCTCGGAGGCGGCATGCTGCATAAAGTTCGCCTCGCCTGTCCACTCGGCGTCCGCATGGTAGAGAAGCGCCACCGGGGTCGTTGCGCGCCCGCCGCTCAGCAGGCTCGCCGTACGGTTCATGTAGCTCATGAGCTGCCCAAAGTGTGCAAACTGGGGGTTTTGGCCATGCGCATAGAAATGCGGCGGGCAGTCCCAGTCGGGGAAGGCGGCCATGCTAAAGGCATGCGGCACAAACCAATTGACGCCGCGCACCAAAAAATGATCGGCGATCCACTTCATCTCGCGTAGGCCTTCGTGCCATCCAAATGCGCCAAAGACCTCGGCCATGCAGCGCCCCTGCTTTTTGGGATCGAGGTGTGCTGCCGAGGAGCCCAGCTTGGGCAGCACGTAGTTATAGAACTCGAGGTCCCACACGCCGCGTCCGTAGCTGTGAAGGCCGCGGTCCATGCCGGGTACCAGCTGGTTGATCACGATGTCGACGCCCGCCATGTCCTGACCGCCCACGGCGCGGAAGTAGTGCCCGGCGCCCACGCCCAGGCGCGCGTGGCAGTCCTTGTCCTCGATAACGTGGCCGATGTACTGCACGCCGCGCGCGCGGCACCAGTCTCCGAGCTGGTCGCAGAAGCACTCCTTATAGAGGGTGCTCGCGATGTCCATATAGACGTGGCGTACGTGCGCGCCGGCCGGCTCGCGGTCCCACAGGTGCGGGAGCTCGGCCAGGTAGCGCTCGCCCAGTGCCGCGCGTAGGCGACGCTCAAGCTCGGCCGACCAGGGTAGGGGCGCGGTGGCCTTGCCGATGAGCGTGTCCGAGATGCCATCGGGGCCCGTGGTGCCCTTCTCGTTGGCAAATCCGGGCTCATCGGAGAAAAAGCCCAGGATCGTCTTGCCAAACTCATCGCCCAGATGCTCAAAATGCGGCTCGTAGACAGCATCGATGAGCTGCGCCACCGAGGTGCGGTCGACCATATTGATGTAGTCCTCGTTGTAGGAGGTCTTGCCGCTCGTGAACATCACGCATGCCTGCGTGAGGCCCGCAGGTGCATCGAAGACCAGGCGGCTGGGGTTGCCGTCTGCATCGTCGATTACTCGGTAAGCGACGTCGACGGGGCTGCCGTCCTGCATAAATGTCACGCCGTAGAAGCGCTCCGTTTTGTCGAGCATGTTGGCGAGCGCGATGCTCGCGGCGGACGTGGGGCCCACGATGTCGAACGTGCGGTGCGTGAGCACGATCTTGCGGAGCTCGGGCACGGCCTCCTTGACGGCGCCGTTGGCAAAGCCCGTGGGGAAGTGCGCGTCGTCCAAGATCCAGAGCTTAAGGCCCAGCTGCCTGCACTCGTCAATGACAAAGCGCAAGTCGCGCCACCAGCCCTCGCCGCAAAAATCGGGGTGTGGGCGGCTTTCGAGACAGACCTCGTGGATGTCGGCGCCGGCGATCTTTTCCAGATACTCGGCAATGGTCTTATGGCTCTCGCCCTTCATCCACAAAAACGGAAGCACGTGGTTGTCGTATGTGCCCCCGAGCACCTGCTGATAGTACGCGGTCATGGATCCTCCTTGGCTCGATCGATCTGCTGCATAGCACAGATTATGGACGCGTCGGCGCGTTCTGCTAATATCTGAATCACGACGAACTATGACCAAATCAACGATTGGCAAGCCATGGAGATCGACGAGCTCGAGCGTAGGCTCAACGAACTGAGCGCCAGTGAGATCGCTTATAAAGACGGCATGGCATTTGATTGGTCGATTATGACCGAGCATGTCGAAATCGACGGATGCCCAGTGCGCAAGATTGGCCAGCCAGGGTTTGCCTATGCCCAGCCCGGCATGCCGCGTGGCCTGACGATAAGGAAAAACTCGCGCTTTAATGCAGTTCCCGAGCACGTGCATGATTACGTGGAGCTGAGCTATGTGTATCGCGGACGCTGCCCGCAGACGGTGGCGGGGGAGAGGCTCGAGCTGGGCCGCAACGAGGTGCTTTTGCTCGACGCCCTCTGCCCGCATGCCGTGGCGGCGCTTGGTGAGGACGACATCATGCTGAGCATGACCGTTTCACGCTCTTTTTTGCGCCGGAGTCTCGAGTCGAGCCTCTCGCGCGAGAGCGCGGTCTCGCGGTTTTTGTTCAACGCGCTCAACAGCGAGACGGACCATCGGGGCCATGTCCGTTTTCATTGCGGCGAGAGCCGTCGGATTCGGCGCTACATGCAGGAGATGCTCTGCGAGCTGTACGACCCGAGCCCCAACGGTCCCGAGATCGTCTTGCGTCTGTTTCAGCTGTTTTTGGCCGAGCTCATGGATTGCTACGAGCGCGAGCTGGTGCGCGGCGCGGCGGACGGCACGGCGGGGCCCACTGCCCTGGTGACGGGAATGCTTGGCTATATCGATCGCGAATTCGCTGCATGCTCCCTCGAGGGGATGGCGGCGGAGTTTGGCTTGAGCCCTAATTATGCGACGGCGCTTCTCAAGCGCCATGTGGGCAAGACCTTTAGGCAGCTTGTGCAGGAGCGACGCCTGGTACGTGCGGCCGAGCTTCTGCGCGGCGGCGCCACGGCCGGGGCGGCTGCGCATGCGGTGGGCTATGAAAACATGAGCTTCTTCTACCGTAAGTTTCACGACAAGTATGGCTGCACCCCCGCGGCATACCGCCGGTAAGCGCGGGGCGGATCGTCTTCGCTCCTTCGGTGTCAAAAAGTTTCAGCTGCAGCGCTGTTGCAGCGCGCGTCTGCGAAAAGAAGTGTCGGGTTTGGCACCCCTGCCCCTGCCTGTCGCGTGCGTGGGCGATACTCGGCCTATCGACCCGCAATGCAAAGGAGATGCTCATGGCAAACATCAAGTTCCCCGAGGGTTTCTATTGGGGCGGCGCCACGGCCGCCAATCAGTTTGAGGGCGCTTGGAACGTGGACGGCCGCGGTCCGTCGGTCGACGACCACTTCTTGGGTGGCAGCTACAAGGAGCCGCGCCAGATTACGATCGACATCGACCCTAACCGCTTCTACCCCAACCATGACGGTATCGACTTCTACCATCACTACGAGGAGGACATCGCGCTGTTCGCCGAGATGGGCTTCAACATGTTCCGCATGTCCATCTCTTGGAGCCGCATCTTCCCCAACGGCGACGACGCCGAGCCCAACGAGGCCGGCCTCGCCTTTTACGACCGCGTCTTCGACTGCCTGCGCGCTCACAATATCGAGCCGCTCGTGACCCTGTCGCACTACGAGATGCCTTATCACCTGGTCGAGAAATACAACGGCTGGGCGAGCCGCGAGCTCATCGGCTTCTTTGAGAAGTACTGCCAGACCGTCTTCGACCGCTATCAGGACAAGGTCAAGTTCTGGCTCACCTTCAACGAGATCAACTGCGGCACCCAGGACATGGGCAACCTCTTTGGGACCAGCATGATCCAGGGCTTTGAGGGCCCGGCTTCGGCGGTCCACACCACGCCGCAGGCCCGTATGCAGGCCCTGCATCACCAGTTTGTCGCCAGCGGCCGCGTCGTGCGCTATGCCCACGAGCACTATCCGCAGTTTAAGATGGGCAACATGGACTGCTTCATCCTCTCCTATGCCGCCACGTGCGATCCGGCCGACGTGTTCGCCACGCAGCAGGAGATGAATACCATGAACTGGTACTGCTCCGACGTGCAGGTGCGCGGCAAGTATCCGTTCTATGCCAAGCGCTTCTGGGCCGAGAACGATGTCGAGCTTGTGATGGAGGACGGTGACCTGCAGGATATCGCCGACGGCAAGGTCGATTTCTACACCTTTAGCTACTACATGTCCGGCACCGTGGGCACCCACAAGGATCACGAGATGACCGAGGGCAACATGACCTTTGGCGGCAAGAATCCCTATCTGGAGTCCACCGACTGGGGCTGGCAGATCGATCCGCTGGGTCTGCGCATCGCCCTCAACGAGATTTACGCCCGCTACGAGATTCCGCTGATGGTGGTCGAGAATGGCATGGGCGCCTACGATGAGGTCGAGGAGGACGGTTCCATCCACGACCCGTACCGCATCGCCTACTTGCAGAGCCACATCAAGGCCATGGGCGAGGCCATTGCCGACGGCGTCGACCTGATCGCCTACACCTGGTGGGGTCCCATCGACCTGGTGTCCGCCGGCACCGGCGAGATGCGCAAGCGCTATGGCTTCATCCACGTCGATAAGTACGACGACGGCACCGGTACCTACGAGCGCCGCCGCAAGGACAGCTTCTACGCCTACCAGAAGATCATCAAGTCCAACGGTGCCGAGGGCCTGGATTAATCGACAATATGAGTGCCACCGGGGAAAAGCGTTGGGACGGGCTCGCGATTCGAGTCCCCACCTTAGCATTTGAACCATTTGGCACTATAATCACCATAGGCATGCGCACAACGTTGCGCTTAATCAAGAGGAGAAAACGTATGGGTCTGTTTGACATGTTCAAGAAGAAGGCTGAGCCCGCGGCTGCCGCTGCTCCGTCCTCCATCTCTGCTTCTGCCGGCGCCGACGTGCTGTGCTCGCCCGTCAAGGGCAAGGTCATCAAGATGGCCGACGTGCCCGATCCCGTCTTTGGCGGCGAGGTCCTGGGCAAGGGCTGCGCCGTGTGGCCCGAGGACGACCTGGTCTACGCTCCCTGCGACGGCAAGGTGACCGTCACCATGGGTCACGCCGTGGGCCTGCAGTCCGATAGCGGCATCGAGGTTCTGGTGCACGTTGGCGTCGATACCGTCAACATGAACGGCGATGGCTTCGAGGGCTTCGTCAAGGCCGATGACGTCGTAAAGGCCGGCCAGCCCATGCTCAAGATCGACCGTGCCAAGATCGCCGCTGCCGGCTACAAGGACTGCGTCGTCGTGGCCGTGTCCAACACCGCCGAGTTTGCCGATGTCGAACTCGCCGTCGAGGCCGACTCCGCTGTCGCCGCCGGCGATGCCATCGTCAAGGTCGTCCGCAAGTAAGCTGTAACGTCCAGAAGATGTTTTAGGGTGGTTGGATTGTCCGGCCACCCTTTTTATTAGACCGGGTGCACACGTTTTATTGCGCGTTGGGCAAGTCTACAGACCGTTCGGATGCTAAAACGAACCGACCGCGCCTTCGTACTGCCGAGGGTGTTCATTAGTTGATAGTATGGGCCTACCTTATTACAACGTGCGCCGTGTCCGGAAAGCGCGGTGCCGCTCATTGGGAGGAACAACATGAAAAAGAAGCTGCTGCTTGCGCCCCTCATGGCCGTCTTGGTTGCGTGCGTAGTCCTGCTTTCCGGCTGCGGAGGCCCTTCGGTCGAGGAGCTCATCACCAAGGACCTTACGACTCAGTTTGATGAGGTCAAGAATGGCGGAGACGATTTCCTCGCCGGTCTGGAAGAGGCTTCGGGCGACGAGTTCGAGCAGCTGGGCATCGATCCCAAGGAGTATGCCAAGAGCTATCTCGAGGGCTTTGACTACAAGATCGGCGACGTGATGGTCGACGAGGACAAGGGCACCGCAACTGCCGAGGTCACCATTACCTGCAAGTCAATGAACCAGATCGTTGAGGATTTTGCCACCCAGTATCAGGAGAAGGTCGCCGCACTCGATACGATGCCTTCCGAGGATGACCTGTACAAGATGGCCGGCCAGGTCATGGTCGATGTGACCAAGGCTGCTAAGACCAAGGACACCACGGTCACCTTCAAGTACACCGCCAATGACGATGGCGAGTGGTCTGCTGACGATTCCGCAACCAACGAGATGATGAATGCGATGATGAACTAGGGGAGTTACGCGGTAGTTCGTTGCGGCGTTTTACCAAACGCCGCAACTGCTCGACGCTGCAAACGCCCCTAAGCGGCAATCTGACGTTCAATTTCAAGGGCGCGACCAGAAGGTCAGCGCCCTTTCATTTCACGTCACCTTGCTCGCTTAGGGCGTTTTCGCTGTCCGTCCTCTACCTGCGACGTTGCCATTACTGAAGTGGTCATTGGGAAGGCGGCACTTGGGGACGTTCCTTTTCTGCCGGCAGTTGGGGACACTCCTTGCGCCAGCGTTGCATCGAATGCTCGGGAAAATGCGAGCTGGTTTTTGGCCGAATAGCGGGTCGCGGTTTCCGGATGGGGTGGGTTGCGGAAAGTGCGACCCGGATTATTGCTCCAAAACGGGACGGCGTTTCCCCGACGCGCCTCAAACGGAAAGCGTGTCCCATTCCGGAGCTCCAAAACGGGACGCGCTTTCCGCGCGGAAGAATTGTCGCAGCTACGTTAAGCGGTGCTGCTCGTTACTCGCCCAGGATCAGCGCCGCGAGCTCTCCCTGCGTGTCAACCACGTAGTCGGCACCGGCTGCTTCGAGCTCTGCGCGGCCGCGGAAGCCCCAGCTAACGCCCGCGCTCTTGAGGCCGGCATTGTGACCGGTCAGGATGTCGACATTGGAATCGCCCACATAGAGCGTGGTTGCCGGGTCGGCGCCCAGCTCCTCCATCACATGCAGCGTGACGGGCGCTTCGGGCTTGGGCGGAAAAGCGTCGACACGTCCCTGGACCAGCGCAAAGCGGTCGGGGCCAAAGTACTTCTCGATAAGCGGGGCCGCCGAAATGTGATCCTTGTTGGTGAGCACGGCAAGTTGGATGCCCGCGGCGCGCAGGCGGTCGAGCATCTCGATCGTGCCGGTGTAGGGGGCGGTGTGATCCTCCTTATGCTCGCCGTAATAGGCGCGGAACTCGGCAAGCGTCTGCTCAAAGGCGCGCTCGTCGCCCGCATACTCGGCGGGCATAAAGCGCTCGACCAGCTTGAGCATGCCGTTTCCCACCTTATAGCGGTACTCGTCAACGGCAAACGTGGGCCAGCCGTGCGTCTCGCAGGTATGGTTGCCGGCGGCCGCCAGGTCCTCGAGCGTGTTGAGAATGGTGCCGTCCAGGTCAAAGATCACATGGGAAAAAGCTGCTGCCATGAAAGCTCCCGTCATTGGGTTCCAAAACGCACCCCATAATACTGGGCTTGCGCGTCGGGCACGTTTGGAATCAAAACATCTTCAGGGATAGTGAGCCACGTCGCACCAGCCAGCGCTCGCCCGCTAGCAGATCCTCGGCAGCTGCTCTCCCACGATCATGTCGAGGATGCGGGTTGAGCCCTTTATCCGATATCGTGCGTAAACGCAGCCAGAAACTCTTCGAACGTGTCGGTCTGCATGAGCCTCATCGTGGTCTCTACCGAGGAGAACACTTCGATAATCAGGTCGAGCACATCTCTAAAGAGCCCCATATCTTCCTGTGCGATGCCTATGAGCAGCACAAACCGCACGTCGTGGCGTCCCCAGGGAATCGGGGTGTCATTGTGGGCCACAGCGATAAACGAGCGCTTGGGATATACCGAGATCGCGTGGGGTATGGCGAGGCTGTCAGTAAACGCCGTCGATGAGACGCTCTCACGCAGATGCACGTCAGCGATAAACTCAGGCGTTGCGAGCCCCTGAACAGCCAAAAGCTTCCCCATTTGGTCGATGCAGCTTGTGGCGTCGACTACGTCTATGTTGCGTATAAACAGCCCCGGCTGCAGCAGACGCCCCAAAAGGCCCTGGGCATAGAGGCGCCGCCGCCGCTCCTGGATGGCGCAAAGCCGGTCGCGGATCTTTCGCACGTTTTGCTTAGTGAGGATGGGTCCGATCAAGACTTTGGTGGTGCCTCCACAAACCGGCACGTCGATTGTGGTGATTACCGCATCGCTTTCGGGCGGATTGGCCAGGTAACTATCGCAGCTCATCACGGCGACAACGCTTATGTCATCGCCAAACTCGGTCTTGAGGTCGTCGACGAGCCTTCGTGCAAAGTCGTGGTACTCCTCGATAATCACTGTGCAGGTGACGGCGCCGTCGGGTGCGGAGAACTTCTCAAAGTAAGCGCCGATATGAAAGGCGATAAACGCGATTTCGTTTTCGCCCACCTCAATATCCATGGCGGTGGAGAAGCGGTGGGCGATATAGACCGCCATGTCGTAGACCGGTGCGTACTCGCTTTTGATCTGCGCGGCGAGCGGGTTGGGGTAGCTTACGCGGTAGACGGCGCGCTGGTAGGCGTTAAACATATGCAGGACGAGTTGTAGGCGCATGGGCTCGTCGATAAAGCGTGGCAGGTCGTAGCGCTTTCCGCACTCGTCGAGGATCCCCAGAACCATGTCTACAAATTCGCGGTCAATGATGCTTGAGAGCTTCTCGCGGCTGAGCTCGTCAAAATCGCAACGCTCGACGGAAAGCGCCAAAAGCAGCAGAATCTGCTGAAAATCGTCGCGTGGGATGGCACAACCAAACTCCTTCTCAAAGTAGGCGGCAATGCGCTGGGCGCAGCGTACGATCTGTTCGCGCTGCCCGAGTTGTGTCACTAGGCCGTCTGCGTCGATGGGGCCGTCCACCTCGCTGAGCTCGTTGTTCGAGGTGAGCCTGATGATGATCACTAACAGGTGCACGAGCAGGTTGGAGAGCGCGTAGTCGTTGATAAATAGATCCGAGCGCTGGCAGATCGCGACCAAGCTCGAGAGGGTTGCCTGCACGACAAAGTCGGGAAACATGTTTTCGAGCGTTTTGGTTGAGGTGAAATAGCCATAGGAGTTGTGGGTGGCTATGTGGCCGAGAAGCTTGCGCTTGTCGGCCTCTCGCCCCGTGAGTTTCATGCGGTAGTCGTGTGTCTCGACATTGAGGTCGAACTGCCGAACGAGCGCGCGCACCTGCGGCATCACGGAGCTCTGAAACGTGCTCTCGCTGATAAAGAGCTCATCGGCGATATCAAAGACGGAGAGTCCATCGCATGCGTTGACAAGGCGGGAGATAGTAAAGTCGCGCCTGGAGTCCGCGTTCGCGGGGAGGGTATTGACACCTTCGCAAGGACTAGCGGAAGCGCTGGCGGCAGCCGGCGCCGCCGTGGCAAGGCGATAGCCTCTTTAGACGATTCGATATGTCGCGTACCGGTCTCGTTGACCTCTGCAACATAGTTGCGGATGCTTCGCTCACTCGCGCCCAAAAGGCCGGCAAGCATCGAGGAAGACACCCATGAGCTGCTGTTTTCGAGCACGTCGATCATGCGTTGATGCGGTTCTGCTTGGCGCTCGCCATGGCTTTCCTCCAAGAGATGAACGGCAGACAGGGTGTACCGCCCCATGGTATCTCAGGTTAAGAAAGGGTGTCTTTTCCAATTTGCCGCCCAAGCGGAAAATCGCCCGGTTTGCCGCGCGGGCGGAAAATCTGCTGCCTTGCCGCTATGCGGCAAAAAGTCGGTTGGCGGCAAGAGCCCTCCGCCGCGTATAGTGCAGTCACGGTCAAGGGCGGCCGGGTCGACACGGGCGCCCAAGAACACAGCGGGGATCGCAGCGGCATCGGAGCTGCCTCGAGCCCGCTTATTGGGAAAGGAGTACCCCATGGCAGATGAGAACGGCACCGTTCGCATTCTCCTCGCTTGCGGCATCGGTGCCTCGACCGGCTTTATGGCGGCAGGCATGCGCAAGGTCGCAAAGTCCAAGGGTCTTGACTGCACCATCAAGGCAGTCAGTAAGTCTGAGATTATGGACTACGCCGACAAGATCGACGTCCTCCTGCTCGGTCCGCACTTCGCCTCCGAGGTGCCCGAGATCCAGTCTCAAGTGGCATCTCACGGCGTGAAGGTCATGGCCATCGACCCCGACTATTACGCGGCGCTCGACGGCGAGAGCATCCTCGAGGATGCCTACGACCTGCTTGACGAAGACTAGGAGGGGACAACATGCTGCAAAAGTTCATGGAAGCGATCCAGGCGTGGATCACCGAGCATGTCGTCCCCGTGATGAACAAGCTTACCTCAACCTACTGGTTTGGCGTTATCTCCGACGCAGTTCTCTACATCGTCCCCTTCTCCATGGTCTCGGCCATCCCGAGCCTGTGGAACATTATCCGTCGCTTTGTCCCGGCCCTGCCCGACCTGTCGCCGCTCACTACGTTCTCGTTTGGCCTCGTGGGCATGTTCATGGCGTTTATCATCCCGCATAACGTTGCGGTCAAGGAAGATCGCAAAGACCGCAGCATGATTGCCGGTTTTACCGGTATAGGCGCTTTTATGCTGTGCATGAACCCCACCATCACCGATCAGGGCTATGTCTTCCAGATGGCCAAGTTTGGCGCGGGTGGCATGTTCACCGCGATGGTCGTGGGATTTGTCGTTGGCTTTATCTACAAGCGCATGGCGCGCATGACGTTCTTTTCCGAGGACAGCCTCGTGCCCGACTTCGTCAAGACTGGTTCGATAACATCATTGCGGTGCTGCTGTCGCTTTTTGTGGCTTGGCTCTTTACCAACATGCTCCAGGTCGACGTTTTTAGCGCGGTCGCGATCATCCTTTCGCCCGTTACCGGCTTTGCCCAGACGCTGCCCGGCACCATCGCCATCCCGCTTGTCATGGACACCTTCTACTTCTTTGGCATCTCCGGCTGGGTGTTCTCGCCGATCCAGCAGTCCATCCAAAAGTCTGCTCTTGCCGAGAACATGGCCGCCTATGCCGCAGGCCTCGCTCCCACTAACATTAACGCGTACGGCATTACTCGCTACATCATGATCGGCGGCGAGGGCGCAACGCTTCCGTTGGCCTTCTACATGCTCTTTGCCAAGTCCAAGAAGAACAAGACGCTCGGCCGTGCAACGATTATCCCGTCGCTGTTCAACATTAACGAGCCGCTGGTCTTCTCCACGATCGTCGCCAACCCCTTTATGTTCATCCCCATGGTGCTGCAGTCTATCCTGCTGTCTGCCAACGCCTACCTCTGGATGAGCATGGGCTGGGCGAGCCTGCACGTCGAGAATTTCGATATGAACTTCCTGCCCAATGCGGTCTCGGCGTTCTTTATGTCGGGCGGAGACGTGCGCAATATCGCACTTGTCTGCGTCAACCTGCTGATCGCCGCGATTCTGTGGTTCCCGTTCTTTAAGGCTGCCGATAACTACCAGTGCAAGATCGAGGAAGAGCAGGCTGCCGAGAAGGCTGCAAAGAAAGCGGCCAAGAAGGCTGCCAAGGAAGCCGCCAAGGCCGCTGCCGCAGCTGCTGTCGAGTAAACCTCTACGGGCGACTCAGAGTTCGTCGCCTAGTTGCTACCAGATGTTTCAGTACCGGCCGTGGAGGCGGCCGGTACCCAAGAATAGGAGGCCATGATGGCTGATGAGACAATCAACGTTCCTGCGGTCGCGATGAACGTCATCATCAACGCTGGCGACGGCCGCGCCTGCATCGACAAGGCGATGGATGCCCTGGCGGAGTTCGATTTCGATGCGGCAGACGCGCATCTTGCCGAGGCTGATGCCAAGATCCTTGAGGCGCACAAAGCGCAGACCGAGATGATCCAGCGCCAGGCGGGCGGCGAGGAGGTCGAGTACTCCCTGCTGTTCGTGCACGCCCAGGATACGCTTATGACCATCAGCGCCGAGCTGCACATGGCCAAGAAGATGATGCCCGTAGTGCGCGCGCTGACCGCCCGCTAACGCGTCTCCCGATTGCGGGTCGCGCCCTGCGGCTCGCATCCCCAACCCAACCAAGAGAGATGAGGACATACCATGATCGACCTTTCTACCTATGACTTTGGTGAGACTTTTCCCGAGGGTTTTCTATGGGGCGGCGCTACCGCTGCCAACCAGATCGAGGCGCATGGGACGAGGGCGGTCGCGGCCCTGCGGTCTCCGACTATGTGATTCTGCTCGACCGCGAGACCTGCGCCCGCGAGGGCATCGTCGAGGGCGGCCCGCTCAACTCCGTTACGCGACAGTCACTCGCAGCTCGCAAGGCAGACGAGATGGCCTATGATTTTCCCAAACGACGCGGCATCGACTTCTACCACACCTACAAGGAGGACATTGCGCTTTTGGGCGAGATGGGCTTCGGCGTCTTTCGCATGAGCATTTCCTGGAGCCGTATCTTCCCCAACGGCGACGACGCCCTGCCCAACGAGGAGGGTCTGGCCTTCTACGATAAAGTCTTTGACGAGTGCCATAAGCACGGGATCGAGCCCATGGTCACCCTCAACCACTTTGATATGCCGCTTCACCTGGCCGAGGAGTACAACGGCTTTGCGAGCCGTCACGTGGTCGACGCCTTTGAGCACTATGCTGAGACGCTTTTCCGCCGCTACAAGGGCAAGGTCAAGTATTGGATGACCTTCAACGAAATCAACCACGTCTACGCCAACCCCTGCACCTGCTGCGGCGTGATTTGGGACGAGAAAGAAGACGGCTCCAACCCCTATGCCGGCCGTTGGCCCGAGAAGTTCCAGGTCGCTCACAACCAGCTCGTGGCTTCCGCCAAGGCGGTTATCAAACTGCGCGAGATTGACCCCGAGGCTCACATCGGCAACATGCTCTGCCGTCTTGAGAACTACGCTGAGACCTCCAAGCCCGAGGATCAGCTCCAGGTGCTTTTTGAGGACCACTTCAACTGGTTCTTCACCGATATCCAGGCCAAGGGCGAGTACCCCTACTACGTGAAGCGTTTCTTACGCGACTACGGCGTCGATATCAAGATGGAGGACGGCGACCTCGAAACCCTCAAGGCCGGCGTGGTTGACTACATCTCCATCAGCTACTACATGACCTACATCATGCGCTACAAGGGCAAAATTTCCCCCGAGCCGAGCGGCAAGCTGGTTACCGAGATCAAGAACCAATACCTCGAGATGACCGAGTGGGGCTGGCCGATCGATCCCGTGGGATTCCGCATCACGCTCAACCACATCTACGATCGCTACCACCTACCGATCTTCATCGCCGAGAATGGTAACGGCATGACCGAGAACCGCGATGAGAACGGCTTCTGCGACGACGACGCGCACATCGAGTATATGAAGGAGCACGTCGAGCAGATGCACCAGGCGATTCTCGACGGTGTCGACGTCTTTGGTTACGCCTGGTGGGGCCCTATCGACCTGATCAGCTCCGGCACCTCCGAGATGACCAAGCGCTACGGCCAGATCTCGGTCGACCAGGACGACCACGGCAACGGCACCGGCAAACGCGGTAAGAAGAAGAGCTTCTTCTACTATAAGAAACTTATCGCTAGCAATGGTGCCGATACCGCAACCGACAACATCGTGGTGGAGTAAGGAGCAGAGATGGTTTCCAAGACGACGGTCGTCAAGAATCCGAGCGGTATCCACGCGCGTCCTGCGTCGCTGTTTGTGCAGGAGGCAAGCAAGTACGAGAGCTCGATCACCGTTGGCAAGGTGGGCGGAGACGCCAAGGACGCCAAGTCTATCTTGATGGTCATGAGCCTGGGGATGATCTGCGGTTGCGAGATTGTGATTGCGGCCGACGGCGCCGACGAGGCGGCCGCCGTCGATGCCCTCGTGGCGCTTGTCGAGAGTGGCTGCGGGGAGTAGGCGGGCAAAAGCCGCGCCGATGCGCTTTGGGCCACCCAAGGTGGGCTGGCTCCAGAAAGATTGGCCCGCCGGTGCGCGCCGGCGGGCCCTTTGCTTAGGGAGGTTAACGATGACGGCAAGAAACGTTGGCGCTAGGGGCGCGGGGCGCGTTGGGGCGCGTTCGGCGCTTACGACCCTGGGGGTCATGTCACTGATTTATGCGGTGGGCGTTCTACTTATGGATGCGACTGTGGGCGAGCTTACGGGCTCTGCGGCGTCCTCTGCATCGATCGCGTCGATGCTCGTTACCTTGCTGCTCATCGTGGCGTTGATCTTCCTTGAGGTGCGAGCGTATCGGGCGGTGGTGGCCTCGGTGCCCTTTGAGCCTGATATGGGTGACAAGGTGCTGCTAGGTCTTTCGCTCTGGTTTGGCGGCGGCATGCCACTCGGCGTCGCCAATCTGGTTCGCGCCGCGGCGTTAGGAGGTGCCGGCGACGTGCGCCAGATTCTCATGCAGCTGGGCGTGAGCGTCGCGCTCATGCTGCTGACGTATCCAAAGTTCAGAGCGTAGACAACAGCAAAGCTTGAAAATGCAAAGCCCCGCGACCGATTTCAGCCCGGTCGCGGGGCTATTTGATATTTGGGGGAAATGCATTCGTCGATTTACATGCTCTCTGCCGCACGTGTGCCCCGCTCATTTCCAGGGTGAACATTTGGCTCGCTCAATCTTGGGGTGGCAGCGGATCGGGCAGGGCGGGACGACGGCCTGGTGGCGGAGCGAGCCGCGCCGGCCGGCGCTCGCCCGCTAGCAAATCCTCGGCAGCTGCTCTCCTACGAGCATGTCGAGGATACGGGTCGAGCCCCAGCCGGTGCGCACGCGCACGGCGGGACGGCGCCCTCGGCAAGCGGCAGCACGCGACCGATAATCGCGGCGTTCTCGCCGTAGCGGGCGGCGCGCATGGCTGCCAGCGCGGCATCGGCTTGCTCGGCCGGCACCACGGCGACCATCTTGCCTCGTTTGCCACCTGCAGCACATCGTAGCCGAGCATCTCGCAGGCTGCCTGCACGTCGGGGCGCACGGGCACGGCATCCTCGTCGACCTCCATGGCAACGCCGCTGGCTTGTGCAAACTCGTTGAGCGTCGAGGCCAGGCCACCGCGCGTGGGGTCGCGGAAGCAGCGTGTGTCGGGTGCTGC
Source organism: Coriobacteriaceae bacterium AM48-5 (assembly GCA_027669525.1). Lineage (GTDB taxonomy): Bacteria > Actinomycetota > Coriobacteriia > Coriobacteriales > Coriobacteriaceae > Collinsella. The sequence goes on along the minus strand of JAQEDJ010000007.1, from coordinate 36,562 downwards.
GGCAAGCACATCGGCAATCAGCTGGTTGAGCGGCGCGGCATCGCTTTCGATGGTGCTCGAAAACGCCAAGCCCTCGCGTTGGCTCATGATGGCGATGCCGTGGTCGCCGAGTGTACCCGACACCAGAATGACGTCGCCGGGGCGGCAGTTGGCGCCGCTGAGCGTTACGCCCGCGGGCACTTCGCCCACGCCGGCGGTATTGATGTAGACGCCGTCGGCCCCGCCGCGCTCGACCACTTTGGTGTCGCCCGTGATGATCGCCACGTCCGCCTCGCACGCCGTTTCGGCCATGGTCTGCACGATTTGACGCAGCTTGTCCATGGGGTAGCCCTCTTCGAGGATAAAGCCGCACGACAGGTAGCGCACATTGGCACCCGAGGTCGCGACATCGTTGACGGTTCCGCACACGGCGAGTCGGCCGATATTGCCGCCGGGGAAGAACTGCGGCGAGACTACAAAGCTGTCGGTCGACATGGCGATGCGCCCGCTCGCGGGCAGTGCGGCGACGCCGGCATCGTTGCCCTCGAGCAGCTCGGGCGACCCAAAGGCATCCAAAAAGACCTCATCGATAATGCGCTTCATCATCTGGCCGCCAGAGCCGTGGCCCAACAGGACAGTGCTATCGGTGGCAGTACGGGACATATCGAAAACTCCAATCGAGGACGGAATTATATGGGTGAGGTGCAGCGTCGACCGGCCCGCCGTTCGTTAGAGCGGCGGAACCCATTAGCCTCGGTAGCGGAAATATGCTGCACAGCTGCCCTCGGAACTCACCATGCAGGGGCCGATGGGATGCTCGGGTGTACAAGCGCAGCCGAACAGAGGGCAGTCGCTCGGCGTAATGGCCCCGCGCAGCACGTCGCCGCAGCGGCACCCACGCGGCTCGACCGTCGTCTCAACGGGCACGTCAAAGCGAGTGCGGGCATCAAAGCGCGAGAACTCGGGGCGGATGGAAAGGCCCGAGTTGGCAATCGGCCCCAGCCCGCGCCACGTGGTGTCGCATGGCTCAAACACCTGCTCGACCAGCTGGCGCGCCACGGGGTTGCCGTCTGCGTTGACGCCACGGCGGTAGGCGTTGTCGATTGCGGGCTGCCCCTCAACAACCATCTGGACCAGCATGCAGATGCCTTGCAGAATATCGACCGGCTCAAATCCGGTGACTACGCCCGGGGTCTCGAACTCGTCGACCAAAAAGCCAAAGGGGGCTAAGCCTGTGATGGTGGCGACGTGGCCCGGCAGGATAAAGCCGTCGATAGTGGTCTCGGGATCGTTGGCGATGGCGCGCAGCGCCGGCGGCGTGGTCTTGTGGGCGCAGTAGACCGAGAAGTTCTGCAGCCCACGCGCGTCTGCCTCCAGGATGGCGGCGGCGATGGTGGGCGTCGTGGTCTCAAAGCCGACGCCCATAAAGATGACCGGGCGATCGGGGTTGTGTTCGGCGATATCGAGTGCATCGAGCGGGGAGTACACAATGCGAATATCGCGCCCCGCCGCCTTTTGCGCGGCGAGCGAGGTAGACGACCCGGGCACGCGCATCATGTCGCCAAAGGTGGTGATGATGGCGCCGTCCATCTTGGCGAGCGCGATTGCATGGTCGATATCGCGGTTGGCGGTAACGCAGACGGGGCAACCCGGACCGCTCAGCAGTTTGAGCCCGGCAGGCATAATGGAGCGAAAACCATAGCGCCCGATGCTCGCGGTATGCGTGCCGCAGACTTCCATAAGGTTGATGGTGCGGTCGCCGACAAGCTCATGAATGCGATCGATGAGCTCGCGAGCCAGCCTGGGGTCGCGAAATGCCGAAAAGTCGATACCGGAGCGAACCGGCTGCGCCGCCGCCACTAGTATGCCTCGGCCGGGTTGGTGGCCAGTTGGTCTTCTTCGGCCAGTTCGGTCATGGCATTAACGAGCTCGAGCGTTTCTTGCGCTTCCTGCTCGTCGACGATCTGGATGCCAAAGCCGGCGTGCACGAGAATATAGTCGCCTACCTGTGCCGTCGGCACGAGGCGCAGCGAAACGGGGCGCTCGATGCCCATCATGTCGACGGTCGCCTTAAGGTCGTCGTCGCGTTTGACCACTTTACCGGGAACGGCAAGGCACATAATGTTCCCCTTTTATACGTTTTGCGCTGGATAGGCGCCTAATTACCCATCAGTTGATGGTAGCGCTCGCGGAAGTCACGAGCAAACGCGTTACACCTGTGAGACGGCGGCGCGCAGGCTGGCAAAACAGCCTATCGCGATGCTGTCTGCGCGAGGCGGGCGCGAGCGATGGCGGCCTGACCGTAGGCGATGCAGCCGTCGTTGGCGGGTACAGCGTGGGGGACCAAGACGGCAAGACCGGCGTCTTTGAGTTCGTGGGTAAGGAGCTGAAGCAAAAGCCGGTTCATGAACACACCGCCCGAGAGCGCGACGGTATCGAGGCCTTCGCGATCACAGATCTCGCACGCGATGTGGGTCGTAGCGTGCGTAATGGCGATGTGAAACCCGAGGGCGAGCCGGTCGGCCGGCACGCCTGCCTCGATTCCATTCAGAAGAGCTTCGATGAGCGGTTGGGGGTCCAAGATGGGGGAGTCGTCCGCAGACGTGAATACGCCTGTATGATTGCCGTCGAGACGAACGGGCTTACCGCCGAGCGCGCGCCAGGCGGCGGCTTCGAGTTCTATGGCGGGTTCGCCCTCGTAGGTTGCCTTGCCGCAGATGCCCAGAATCGCTGCCGCGGCATCAAAGAGACGCCCCATGCTGCTGGTACGCGGGCTGTTGATGCCGCGCTCGATCATGGTGGCTGTCACGCTGCGTGTTTGCTCGTCGAGGGTGTCCAATAGCCCCGCGGCACCCGGATGCTCGAGCAGGCCGAGCTCGCTCAGCAGGGCAAAGGCGTTGCGCCGGGCATCGCGCACGGATGCGGCACCGCCTGGCAGCGCCCAGGTGCGCAGGTGCGCGGCGCGTTCAAAATCGGCAAGGCCGGCGATAAGAAACTCACCGCCCCATATGGTGCCGTCGGTGCCGGCACCCGTACCATCGAAGGCAATACCGAGGACGCGCGTATCGGGCGCAAGCCGGCCAGCGACAATCGTCTCCGCCATTACGCTCGCGATGTGAGCATGATGATGCTGGATTTCGATTAGCGGCAGACTGTGCTCCCGTGCCCGCTCACGTGCCCACTGGCTCGACAGATAGCTGGGGTGCATGTCGCATGCCAGGGCGACAGGCGTCAGGTCAAAGAGGTTTTCTAGACGTGCGCGGGCGGCGCTCCAGGCATCGAAGGTCGCGCCGTTTTCGACATCGCCGATATGCTGCGACACAAAACAGGCCACATGGCCGTCGGCGTCCTCGCGCGTGAGCGCGATCGTCGCTTTTTGCTGCGGCCCGCAGGCGAGCACGCAGGGTGCAGTGCCGTCGAGCGCCGGCAACGACAACGGTTGCGGCGCATATCCGCGTGCGCGACGCACAGGCATGACGGTGCCGTCGACCACACGTACCACGGAGTCGTCGTAGCGTGAGAGAATCGCACGGTCGTTGCCAAGTAGCGCGTCGGCGATGCCGGCGGCAACGAGATGCTCCCATGCAAGGGCATCGTCGGTCTCGATAGGTTCTTCGCTCAGGTTTCCGCTGGTCATGACGAGCGCGTGCATGCCGCGCGCCGCGGCTGCGGCGAGCAGCAAATGTTGAAGCGGTGTATAGGGGAGCATGACGCCGAGCTCGGGTAGATCGTGCGCGACGGATGGCGCGAGTGTAAGGCCGTCGGGGGAATCTCCCTCGCCAACAGCACGTCGGCGCAACAGCACGATGGGGCGGATGCTACCGGTTAGCAAGCCGCGCTCGGCATCACCGACATGGCACAGGCATTCAGCATCGGCAAGGCTGCGCACCATAACGGCAAGCGGCTTGTTGCTGCGGCGCTTGCGACGGCGCAGCTCGACCACCGCCTGCTCATTGGCGGCGTTGCAGGCCAGATGGAATCCGCCCAGGCCCTTGATGGCGACAATACCGCCGCTGGCCAGCAGCTCGACACAGCGGTCAATAATGACATCGCTAGTTTCGCGCGTGCTGCCGACGGCTGGCGTCGCCCCCGAGCCTTCGAGCTCCATGTCGCCCGCCGCCTCGCGCCAGGTAATATGTGGCCCGCAGTCAAAGCAGGCATTGGGCTGCGCATGAAAGCGCCGGTCAAGCGGGTCGCCATACTCTGCGGCGCACTCGGGGCACATGGGGAAGCAATCCATCGACGTGGCCGCTCGGTCATAAGGCAGCGACCGGATGATGGTAAAGCGCGGTCCGCAGTTGGTGCAGTTGATAAAGGGGTAGTGATAGCGTCGGTCGGCGGGGTCGAACAGTTCGCGCAGGCAGTCGTCACAGGTGGCGATATCGGGGGAGATGAGCGTCGTGTGCACGGTCTGATCCCGCGACGCCACGATGCAAAAGACCTGCTCATCGTCGGCATCCCAAGCGTCGGGCTCCAGGTCCTCAACAGCGACATGCTCAACGCGGGCCGCGGCAGGCGCGTGCTCCGACAGCGCGGCGACAAAGCCGTCGAGTGCCTCGACTGAAGCATGCGCCTCGATGTGCACGCCATCGCCCGCGTTGAGCACCCAGCCGCAAATGCCATGCGCCATAGCCTCGCGATACACAAATGGCCGCATGCCAACGCCCTGCACAATGCCCGTTACATGGATATGCACATGTCGCATGCGACCTTCCTTCGTTGAAACCTGTCCCTTTATGCAGGTGCGCTGTGGGAAATCCCGCTACAGCCCCAGGCTCTGCTTGGTGGCGGCGCACGTGAGCTCGCCGTGCTTAACGCCGCGCAGCCCCAGCAACCGGTCGGCCAGCTCGTAGACACGCTCGCCGCGACCCTTGAGCGCCAGAATCTCCAGGCAGTTGTGGTGGTCCAGATGCACGTGCATGGTCGAGACGATCTCGTCGGTGTAGTCGTGCTGCACCTCGTCCAGACGGCGCGTCAGATCGCCGGTATGGTGGTCATAGATCATGGTGAGCGAACCGATGACCTGCTCGTCGGGCGTGCGCATCTGTTCCTTGGCGATCGAGGCGCGAATCAGATCGCGTACGGCCTCGGATCGGTTAGCCACGTCACCACGGCGCGCGATCTGCTCGTCAAAGCGGCGCAGCAGGTCGTCGGGCGCGGTGACCGAAAAGCGGACCAGCTCGGAGCTGGAGCCGCTGTAGCGGCAGCTCGCATCGTCGTCCGCACCGTGATCGTGCGCGTGCTCGTGCTCGGCCACGTTACACCAGTTTCACAGAGCCGACGGAGTTGTGATCTGCCTCGATGGCCTCCTCGTAGCCCTCGAGCGCATCGTGCGCCTCGTGCAGCGCAGACATGGCGGCCTCGAGCTTGGCGCCAATGCGCTCCATATCAAAGTTCTCGGTCGCATGCAGCAGCTGATGGCTCCACTCGTGAGCGAGCTCAATGGTGTCGTCGACCTGCTTGACGCTCATGGCAAGCTGGCTCATGTTCATTCCGACGTCATGCATAGGAATCTCCTTTTGTACGGGGCGATATGGTGGTTCAGATTCTACTACGCCCGCCTTGAGCGCCGCCGCATAAGAAAACGGGTGCGAGTCCGTCTGACCCGCACCCGTTCACTGGGGGCTGTTTGTAACTACCATACTATCCGTGGTCGCATGCCTTGCGTTTGGCACTCCGGTGAGCGGTGCGAAACCGCTCATGGACGGCAGACAAGTAACAAGCGTATTACAGATGTTTCTCCAGCAGTGCCTGAAGTCTTGCCTTGGGTAGGGCGCCAACCGAGCGGTCGACCTCCTCGCCGTTCTTAAAGACGATCAGCGTGGGGATGCTCATGACGCCAAACTTCATGGCCAGGTCCTGGTTGTCGTCGACGTTGCACTTGGCCACAGCCAACTTGCCGGCCAGCTCGTCGGCAACCTCGTCTACGATGGGCGAGAGCGAGCGGCAGGGGCCGCACCACGGGGCCCAAAAATCAACCAGTACGGGCAGGCTATCGTTGACGACAGCGCCGAAGTTCTCGGGGGTAATCTGCTTAATGTCAGCCATGGTGACCTCCATAATACGACGCGGCTCGGCCGCGTAAAACTCAGTACGACCGTGCTTATACCCAGCGGCCCGCAAAGCAACCACTCGCGGGCGGCTCTTTTATATAATGGTGGGCACGCAAACGATTGGAGAGCGCATGCCCACGTCACAAAGCCAGAAAAAAGAAGCCATCGCTCAGGCGACCGAGCAGGAGCTCGCGTCGCTTGCAGATCGCGGTGTGCGTATCGCGGGCAACGCGTGCTCGCCGATTGTGCTGGTCAAAGGCGATTTGGATGAAGCCGAGTGCTCGGGCGGCGAGCTGGCTGCCGGCGCGGATGGCGCCGCGTTGCGCAAGGCGCTCGGCGCCATCGGATATGCCCCCGAGGATTTTTGCGTGCTGGCAAGCGTCGCCGGCGCGGGCGACGGAGCGGTCGCGGCGGGCGAGGCCCTGACGTGCGATCTGTTCCGCGAGGCGCTGGAGACCTTAGACCCCGAGGCGGTGCTGCTGCTGGACAACAGTGCGGCCGATGTCATGCGCGAGACCTATGCCGATATGCTTGTGGCAATTGATGACTTTGACACCGCCATGCTCAAGCCCGGCCTGGTCGCCCATGTGCAGGCCGCCGCGTGCTCGCGCTCGATGGCTTTGAGGCGGCGCTGACCGACAAGGCCGCCAAGCAGCGCATGTGGGCCTACATTAAGCAGCTGACCCCGGCGGCTGCGCCGCTGTAGCGAGGCTGGCGGCAGCCCCTACATCACGGCGCGCAGCTCAAACCGGTCGCCGTTAATGCGGAACTGGCAGTTGCCGTTCATGCGCTCGACGGCAAGCATAATGCTCTTGGTGCCAAAGCCATGCCCAGTGTGCTGAGCCACGGGCATGCCGTCGGCCATGTGCGGCGCACGGCCAAACGTGTTGGAAACCAGCAATAGAAGCTGCCCGTCTTCGTAGCGAAGGTCCAGGTCGACAAACCGCTTGCCTTCGGGGGCGGCGCTCGCCGCGGCGATGGCATTGTCCAGGGCGTTCGATACCACACTGAACAGATCGACATCGCCCACGTGGACGGTTTCGGGCACGGCGGCGCGCAGGTCGGCGGTGATGCCGTGCGCGTTGATGTCCGCGGAAAGCGACGAGAGCACAATGTTGACCGTTTCGTTGGCGCAGTAGCGGCGCACGGCGGTGCGATCGTTGGTCTCGCAGAGCGCGTCGATGCGTTCGAGCGCCTCATCGGTGTGACCCTCTTCGATCAGGGCCGCAAGACCGCGCAGGTAGTGGCGCATGTCGTATCACATTGAGACCAAGTCAAGAAGAATCGCTTCGGCTGAATCTCCTATTTCGGACGAGTTCTCAACGCCCGTTGCCGTTGGTTTTCCGCCGCATGCCGAAAACACCCGGGCGATGCCGTGCGGACCGCTTTGCTTTGCTATAGTCTCCCAAATTCACGTTTTCTATTGGATGGTGGTTAATATGGGCGACATACTCGAATCGTTCCTGCGCGTGGCGATGGTGGTGTTCATCGTCGGTCCGCTCACTGCATGGGTCGCCCGTCGCGGCGCGCGCGAGCGCAGTGAGGCGACGGACAGCCTCGATCGCTTCACGGTGCGCATGCCCGCTGCCATCCGCACGATCATCGCCTGCTGCGCCGTCGCGTTCGAGCTGCTCATGCTGGGTGTCTACGTCTGGCAGGGCGTCTCGTTGGGCGAGTGGGACCACGAGCTTGTGTGGTTCGGTCACGCCATGGCGCTCGCGGGCATGGCCATCTGGGCCCTGCTGAGCATCCCGCGCATCGACGTGGACGGTGAGCGAATTCTCTCGCGTAACGCCTTCGGCGTCCGCAAGGAGACGACGTTTGGCAACATCACCCGTGCAACGCTTCACACGCAGATGATGAGGATCGACCTGTTCGAGGGCGACCGGAAGTTCTGCTCGATAAGCCTCGAGGGGGTGTGCTCGCTCAACCTCCTCGCCCGTCTGGAGGAAGAGGGCATCGAAGTCTCGGACGCCGTCGACGGTCCCATGACCAAGGCGGGCCTGTGTTGGTCTGCCATCAAGCCGTTGACGATTGTTTTCAACGGCATGGCGCTCGTCTTCTCGCTCGTGATCGCCTTCATGGCTGTTTTCACCGATGCCGGTGCTCGTCTGCTCTTGCTCGTCCCGTTCCTCTTCCTGTTCATAGGGGGACTCCTGCCCCTGCTCATGCTCAGCATGCCCGCCCGCGGCATCCTCGAGATCGGCAGGCAGGAGCGCGAACTCGGCTTCTCCTTCGCCGAGGAGATGGCAAGTCGAGGTACCACGGGCACTTCGCTTGTCGACGATGATTGGTTCATCGAGATCAGCAATGCCCGCGTCGTGGCGTTCCGTCGCGATTACCTCAAGAAGGTCACGGCGCACGAGAACAGCGAGAGCGGCGACCGTTGCACGGTGACCACGAAAGGCGGTCGCAAAATCAAGGTGTATGCAGCGGGCAGCACGCTCGAGGACCTGCGCTCGTGGTTCAAACAGGGTGCCAAGGCCAGAAGCACGCTCGACCGTGCAGAGGACGCGCTCGAGACGACGTCTGATTGGGTTGTCTGACCTGTATCGTCTTTTCGGACACGCATGCTAGAGGCCCAATCCTTTAGAATGCATTCATCGACGACCGAGAGGACGGTATGCTATGTCCAACCCAGCCGCCAAGTACACCGACGAGTTCAGGCGCGAGACCGCCGACTACATCATCTCGACGGGCAGGCCGATAACGGAATGCTGCGCAGAACTGGGCCTGAATTCCAAGACCGTGAACAAGTGGGTGCAGAGCCGCCGGCGCGAGCTTGCCGGCGGGCCCGACCCCAAGGCCGAGGACCGCGAGCTTCGCGAGGCGAAAAGGCGCATACGCGAGCTCGAGATGGAGAACGCCTTCTTGAAAAAAGCCGCGGCCTTCTTCGCCAAAAGCCAGGCGTAGCCGCATGCTACCGGATGATGTTGGCGGAGAAGGCCGAATTCCCGGTGAAAATGATGGCCCGCGTGCTCGGCGTGAGCCGATCGGGCTTCTACTCGTGGCTCTCCAACGGCTGCCCGCGAGAAGACTGGTCGGCCGAGCGCGAGGCGGTCCGGCGCGTGTGGCTGGAGTCGGACCGCAGGTTCGGCTTCCGGTTCGTGAAATGCTTCCTGCCCGGCGAGTTCTCCGGATTGACCCTGTATAGGGTGCGCAAGCTGATGCGCGAGCTGGGAATACGCGGCTGCACGCCCAACGCCAGGAAGCGCACCACCATCCCCGACCCGAAGGCCAGGCCCCGGCCCGACCTGGTGCGCCGCGACTTCACCAGTCCCGTTCCAACCTGCAAGCTCGTGGGCGACATCACCTACCTGCGCACCGGCGAGGGATGGCTGTACCTGTCGACGGTCATCGACCTCAACACCCGCATGGTGGTGGGCTGGTCGCTCTCCGAGCGCATGACCGCCGACATCGTGGTTTCGGCGCTGGCGTCGGCCAAATCGCGCGGCTACGTGGCCGGCAACGCGATATTCCACGCCGACCGCGGCGCCCAGTACACCAGCAGGCTTCTGGCCGAATGGGCGCGCGACAACGACGTGCGGCTGTCCTGCAGCCGCGCCGGCAACTGCCACGACAACGCGGTGGCCGAGTTCATCGAGGCGTACTACAACCGCCGAAGGCCCCGCTCGACGATCGGCTACAAGGTGCCGGCCGAGGCCATGGCGGCCTTCTTCGAGAGAACCGAGCCCAAGCTCGAGGCCATGCCTATGGCCGCTTGATTTCTCGAGCATGCGTGTCCGAAATCTTGACACAGGTCAGAAGGCCTCGATGCCAGCGCTGCGCCGATATGGGGCAGCGGCCCCCTGTTGGCCGCCATGGCCCTGACTTCCGAGCGTATGCTGGCGCCGCTCGTCTTAAGACGTTGACCTCCATCCGGAGCCTGCGGTTCTCGCGCTCGGGCTCCAGGATCCGGTTCTACTCGGGCGTGCGGTTGTCGGCGGCGCGCGGCGAGCCGGTCTCGTTTATCGACTTGACCCGCCTCTCCACGGTGCTCTTGTCGAGGTCGCACTCGTCCATGGCCTCGCGCCTGGGCTTTCCGGCGTTGTGGAGATCGACTATCTTCCTCTTGAACTCGTCGGTGAAATGCCTCGGTCTGGGGCCGGTCGAGGCCGAGCCCCCGGTCCGGCTGGGGTAGCATGTCGCTGCGGACCATTGTCTTTCCTCTCGTTGAATATCTAGGCGCTGACGATTCTAGGCGATGGCCCTCTCTTGCTTCTTACACCTCGATTGTGCTCGCTACCCCCAGCGGGCCCGGATCGAGCGATTCGGGCCCGCTTTTGGGGCCTGCCGGAAACCCGGTGGTCAAAAAGGGCCAAATATGAGTACTGTTACCAGTTTGGTGGCAGCCAAATGGCCTCAAAAATCGGTGCCAGAGGCCAAAAGTGCATCGATTTTCGTTCTTCAGAGTCGCGATCGGGCTCCAAACAAGGCGATTTTGCTGCTCTGGACCGGAAAATCGATGCTACTAATTTGGTGACAGTACTCATATTTGGCCCTTTTTGACCACTGCCCCTTGGTCCAGGACAAAACGGGCTGCCCGAATCATGGGGCGGGTCCATTTTCGGCTGTCCTCAGCTTGCCAGTTCGAAAATGGACCCGCCCCAAGATTGAATCTTTATTCCAACTTTACACCTGCTACACTGTCTTGTCAGCTGTAAAGCCAGGTGTCATACTAAAGCCCCAAGATTCGCCAAAAGAGAGGGGCCTTGATGGCACAGAGCGCGAACATGGATGCATCGGAGCTTGCACGCGATATCGCGGCCGGCCTAGCATCGGCAACGACGGCAACGGAGCGCGCGGCACTGGTGCCCGCAGAGCTCGTCGAGGCCATTCAGCAACTAAAAACCCAACGTGACGCGGTGATCCTGGCGCACTACTATGTGGCGCCCGAGGTCCAGGCCGTTGCCGATTACGTCGGCGACAGCTTTTACCTGGCAAAGCTCGCCAAGAGCCTGCCGCAGCAGACCATCGTGCTGTGCGGCGTGGAGTTTATGGGCGAGAGTGCCAAGCTGCTCAACCCCACCAAGACCGTGCTGCTGCCCGAGCCGGGTGCGGACTGCCCCATGGCGCACATGGTCAAGCGCGAGACGGTCGATGCGGCGCGCGCGAGTACGGCGACGACCTGGCTGTCGTCTGCTACGTCAACTCGACGGTTGAGATCAAGAGCTGGAGTGACGTGTGCGTTACCAGTTCTAACGCCGTCAAGATCGTCTCCGAGCTGCCACAGCAGCACATCTTGTTCATTCCCGACCAGAACCTGGGCCGCTTTGTGGCCGAGCAGGTGCCGCAAAAGCACGTCATCCTCAACAACGGCTACTGCCCGCGCCACCACATCATTACCGTCGAGCAGATCGTCGATGCGCAGGAGGCCCACCCCGACGCGCTCGTGCTGGCGCACCCCGAGTGCAAGGCCGACGTGCTGGCCGAGGCCGACTACATCGGCTCCACCGCCGGCATCATCAAGTATGCCGAGGAGTCCGACGCGAGCGAGTTCATTATCGTGACGGTCCGCGGCGTGCTCTATGAGCTCGAGCGCCGCTGCCAGGGCACCGGCAAGAAGTTCTACTTCCCCGCGGTGCAGCCCACCTGCGTCAACATGGACCTCATCACGCTCGAAAAGCTCGTGCGCTGCCTGGAGACGGGCGAGGGCGAGGTGCAGATTGGCGTGTCGGACGAGGTCGCCGATCAGGCCAAGCTCACGCTCGACCGCATGCTCGAGTACGCGGCGCGCTAAGCCAATGTGACATGAGGGGCCATCCCTTATGCCACATTACAAGGGAGAGGATTCCTGTGGAAACCAAACAATACTCCGACATGGAGTGCGACGTCGTCATTGCCGGTTGCGGCGTGGCGGGCCTGTATGCGGCTCTCAATCTGCCGACGAGCACGCGCGTAATCATGCTCTCCAAGGGCGCCGTCGACGAGTGCGATTCGATGCTCGCGCAGGGCGGTATCTGCGTGCTGCCCGAAGGCTCTGACTACGATGCCTTCTTTGAGGACACCATGCACGCCGGCCATTACGAGAACCGCCGCGAGAGCGTCGACATCATGATCCGCTCGAGCCGTTCGGTCATCAACGACCTGTTGGCCATGGGCGTGGACTTTGAGCGCAAGGCCGACGGCAGCCTCGACTTTACTCGCGAGGGCGCGCACAGCCGCCCGCGCATTGCCTTCCATGCCGACATTACGGGCAAGGAGATCACGACCAAGCTGCTCCAGGCCGTTCGCAAGCTGGGCAACGTGCAGATTTTGGAGCGCGTGGCCATGACCGACATCCTAACGGCCGAGCGTGACGGCGCCACGGTGTGCACCGGCGTCGTCGCCGTAGCCGTGGACGAGGACGATTCAGCTCGCCCCGCCGACGAGCTGGCAAATGCCGCTGAGGACGTGCATGCCGGTAAGCCGTTTAAGATTCATGCCTGCCATACGCTGTGGGCAACGGGCGGCATCGGCGGCGTGTACGATCACTCCACCAACTACCCGCAGCTCACCGGTGACGCTTGCTACATCGCGCAGGAGCACGGCATCACGATGGAGCACCTGGACTACGTGCAGATCCATCCCACGGGACTGTTCTCTCCGCAGCCGGGCCGCACCTTCCTGATTAGCGAGAGCTGCCGCGGCGAAGGCGCGATTCTGCTCAATGCCGCCGGCGAGCGCTTTACCGACGAACTGCAGCCGCGCGACGTGGTCGCCGCCGCTATTCGCGAGCAGATGAAGCAGGACGGCACCGAGCACGAGTGGCTGAGCTTTGCCCCCGTCGAGCGCGACGTGGTGACCGAGCATTTTGCCAATATCCGTGCGCGCTGCCTGGAGGACGGACGCGACATCCTGGACGAGCCCATCCCTGTCACACCCACGCAGCACTATTTTATGGGCGGCGTATGGGTCGACAAGGACGGCCGCACCTCGATGCCCGAGCTCTACGCCGCCGGCGAGACGGCCTGCAATGGCGTGCACGGCAAGAACCGCCTGGCTTCTAACAGCCTGCTCGAGTCCCTAGTTTGGGGCCGCCGCGCTGCTTGGCGTATGCGCACCGGCGAGTCGCTGACCGTGGAGCAGGCCGGTGAGCCCGCGCTTGACGGACGTCACCGCGCCCTGAGCGCCGAGACCCTTGCAATCGATGATTTGGCCCGTGCCGCCGGCACGCAGGCCGTGGAGGAGTAGACCATGAATCCCATTACCATGAAGCTCGTCGTCGATGATCTGATTTTGCAGGCTCTGCGCGAGGACATCACGTTTGAGGACGTGAGTACGGCGAGCGTGTGCCCTACGGCGCGCCCCGCTACCGTTGAGCTCATCGCCAAGGCCGATGGCATCATCGCCGGCTTGGATGTGTTCGCTCGCACTTTTGAGCTGCTGGATCCGCAGAGCTCGGTGCTGTTTGATGTCGCGGACGGCGACGAGGTGCACGCCGGCGACCACGTGGGCCAGGTGCGCGGCGACGCGCGCGTATTGCTTTCGGGCGAGCGCGTGGCGCTCAACTACCTGCAGCGCATGAGCGGCATCGCTACTTACACGCATCGGATGGCGGCTGCGCTCGAGGGCACCAAGACCGTGCTTGTCGACACGCGCAAGACCACGCCGGGCATGCGTGTCTTCGAGAAGGCCGCAGTCGAGATCGGCGGTGGCAGCAACCACCGCTATAACCTGTCGACGGCCGTCATGCTCAAGGACAACCACATCGATGCAGCCGGTGGCGTGACGCGCGCGATTGAGATGGCGCGCGCCCATGCGTCGTTTACCGCGACGGTCGAGATTGAGTGCGAGAACCTGGACATGGTACGCGAGGCCGTGGAGGCCGGTGCCGACATCATCATGTTCGACAACATGACCCACGATGACATGGCTACTGCGATTGAGCTTATCGCCGGTCGTGCCAAGACCGAGTGCTCGGGCAACGTAGACGCCGACAACATTCGTGCCCTGGCCGACCTGGGTGTTGACTATATTAGTTCGGGCGCTCTGACGCACTCTGCACCGATCCTCGACCTCTCGCTTAAGCACCTGCGTCTGCTGGACGGTAAATAATGAATGCCCGCGAGCGTCGCCGTGCCATCATGGCCGTGCTCGAGGGGGCCAAAGAACCTGTCTCGGGCAGTGCGCTTGCCCGCGAGGTGGGCGTGAGCCGTCAGGTCGTGGTGCAGGACATCGCCCTGCTGCGCGCCGACGGGCACGATATCGTCGCCACCAATCGCGGCTATGTACTACAGGAGGCCCCCAGCAGCCCCGCCGTGCCCACGCGCTTGGTCAAGGTTCGCCACAGCGTTGAGCAGGCAGGCGATGAGCTCACGAGTATCGTCGACGCCGGCGGCGCCGTGCTCAACGTGATCGTCAATCACCGCGTGTACGGTAAGATCACAGCCGACCTGGACATTCGCAATCGTCGCGATGTTGAGCGCTACCTGCACGATATCGAGAGCGGCAAGAGCTTTCCACTATTAACGGTGACGAGCGGCTATCACTTCCATCGCATTGCGGCAGAGGATGAGCAAACCCTCGACGAGATCGAGGCCATGCTCAAGGAGAAGGGCTACCTTGCCGATTTAATGCCTTACGAGGACGATCTATCGTAGCCGATGCTGCAAACGTCCCTAAGCGGCAATCTGACGTTCAATCGTCGGTCGCGTACCAAAGTACGCTTCCCTCCTCTTTCACGTCACCTTGCTCGCTTAGGGACGTTTTCGCTGACGTGAGCTCAACCTGCGACGGTGCCTAATTGGTTATCCGCACAAAAAGGAGGCCTCCGCGGCGATGCGGAGGCCTCCTTTTGTGCACGGTGTACTTGTGAGTGTGCAAGCGGGGGAGTTGTTACTCCTCGACGATCTCGGTGATCGCGCCGGCGGGGCAAGCGTCCTGGCAAGCGCCACAGGCGACGCAGGAGTCCTCGTCAGCGACGGTAGCGACGTCCTGGAGCTCCAGAACGCCAGCGGGGCAGGAGTCGACGCAAACGCCACAAGCGATGCACTCGTCGGCATCAATTACGGGATGAGCCATGGTAGTTTCCTCTCTGTTGACCGACGCTACAGGCGATGCGCGCCGGTTTGATTCGGGCAAAAACATACCACGGGAGCGACCGTTTGCAATACCCTCTGGCCGGCATCTTCATACCGTTCGCCGAGTATGCCAAGGTTTACTAAAAAACGCGCAGGTGGGGCCGTTGAGCTGCGCAAATGTTAGCTATAGGTGACTTGAAATATAGGGCGATTGAGCGTGCTTGCGGAAACCGCATCCCATTATTTGGCCGAAAAACGGGTCGAACTTTCCCCAGGGAAGCCGGGGCCGCCATGTGCGCTCCCAAGCCCAAACCTCAGCCATCTCTACATAGATCTCAATAGATCTGCCGAGAACTCAAACAGTGCATCTACCTGCGCATTTGAGAACCTAAACTCTCAGAGATAAGAAATCTTATATGAATTGACTTAGATTTTGTATATTCCGGCCCATAAGGGGATACACTACATCCTGAAAGACAAGCCGAAGCGCCGCGCGACAGATCGTCGAGGCGGCGCGAACGCAAAAGAGAGAGGGAATTTCTAATGGGCAAGATTCTTGGTATCGACCTTGGTACTACTAACTCCGCAATGGCCGTTCTCGAGGGCGGTTCTCCGACCATTATCGTGAACGCCGAGGGCGACCGCACCACCCCGTCTGTCGTGGGCTTCCGTGCTGACGGCGACCGCGTCGTGGGTAAGGCCGCTAAGAACCAGGCGGTCACCAACCCCAAGAACACCGTGTTCTCCATCAAGCGCTTCATGGGCCGCAAGTACTCCGAGTGCACCTCCGAGATCAAGACCGTGCCGTATGAGGTCAAGGAAGGCCAGGGTGGCCGCGCCGTCGTCGATATCGAGGGCAAGGATTACACCGCCGAGCAGGTGAGCGCCATGACGCTCGCAAAGATGAAGGCCGACGCCGAGAAGTATCTGGCGAGACCGTCACCGACGCCGTCATCACCGTCCCTGCCTACTTCAACGACGCCCAGCGTCAGGCCACCAAGGATGCCGGTAAGATCGCCGGCCTCAACGTCAAGCGTATCGTCAACGAGCCGACCGCTGCTGCTCTGGCCTATGGCCTGGACAAGCAGGGCACCGACCAGCGCATTCTGGTCTTCGACCTGGGCGGCGGCACCTTCGACGTCTCCATCCTCGACCTCGCCGACGGCGTGTTTGAGGTTCTGTCCACCTCGGGCGACAACCACCTGGGCGGCGACGACTGGGATCAGCGCGTCATCGATTGGATGGCCGATAAGTTCCAGCAGGAGAACGGTGTCGACCTGCGTCAGGACCCCATGGCCCTGCAGCGTCTGAAGGAGGCCGCCGAGAACGCCAAGAAGGAGCTCTCCGCAGCCCAGCAGTCCACCATCAACTTGCCGTTCATCACCATGAACCAGTCTGGCCCGCTGCACCTCAACTACACTCTGACCCGCGCCGAGTTCGAGAAGATCACCCGCGACCTGCTCGAGCGCTGCAAGCAGCCTGTCACCAACGCCCTGCGCGACGCTAAGCTCAAGCTCTCCGATCTGACCGAGGTCATCCTCGTCGGCGGCTCCACCCGTATGCCCGCCGTCCAGGAGCTCGTCAAGACCATGACCGGCAAGCAGCCCAACATGTCCGTGAACCCCGACGAGGTCGTTGCCGACGGCGCTGCCGTCCAGGGCGGCGTGCTCACCGGCGACGTCGAGGGCATCCTGCTGCTCGACGTTACCCCGCTGTCGCTGGGCGTCGAGACCATGGGCGGCATCATGACCAAGATGATCGACCGCAACACCACGATCCCGACCTCCAAGACCGAGGTCTACTCCACCGCTGCCGACAACCAGACCAGCGTCGAGATCAACGTGCTCCAGGGCGAGCGCGAGCTTGCCCGCGACAACAAGTCGCTCGGTAAGTTCCAGCTGACCGGCATCCCGGCTGCCGCCGCGGCGTGCCGCAGATCGAGGTTACCTTCGACATCGACGCCAACGGCATCGTCAAGGTCTCCGCTAAGGACAAGGGCACCGGCAAAGAGCAGCAGATCACCATTTCCGGTTCCACCGCTCTGTCCGACGACGAAGTCGATCGTATGGTCAAGGACGCCGAGGCTCATGCCGAGGAGGACAAGAAGCAGAAGGAAGAGGTCGAGGTCCGCAACCAGACCGACAGCCTGTGCTACTCCACCGAGCAGACCCTCAACGAGCTGGGCGACAAGGTTTCCGCCGATGTGAAGTCCAAGGCCGAGGCCGCTATCGCCGACGCCAAGAAGGCGCTCGAGGGCTCTGACGTCGAGGCCATCAAGGCCGCCGGCGAGTCCCTGCAGTCCGTGGCCTACGAGCTGGCCCAGGTTGTCTACGCCGACGCACAGCAGCAGACCGACGGTGCCGCCGGTGCCCAATCTGCCGACGATGACGTTGTCGACGCCGACTACGAGGTTGTGGACGACGAGGACAAGTAATCATGTCCGCCCGTAAAGCTCGCACGGAGGCGGCCGCCGCTGGCGCCGCCCCCGTTGACTCTGAGGAGAAGGACGTGAAGATTCCCGTAGAGGCCGTCGACGATACCGAGGCC
Source organism: Coriobacteriaceae bacterium AM48-5 (assembly GCA_027669525.1). Taxonomy (GTDB): domain Bacteria; phylum Actinomycetota; class Coriobacteriia; order Coriobacteriales; family Coriobacteriaceae; genus Collinsella. Next base: position 18,981 of record JAQEDJ010000007.1, on the reverse strand, counting down.
AACGAGGCCGAGGCCGCCGAGGCTGCCGAGAACCAGGTAGAGGATTCCAACAAGGAGGCGACGATGACCGAGGACGAGATGGTGGAAGCCGCTATCCGCGCCGGTGAGGAAGCCGCCGACAACGACTTTAAGCTCAAGTTCGAGCAGGCCCAAAAGGAGCTTGCCGACGTACGCAGCGAGCTCGATGCTGCGGCAGAGGCTCAGAAGGCCGCCGAGGACAAGGCAAAGGACGCCACCGAGCGTACCGCCCGTCTGCAGGCCGACTGGGAGAACTTCCGTCGCCGCACCGCCAGCGAGCGTATCGCCGAGCGCGAGCGCGCGACCGAGAAGCTTGTCACCGCGCTGTTGCCGGTGGTTGACGATATCGAGCGTGCAATCGACCATGCCCGTAGCCAGGAGCTTTCCGACGACTTTAAGCAGTTCGTCGATGGCGTTGATGCGGTGCATGCCAAGCTGCTCGATGTGTTTGCGCACGAGGGCGTTGAGCCCATCGACCCCAAGGGCGAGGCGTTCGATCCGCTCGAGCACCAGGCCGTGGGGCGTGTCGAGGACGCATCGCAGTACGACGAGACCGTCAACGACGTGTACCAGAAGGGCTACCGCATGGCGGATCGCATCCTGCGCTCCGCGATGGTGACGGTGACCTACGGTGGCGAGAAACGCCCCGCACCGGAGCCCGAAGCGGCGCCCGAGGATGCTACGGCCGATACGGCCGAGAGCACCGAGGAGTAATTGAGAAGGGCCCCGGGGCAACACCCGGGGCCCTTTCTGGCCTAGTGCCATATGACAGTATGAGCCGCCGCCCGTTGAGCGGTGGATGAAACAGGAGAGGAGCTACGATGGCTGCAGGCAAAACCTTCTATGACATCCTGGGCGTATCCAAGAGCGCCTCCGACAAAGAGATCAAGAGCGCGTTTCGCAAGCTCGCGCAAAAATACCACCCCGATGCCGGCGGCGACGAGGCCAAGTTCAAGGAGATTAGCGAGGCTTACGAGACGCTTTCGGACGAGAAGAAGCGCAAAGAGTACGACCAGATGCTCATGTTCGGCGGCATGCCGGGCGCGGGCGGCGCGTATGGCGGCGGCTACGGTGCCGGCGCCGGTGCGAGCGGCTGGGGCGATATCTTCGACAGCATCTTTAGCGGCAACGGCGCTTGGGGCAGCGATTGGGGCTCGGGCTTTGCCGGGGCTGCGGGTAATGCCGGTGCCGGTGCGGGTCGCAGCCGTGCTCGCAAGGGCGGCGACCTGTCGCTGACTGTCGACGTGACGGCCGAGGACGCGTTCCGCGGCGTGACGCACAAGGTCACCTACCGCATTCCCTCGACGGGCGAGCAGCAGACCATTACGGTCTCGGTGCCTGCGGGCGCCGTGGATGGCGGCAAGCTGCGCTACAAGCGTCGCGGCGAGTATGGCGTTGCCGGCGGCGAGCGCGGCGACCTGGTCGTGACCACGCACGTGGAGGAGCATCCGCTGTTTAAGCGTAAAGGTGCCGACGTGACCATGGAGGTGCCGATCTCGGTCTACGAGGCGGCGCTCGGCTGCACGGTGGACGTGCCGACGCCCGGCGGTGCGACGGTTCGTCTGAAGGTGCCCGCGGGTACCCAGACGGGCAAGAAGTTCCGCTTTAAGGAAATGGGGGCGCCCGACGTTAAGCACCGTGGCCGTACGGGCGCGCTGCTCGTCGAGATCAAGGTGCAGGTCCCCACGAACCTGTCCGACGATGAACGCGATGCCATGACCAAGCTGCGCGAGGCCGACACGCGCGACTATCGCGAGAAGGTCAATCGTTACAAGGCGACGTACTAGGGCGGTCGCGGCGCACGCCCACGCCGCGGGCTTATGATGGACGATAACGAGACGGAAAGGGGTCAGGTAGCATGGCCGAGGACAATAGGAACAAACCGCTGTACATGATCAGCGTGGCGGCCGAGCTGACCGGCATGCACCCGCAGACTCTGCGCGTCTACGAGTCCAAGGGCTTGGTGAACCCCCAGCGCTCGGGCGGCAACACGCGTCTGTATTCGCGTGCCGATATCGAGCGCCTGGAGCTCATCAACCAGCTGACTGACGAGGGCATCAACCTTGCCGGCGTGGTGCGCATCCTCGATATGAAGGAGCGTGCCGAGGAGCGCGAGCGCGAGAACGAAAAGCTCCGCGCCCGCGTGCGCCAGCTCGAGGACGAGCTGCACGAGTATAAGATGCAGAAGAAGATCACCGCCCTGGCCCCGCGCGACGGCTCGGTCAACCCCGAGCAAGTCATGCGCAAACTGCTGGGCACGGGCGGCGACCTGTAGGCACTCATTGGGGACAGACTTAAATGAGTACCTGCAGAATGAGAGTGGATAATCTCCCGTTTTTTGCCTGTTTGCAGGCTCAAAGTGGGAGATTATCCACTCTCGTCATTTGAGCGTCTAAGTCTGCCTCCCCAGGACCTAACTCGTCCTCTGCTTTACTGAGATAAAGTGAACGTGTAGATTCGTAACCCACTCGCAACCGTTCTATGGCACGATATTGAACGAATGTATGCTATGCGCTCAAATTTTTGGGCAGAGTGGGAGACAGTATGGTCAAGCTGTACGAGGACGGCATCTACCTGCGCGGCGGCAGCGAGGTTGTGCCTGCAGCCGAGGCTGCCGAGCGTGGTATTACGCAGACGCCCGAGGACGCCAAGCGTGGCACCATCGCGTATTCGATCCTCCAGGCACACAATACGTCCGGAGATCCCGAGGCGCTCAAGATTCGCTTCGATGCCATGGCGAGCCACGACATCACTTTTGTCGGCATCATCCAGACGGCGCGCGCCTCGGGCATGGAACAGTTCCCGCTGCCTTACGTGCTTACCAACTGCCATAACTCGCTGTGTGCCGTGGGCGGCACCATCAACGAGGACGACCACGTCTTTGGCCTCTCGGCTGCCAAGAAGTACGGCGGCATTTTCGTCCCGCCGCATATCGCCGTCATTCACTCCTTTATGCGTGAGAACTTCGCCGGTTGCGGCAAGATGATCCTGGGCTCCGACTCGCACACCCGCTACGGCGCTCTGGGCACTATGGCCGTGGGCGAGGGCGGCGGCGAGCTGGCAAAGCAACTGCTGCGCGACACCTACGACGTCGCCTATCCCGGCGTCGTCGCCATCTACCTCACGGGTGCCCCGCGCCCCGGCGTCGGCCCGCACGATGTGGCGCTCGCCATCATCCGCGCTGTCTTTGCCAAGGGCTACGTCAAGAACAAGGTCATGGAGTTTGTGGGCCCCGGCATCGCGAGCATGACGACCGACTACCGCAACGGCGTCGATGTCATGACCACCGAGACCACCTGTCTGTCGAGCATCTGGCCACCGACGAGGACACGCACGCATTCCTGGCCATGCACGGCCGCGGCGACGACTACCGCGAGCTCAAGCCTGCCGATGTTGCCTACTACGACGGCTGCGTCGAGGTCGATCTGTCGAGCATCAAGCCCATGATTGCGCTGCCGTTCCATCCTTCCAACGGCTTTGAGATTGACGAGCTCAACGAGAACCTCGAGGACATCCTTCACGAGGTGGAGCTCGAGGCCGCTAAGATCGGCGAGGGCAAGACGCACTTTAGCCTGCTCGACAAGATTGTCGACGGCAAGCTGCACGTGCAGCAGGGCGTTATCGCCGGCTGCTCGGGCGGCAACTACGACTCCGTGGTCCAGGCTGCCCGCGTGCTCAAGGGCGCCAACACCGGCTGCGGCGAGTTCTCGCTGTCGGTCTATCCCACGAGCCAGCCCGTGGCACTCGAGCTTACACGCCGCGGCTATATCTACGACCTTATGGAGGCCGGCGCGATCGTGCGCACGGCATTCTGCGGCCCGTGCTTCGGTGCCGGCGACACGCCCGCCAACAACGGCCTGTCGATCCGCCACACTACGCGCAACTTCCCCAACCGCGAGGGCTCCAAGCCGGGCAATGGCCAGCTGAGCGCCGTGGCTCTGATGGACGCCCGTTCCATTGCGGCGACGGCTGCCAACGGCGGCATCCTGACGCCGGCGACCGACCTGCCCGAGGACACCTGGGACGAGGCTTGCGAGTACACCTTCGACGACGCGCCGTACAAGAAGCGCGTGTACTGGGGCTTTGGCAAGGCGGAGCCTGCCGACGAGCTGGTCGAAGGCCCCAACATCAAGCCGTGGCCCGCGATGGAGCCTCTCGGCGACGACATTCTGCTCAAGGTGTGCTCCAAGATCATGGACCCGGTCACTACGACCGACGAGCTCATTCCTTCGGGCGAGACGAGCTCCTTCCGCTCCAACCCGCTGGGCCTGGCCGAGTTTACGCTGAGCCGCCGCGATCCGGCCTACGTCGGTCGTTCCAAGGAGGTCGACGCCGTGGAGAAGCGTCGCGTGGCCGGCGAGGCCGCGGGTGACCTGGCGGCGCTCGATGCCGAGCTTGCCGGCGTGTTTGAGGCACTGGCTGGCGCGGGTGTCGCGGCCGATGCCAAGGCGACCGAGTACGGCTCCATGCTCTATGCCAAGAAGCCGGGCGACGGTTCTGCCCGCGAGCAGGCCGCGAGCTGCCAGCGCGTGATCGGCGGCCTGGCCAACATCGTTCACGAGTACGCCACCAAGCGCTATCGCTCCAACGTGATGAACTGGGGCATGGTGCCCTTCCAGATGGAGGCCGAGCCCAGCTTTGAGGTGGGCGACTACGTCTTTGTGCCGGGCATCCGTGCCGCGCTCGATGGCGACCTAAAGGACATCGCCGCCTACGTGGTGCGCGCCGATGGTGCGGTCGAGCAGATTGTGCTCTACATTGCCGATATGACGGCCGAAGAACGTGCCATCGTCAAGGCCGGCTGTCTGATCAACTACAACAAGTTCAAGGCCGCTGCCGAGTAACTCTGCTGTACGCCCCGGCCACACCTTTCCTCGTGCTCACGCGCTTCGCGAGGGTCGCCCGAGGGAAAGGTGTGTCCGGGGCTACCGCGACGTTCTCGTTGGGTCTTGAGGGACGCTAATAAATGGACCTGCTTGATGCCGCTTCTGTTATCGGGGCGGCTTCTTTTTGTCGAAAACCACCACAAAGGGGACAGGCACCTTTGTGGTGGTGGGGACTAGCTCGATGTTGTTGTGATCGTTGAGCGGCATGTTAATGGGCGGCTCTACAGGATTTCATCTGGGTTGACGGGTTTGGTTGTTTTGGGGATGCCGAGTTTGGATGACGCGAAATCGTCAACATTGTCCTTAATTCCGTCTTTGGTGTAGACAGTGACCATATAGGTGCTGTGTCCGAATTCGCCCTTGTCGCGTGTTGCCCAGGCATCCCAGTAGGCGGCCCCGTTTCGCCCTTTGATTTTTCCGACACGGCGGAGTTCTGTTCGCTTTAATTTCTGGTTGCTATAGATGGTTCGACCGGCCTCCTCGGTGAGCCCGCACTGTCCAAGCATCTTGTCGAGGACTTGGTTCATGTGGCGCTCATCGGTGTTTGGTGCGTAGTCGTAGGCGAGGGTGATGGAGTCGAGTGGCTGGTCGTCGATCAAATAATTCATCGTCTGAGGTTCAAGGCTGAAATAGGGGAAGCATCCATCAATCGTTCCGAGCAGCGGTAACTTTGACCGCCAAATTCCGGTGGGAATTCCATCTTCGTAGAACACGCCGCGACAGATAAAGGAGAGCGAGGTGGCACGCGAGCCGGCGTCGACCATTCCGCATAAATCGAAGGGCGAGGCGATGCCAAGGGAAAAGGGCGTGGCGACGATAAGGAAGAGCATCACGATGGGTATGGCGAGAATGGCGATGACGTTGCGACCGGTGGAATGAGACGGCTTCATATGCGCTCCTCGAGACAAAGATCTGTTGAGGATAGGCAGAAATGGATATGTTCAGAGAACAATTCAAGTTTAATCTCATGGCGCGAGATGGTCGACCGTTAGCGTCGAAAACCACCACAAAGGTGCCTGTCCCCTTTGTGGTGGTGAGGAGCGCGCGGCTTCTTTTGGTAATAATGCTGGCTGGCGATATCATTAGTGCAGGTAGCGAAGGTTTGCGTTGCGAGGTGCTTTGCTGTGAGAAGTCCTGTCCGAATTGGATTGATTGTTTTGGCGCTTGCGATTACCGTGGTTGGCATGGGCACTGTCGGCATGGCGTTTCTACCTGCTGCGGTGACGGAGCCGGTGGTCAAGCCTGTGACTCAATCTGTCGAACTTCTGACCGGCGACGACAAGCCCGAGACCATTACCGTTGATTTTGATGAGCAGCCGGCTGTGCTGGGTATTAGTAATTATCCACGTATTCAGCTTGGGGCTATGCGCTATACCACGGATTCTAGTCTGATCGACAGGGCGTCCGAGTTGCTCAAGGGCAAAACCTTTAAGCGCTGGTATGGATATGCGTCCTATCGGGCAAAAGCGAACGACATGGTTGGCGGATGCCACTCTTCCATCGAGCTGGACACTGCAAACGGCGCAAAGTTATGTGATGTCTCGTACGATCCGGGCTACGAGGGCAATGAGGGTCCGGGCATCTACATCATGGACGGCGATGTCGCCTATGTCATGGAGGGCGACCAGACCGAGCTCAACGATTTTATGGGTCAGTGTATCCAAGATGCCTATAAACAGACCTGCTTGCCTGACCCGCAGACTGCACGCGATAGTGGGTCTGCCCGTACATGGCTGTTCGAGGATGAGATGCCCTGGACCGTCGAATCGGGAAGTACGGGTTCGGCGAAGGAGTAGAGACCGCGACTACCACAAAGGTACCTGTCCTCTTTGTGGTGGTTTTCGGTCTGTCTCGATCTGTAACATCTAGGATCAAAAATGGCTGCTAGATGATACAGATCGAGACGGTAGCGCGCCTGGGCAGCGGCGGGCTGACATCTCAGTACCCTATCCGTAATTCACTCAGAAAATCTTATATATAGAGACTTAGATTTGTGTATAAGATCGCGTAAAGCTGGCAACAATACTTCTCGAACAACGTGAAGCCGCCCCGTAGGCGGCCGCCCCAAGAGAGGTGATTCCATGAGAATCGATAAGCTAGCAATGACGTCGCGCGAGGCGCTGCAGACCGCCATGAGCACAGCTGCCGACGCGCAGGCCGGCGCGGTGGAGCCGATTCACCTGCTGTCCGCCCTGCTTGGTGCCGGCGAGCGCAATATCTCCGTGATCATCGAGCGCATCGGCGCCGATCCGGCCCAGCTTGCACGCTCCACACAAGATGCCATCGACCGCGCGCCCAAGGTTTCGGGCGAGGGCCAGCAGATGGGCCTTTCCAATGAGCTCGTCCGTGTCATCGAGAAGGCCGAGAAGAAGGCCACCAAGATGGGCGACAGCTTTGTGGTGACCGAGCATCTGCTGATGGCACTTGCCGAGGACAAGGGTGAGGCGGGTCGCGTGCTGCGTGACGCCGGCGTGACCAAGGAGCGCATCGAGCAAGTCTACGAGGAACTGCGCGGCGATGACCGCGTGACGTCTGCCGAGGACAAGACGCAGTTTGAGGCGTTGGAGCAGTACGGTCGCAACATCTGCGATCTGGCTCGCGCCGGCAAGCTCGACCCGGTCATCGGCCGTACCGACGAGATCCGTCGTACTATTCAGGTTCTGTCCCGCCGCACCAAGAACAACCCCGTGCTTATCGGCGAGCCGGGCGTCGGCAAGACGGCCATCGTCGAGGGCATTGCTCAGCGAATCGTGGCCGGCGACGTACCGAGCACCCTGCGCGACCGCGACCTCATCGAGCTCGACATGAGCGCGCTGGTCGCCGGCGCCAAGTACCGCGGCGAGTTCGAGGACCGCTTGAAGGCCGTGCTCAAGGAAGTGCAAAAATCCGAAGGCAAGGTCATCCTGTTCATCGATGAGCTCCATACCATCGTGGGCGCGGGTGCCACCGAGGGCTCCATGGACGCCGGCAACATCCTCAAACCGGCGCTCGCTCGTGGCGACCTGCACGCGATCGGCGCGACCACGCTCGACGAGTACCGCAAGTACATCGAGAAGGACGCGGCGCTCGCCCGTCGTTTCCAGACCGTGATGGTCAGCGAGCCTACCGTCGAGGACACCATTTCAATCCTGCGTGGCCTGAAGGAGAAGTACGAGATCTTCCACGGCGTACACATCACCGATAGCGCGCTCGTGGCTGCCGCCGACCTCTCCGACCGCTACATTGCCGACCGCTTCCTGCCCGACAAGGCTATCGACCTGGTCGATGAGGCCGCGAGCCGCCTGCGCATGGAACTCGACAGCATGCCGGTCGAGATCGACGCCACCACGCGTCAGCTCACCCAGCTGCAGATCGAGGAACAGGCGCTCATGAAAGAGACCGACGACGCCTCTAAGGAGCGTTTGGAGGCTCTGCGCCAAGAGATTGCCGAAGTCCAGGAAAAGCTCAACGTGCAAAAGGCCGGCTGGCTCAACCAAAAGAACGCCATCGACCACGTGCAGGAGCTTAAGGGCCAGCTTGACGCGGCCAAGAGCGAAGAGGAGCGCGCGACGCGCAACGGCGATCTGGGCCGTGCGTCCGAGCTTCGCTATTCTGTGATCCCGGGTCTGCAGCAGCAGATTCAGGATTCCGAGGCTGCGCTCGAGGCGCAAAAGCAGCAGGACGGCGAGGGCCTCAACGAACAGGTGACCTCCGATGAGATCGCCGAGGTCGTGAGCGCCTGGACCGGTGTGCCCGTGTCCAAGATGATGCAGGGCGAGCTCGACAAGTTGAAGGGCTTGGAGGGCGAGCTGCATAAGCGCGTTATCGGTCAGGACGAGGCCGTCTCCGCTGTAGCCGCGGCCGTGCGTCGCAGCCGTGCGGGTCTCTCCGACCCAGACAAGCCCATCGGCAGCTTCTTCTTCCTGGGCCCCACCGGCGTAGGCAAGACCGAGCTCGCCAAGGCGCTGGCCGAGTGCCTGTTCGATGACGAGCGCGCGCTCGTGCGTATCGACATGTCCGAGTATATGGAGAAGTTCAGCGTCCAGCGTCTGATCGGTGCGCCCCCGGGATACGTGGGCTATGACGAGGGCGGCCAGCTCACCGAGGCCGTGCGCCGTCGTCCCTACTCCGTGATCTTGCTCGACGAGATGGAGAAGGCTCATCCGGATGTCTTTAACGTGCTGCTGCAGGTGCTCGACGACGGCCGTTTGACCGACGGTCAGGGTCGCCAAGTGTCCTTCAAGAACACGATTATCATCATGACGTCCAACGTGGGCTCCAAGGCTATCGCCGATCTGTCCGGCAAGGACGAGGAGGAGATGCGCCATCAGGTTGACGGGGCCATGGCTCAAACCTTCCGCCCCGAGTTCCTCAACCGTATCGACGATATCGTGGTGTTCCATCCGCTCGGCATGGCGCAGATCGAGAAGATCGTCGACATCCAGCTCGCCGACGTCCGCGCGCGTCTGGCCAAGGAGCGCATGACGCTTGCCATCACCCCGGCGGCCAAGCAGATGCTCGCCGTGGGCGGCCTGGACCCGGTCTTTGGCGCCCGTCCGCTCAAGCGTCTGGTTCAGCGCGAGGTCGTGGATGCCATCGCCGCCGCTATCATCGACGGCACGGTGCGCGAGGGCGATCAGGTGACAGTCGATGTCGACAAGGACGGCGGCTTTACCGTCGTGTGCGATAACACGCCGGCGGCCACCTACGAGGTCCCCGACGCCGAGTAGATTTTTGGGATATGCCTTAAAATCTACCAGCCGTCTCTAAACGCCAAGGGCGGCGGATCCATTGGGTCCGCCGCCCTTTTTCGTGCGACAATCGATGATGCCGAACGGATGCGATGTAAGGAGCTATGCAGATGAAAGACGAGATCAAGACAAGCGCGCCGGCGCCCAAGCCTGCGCCTAAGCCGGCACCCAAGCCGCGCGACCCCTACATCCGTGCCGAGAACGAGGATGACGACGGCTACGATCCTTATAGCGATCGTCGCCCCGAGCGCGAGCCCCTCTTCGAAGCCGACCCCTGGCGTTAAGTAGCTCATTTGGGACGGGGTTTTTAGCTACTTTGTTTTCGGCTAGAGGCGTTCATGCCTGCCCCCTCGGCCGCTCGTTATCCTCCGGGAGGGGCCACTAATAGAAAACTTGCTTATCCATTAATCAAGAAACGCATAATCTTGCTCTCCTGCTAATCAAGAATCGTTATAATCTTGATTAGCAGGAGAGCAAGATTGGAGAATTATGGCATTCAACGACTTGGTGGCTCAAAAAATAAAGGACTTTGAGCAACAGGGGATTCCGCAGGTCTTTGAGCGCGACCTTGATCTGGGCAACCCGCAGGAGCCAAAGCGCGACAACATCGTATATGTGATTGTGGGCGCCCGTCGTTGTGGAAAGACGTATCGCCTGTATCAGGAGGTGCGGCGGCTTCAGGGCCAAGGCGTCGAGCCTGACCGGATGCTATATTTCAATTTTGAGGATGAGCGCTTGCGTCCGTATGAGCCATCGCTACTAGCGGACGTGCTCGATACATTCTATGCACTATATCCTGCTGCTCGAGGCGAGGGCGCCTATCTTTTCTTTGACGAGATCCAGGAAATACCCGAATGGGGTGCGTTTCTGCGACGCGTGGTCGATACGGAGAAGGCGACCGTTTACGTGACGGGATCTTCTTCTAAGATGCTGTCCTCAGAACTTAAGAGCGAGTTCAGGGGCCGTTCTCTTGTGCGAGAGCTTTTTCCGTTGAGTTTTTCGGAATACGTCCGATATAAGACGGGGAGCGTTCCTGAGTCGAACGCACCCTTCTCCTCGAGCGATGCGGCGTTGCTCCGACACCATCTGGTCGGATATCTCGAGCGAGGGGGATTCATCGCGACACTTGAGCAGACGCCCGCAGACACGATTCAGCTGCTACAGGAATATGCGTCGCGAACGGTCGCCATGGACGTCGTTGAACGTTACGACGTCAAGAACCCCCGTTTGGCCTCGCTGTTTCTGGCGCGGTGCATGGCATCTTCGGGACGAGAGCTGTCAGTGAACAAAGTGTACAACGAGTTCAAGAGCAGACAGATACCCGTCAGTCGAAATACGCTCAGCGACTTACTTGAGTATTACGAGGACGCCTACCTGCTGTTTTCGGTGCCGGAGTTCACGCGTTCGCTTGCAAATAATACGCGGTCTGCGTCTAAGGTCTACGCCGTCGATCCCGCGATGTTCGGAGCGTTCTCCCCCGCATCGGCATTGGATCAGGGTCAGAGGCTCGAGACCGCGGTGTTCAATGCGCTCAGAAGAAGGACCCCCGCCGTGCGGCCCGGTTCGGTTTGCCGCCTGCTGATTAAAGATAAGAATAAAAGCCATGAGGTGGACTTTGTGGCTGGGGATGCACTGCTCATGCAGGCTTACGGCCTGATTCAGGTAAGTGTGGATATGACAAGCGAGAAAACGCGCGAGCGCGAAATTGCAGCGCTCGATGTCGCGATGGCCCAGTTTGATCTTGGCGAGTCGGCAATCGTTACCATGGATGAGCAGGCCGATATTCCATGCAAACACGGCGTGGTACATGCTGTGCCCGCATGGAAGTGGCTCCTTTCCTAATCGTCTATGGATTTGCGAGGCCAGGACTCAGGTGTCATGGTCCGCTAGTCCTGGGCCTTGATGCTCGGCAGGAGAATCTGGGCGAGGTAGTCGGTCTCGAGCTTGGTCGCGGCGTCTGCCTTGCCGTCTTTGCCGACCAGTACGTTCTTGATCTGGCTATAGGTGTAGCGGTTGCCGGTCGTGAGCTCGACAAGCTCAATCGCCGTATCCATGGGGTAGGTTGACACGGGATTCTGCGTCCGTCCGTTGATGGTCTGGGGCACCACGTACGGATAGACGGGGCCGCTGGCGTAGACGGTATAACCGTTGCCTAGATTGGCCGCACCCAAAACCGTATCGCCCTCATCGGGCGTAAAGCTCTCGCCCTCGCGCACCGCGACGAGCGTCACAATCGGCGTATCGCTGTCGCCGGCAAGATAGATGCATAGCGTGCTGCCATTTTGCCAAGTCTCGACCTTGCCGTACCATTCGACGGGGATATCGAGCTGGTAGAGGTCGGTTGCCTTGTGACGGGCGTCGGCATCACGGGCTGCCTGTGCCTTTTGCGCGCTCACGGCATTGACGGCGGCGTCGCGCCGCGCGGTTGCCGCCTGCTGGAGCACCTTGGCGGTGGCGGCGGAGCTCGCGCCGCCTTCCTCGGCATACTTGGCGGCGGCGTCGATCTGGTCGTTGGTTACCGTGTCGGCCGAAGGCACCTTGAGTTTAAAGGCAGCCTGGCACTTAAATCCTGTCCATCGCTCTTAACGGTGACCTGCGTCTTGGTGGTCGGGACGGTATAGATGGTGCCGTCGGCCGCGATGGGGGAGGCAGCGATGGAGAGCGTGTAATCGCCGGGCAGCAGTTTGATGCCGCGGCCGTGCTCGTCAACGTAGAGCGTTTCGCTCACAGAAGAGCCGTCGGAGTCCTGGCCACTCACCTGCACGGGGATCTTTGAGCCGGTGGAGCAGTCGAGTCCCGCGGCATGTACGCCAATTTGCACCGACATCATGGTATGGGCGTTTGCGGCAACTACGGCGGCCTGCTCTTGCTGGTATCCGTTCCAAGCCGCATAGCCCGCGCCGCCGGCGACGAGCGCGACGGCCACGACACCGGCGACCATCAGATTGCGGCGCTTGGGCGACATCTTACGATGACGAACCTCGGCTTCGTGTGCCGAGGGAGCGGACGGCAGGGGAATATCTCCCATGGCGATGGTCTCGTCGACGACTGGCGCAGAGCCCAAGCCGGGGAGCTCGCGGGTGAGCGATTCGTCGACGGGCAAGTCGCCAAGCAGGGAGGTCTCATCTCCCGCGTTGGGTTCCGGTTGGCCATTGCCCTCGTCATCGCCTTTTTCGACATCGGCTTCATCGCGAGCATCCTCGACGTCGTCGCCCGTATCCGGTATGCCATCGCCCGCCGCGTCCTGCATGTCGACGATTGTCTCGTCAAACGCAACTTCGTCCAGCGAAAACCGGTCTAGGCTCTCCAAGGCCTCGGCGCACGCCGCTGCATCTTGGGCCGCGTCCTCTTGGCCCCTCGTCTCATTTTCCATATATCCCCCAAGCTCAATATCGGGACAACAATGTACCCAAAATTAAGGTCACATAGAGCTGGCGTGCAGTCGGAAATTCGATTTTATCTGCGCGATACATTGTGAATATGTGCATGAATGCACGCGCGACAGCAAAAAGCCCCCGGAAAGCAAACGAATTGCTTTCCGGGGGCTGCGCATAACGCGAGATTACGGAGCCAAAGAGACGCGCCTACATCCAAATGCGGACGGCAGCGAGCGCGTTACTCGGCGTGTGCGTAATCCACCTTGGCGCGGCGAGCGGTAGCCTTCTCCCAATCGCTGGTGCCCTCAAAGACATCCTGCTTGTAGGGATTGCGGCCGAGCTTCTTGGCGCGGTAGGCGATGTAGATGATCGCGGCGATGTTGGCGACCAGTGCGGCGATCGAGACCGCAGTAGCGGCGCTGGGGTCGAGCGTGGAGTGGGTCACAAAGATGGACTCCTCCTGGAAGTACGGGAACACCTGGGCAAACATGCACCAAATAGCCAGCGTAAAGGCGCGGTTCTGGATCCAGCCGCCCTTGTTCCAGATAAAGGCGGCGACGGTGGGCGCCAGCAGCAGTGCAAAGCCGCAGAACCAGGAGTGGGTGGGCAGGCAGTTGTAGGTGTAGCAGAAGTTCCAGATGTCGTAGGCGATGATGTAGACCCAGGTCATGTCGGGCCACAGCATGTCGGTCTTGTCCTCAGAGGCGTAGACACTCCACCAACCGGTCATGCAGAAGATGTTGATGATACCGGCGATGCCGTTGAACACGTTGTTCCAGCCGGCGAGCTGCGTGGCGCCCTCGGAGGTGACCCAGGTGGACTCGCCCAGGACAAAGAAGTGATAGGCGCTCTCAAAGTCGGACACGACGGCGATCATGATGTTGATGGCGACGATCACAAACGGCCACGCGCGGAACCAATGCGCCTTGCCGATCTTGCCCCACTGGTACTTAATGGCAATGAAGCCCCAGCAACCGGCCAGCGCCGCGTATACCTTGGCGTAGTGGAACCAGCTGTTCTGGTACACATGGGTGGGGTTGGTGAGCGCCCACTCGGCACCTGTGAGACGCCGATGGCGATAGCGACGCAGTAGATGGTCATGGCCAGCGGAGCCACGCCAAAGATGATGGCCGCGCCCAGCTTGGTGCGGCGGCCGACCTCGTTGAGCACGATCAGGCCAATAAAGACCATGGCCCAGCCGGCCCAGTGGATAAGGGTATTGCTACCCCAAACATCGAACAGCATGCTGCTCTCCTTTCACAAGCCCGCGGCCCCTCTTCTGATCGCGGGCAGTTTGGCCAAATGTCGTCAGTTCTGGGGCTTGCGCTCCTGATACTTGGCGGTATAGCCCTCGATATGGAGCGTCGAGGCGATGATTTCCTTGACTGTCTCGTCGGGCACATCGGGGTGCGTGCGGATATACATCAGCAGCCCCATGATGAGGGTGTAGAACGTCTCGTAGACATGGTCGATGCGTAGCTCGTGATGGGCGACAAAATCCACCACGGTGGTATCGCAGATATACTGCGCCACGCGCTGGACCACGTTGTGCAAAAAGCCGCCGTAGAGCGCGCCGCTGCTCGAGGTGAGCGTGCTCGGCAACTCGTGGCCGCTCACGACCAGGCGCTTAAAGAGCGGAGCAACGGTGTCGAGTGCGCCTTCGATGTCGCCAACCGTGCGGCTGGCGTTCCGCTGCTCGAGCTCGGCGATAAAGCCGTCGATTGCCTCGTCCATAACGGCGGTGACGGCGGCATCCATATCGGCAAAGTAGTGGTAGAACAGCGAACGCGTGCAGCCAGCCCGCTTGGTCACGGCCGATACCGAAAGATGGGACACACCAAGCTCGGCGCTCACGGCGCGCACAGCGGCGAGGATCTCGCGACGGCGCTCGTCGCCCGTCAGGCGTTTTGCCGCGCTATCGGATGCGGGGACGGCATCGACCACAGAGATATCTGCTGCGTTGTTGCCCATGTTTTGCCGCCTTTCATCCTCTTTTGCCTGACCGTTCGCCTAACAGTCTTGAATATTGTTGACGGTTCGTCAATACTATTTTTGACACAATGTCAACAATGGCGGGTGAACGGCATGGGGGCATGCTCGGCCTGCAAAAAAAGAGGGGCGCTGCGGTCTCGCCGGGCTGCGGCAAGAGAAGGGACAACCATGATTCTCAACGGACCGGGGATTAGCTATACCGAGCCCGATATCGGCGCGGAGTTCGTGCCGCCGATACCGGAGCATCCGCGCGAGGCCATCGTCAAACTGTGTGAGCACTGCACCAACCGCCTGTTGCACCGCGACGAGCTGCTGGGCTACGAGTACTGGTCGTTTGCCGAGGCCGCAACCGACGAGCAGGCCGAAGTTCTCTGCAAGATGAAGATGCGCCGTCCCTATACGCTGCCCGAGATGGTCAAGCTCACCGGCATGCCCGAGGCCCAGATCGAAAAAATGCTCGATGACATGAGCTACACGGGTCTGCTCGAGTACAACTGGGAAAACCCCGAGCGCGCCAAGCAGTGGGTGCTGCCCATGCTGGTGCCGGGTTCTGCCGAGTTCCTCAACATGCGCATGGGCCAGCTCGAGGAGCACCCGGTGTATGCCAAGTTCTTTGAGCAGGCGTCCAAGGGACCGCTGTCCAAGGCCACGCCGATGGTGCCGCCCGGAGGCGCCGGCATCGGCATGCATGTCATTCCGGTCGAGAAGGCCATCGATGCCGCGAGCACCTCGGTGCCGATCGAGCATATCGAGCATTGGCTCAACAAATACGAGGGTAAATATGCCGCCAGCACCTGCAGCTGCCGCGCGAGCCGTCGCGTGATGGGAGAGGCTGCGCCGACGACCCGGCCGATTGGTGCATCGCCGTGGGCGATATGGCCGACTATGTGGTTGAGACCGACCGCGGCCATTACGTGACGCGCGACGAGGTCTACGACATCCTGCGCCAGGCCGAGGACAACGGCTTTGTGCACCAGATCACCAATATCGACGGCGAGAACAAGATCTTCGCTATCTGCAACTGCAACGTCAACGTGTGCTACGCCCTGCGCACCTCTCAGCTGTTCAACACGCCCAACCTGTCGCGCTCTGCCTATGTCGCCAAGGTCGAGAAGGACAAGTGCGTTGCCTGCGGTCGCTGCGTTGAGGTGTGCCCGGCCGGCGCCGCCAAGCTCGGCCAGAAGCTCTGCAGCAAAAAGGCCGGCGGACAGGTACCCGAGTATCCGCGCCAGGAGCTGCCCGACGCCACCAAATGGGATCACACCAAGTGGTCGCCCAACTACCGCAACGACAACCGTATCGAGACGCACGAGTCTGGCACCGCGCCCTGCAAGACGGCTTGCCCCGCTCACGTTGCCGTTCAGGGCTACTTAAAGCTTGCGGCGCAGGGCCGCTGCGACGAGGCTCTGGCGCTCATCAAGCGCGAGAACCCGCTGCCCGCTATCTGCGGCCGTGTGTGCAACCGCCGCTGCGAGGATGCCTGCACCCGCGGCCGTGTGGACGCCGCCGTGGCTATCGACGAGGTCAAGAAGTTTATCGCCCAGCGCGATCTGGATGCCGCGACTCGCTATGTCCCACCTGTGGTGACCCCGACGCGTGCCGGCGGCTTCGACCAGAAGATCGCCATCATCGGCGCCGGTCCGGCCGGTCTGTCCTGCGCCTTCTATCTGGCCGAGAAGGGCTACAAGCCCGTCGTGTTCGAGAAAAACGAGCGCCCGGGCGGCATGCTCACCTACGGCATTCCCAGCTTTAAGCTGCAGAAGGATGTTATCGAGGCCGAGGTCGAGGTCATTCGCCTGATGGGTGCCGAGTTCCGCTATGGCGTGGAAGTCGGTCGCGACGTGACGCTCGACGAGCTGCGCGCGCAGGGCTTTAAGGCCTTCTACGTGGCCATTGGCTGCCAGGGCGGCCGCCTTGCCGGCATTCCGGGCGAGGATGCCGAGGATGTGACCGTGGCCGTCGACTTCCTTCGCGAGGTTAACAGCGGCAAGATCGACGCGCTGCCCGGGCGCACCATCGTGGTGGGCGGCGGCAACGTGGCCATCGACGTCGCGCGCAACGCCTGCCGTCTGGGTTCCGAGCACGTTGAGATGTTCTGCCTGGAGAGCGAGGCCCAGATGCCTGCCAGCGAGGAGGAGCGTCGCGAGGCCATTGAGGACGGCGCGCACATTAGCTGCGGCTGGGGCCAAGGAGATTCACCTGGACGAGGCCGGTCGTGTGTGCGGTATCACCTTCAAGCGCTGCACGCGTGTCTTTGACGACGAGGGCCGTTTTGCGCCCGAGCATGACGAGAACGACTTGCGCCGTGTCGATGCCGACCGTGTCGTCATGTCCATTGGCCAGTCCATTGTGTGGGGCGACCTGCTGGCTGGCTCCAAGGTGGAGCTCGGCCGCGGCCAGGGTGCCCTTGCCGATCCGCAGACGTACCAGACCGCCGAGCCCGACATCTTTGTGGGCGGCGACGTCTACACTGGCCCCAGCTTTGCCATCGATGCCATTGCCGCCGGTCACGAGGCCGCGGTGTCCATCCATCGCTTTGTGCAGCCGGGCTCCACGCTCACCATCGGCCGCAACCAGCGCCGCTACACCGCGCTTGACCGCGACGATGCCGTGATCGAAAGCTACGACAACGCGAGCCGCGAGGTTGCGCATGTGGACCGCGAACGCGAGAAGGCCGCGCCGTTTAGCGAGTACGTCGAGACCTTTACCGAGGAACAGGTGCGCGCCGAGACCGCTCGCTGCCTGGGCTGCGGCGCCTCGATCGTCGACCCCAACAAGTGTATTGGCTGCGGTCTGTGCACCACCAAGTGCGCGTTCGACGCCATCCATCTGGATCGCGACCGCCCCGAGTGCTCAACGATGGTCAAATACGAGCAAAAGCTCCCAAGCCTGGGCAAGTACGCGCTCAAGCGCGCCATTAAGATCAAATTCGGGAAGAAGTAATGAGGTTCCGCCGTTCTAACGAACGCGGAACTGCCGACGCTGCGCGGCACCCAGGTACCCCATCTTGCCCCTCAACTGCGGCGCCGCGGGCAAAAGCCCAGCGGACGCCTTGTTTCGGGGCAACCTGGGGTACCTGGGCGCCGCTCGCTGACGTTGAATTGACATCGCATCGACCTCTGTCGAAAGGTTTTATCTTGCATGAATTGGGAATCGTTTACCACATCATTCGCGATGTTGAGAATGTGGCGCGCGCCAATGGCGTGCGTCGCGTTTCGAGCGTGACGTTGCTGCTGGGCGAGGTCTCGGGCGTCGTTCCCGACTTGTTGCTCGACGCTTGGCGCTGGGCGGCGGATAAAAAGCCTATCACGCAGGGCGCGGAGCTTATCGTGGAGCCCGTCGAGGCCGTGACGCATTGCGAGGCGTGCGGCTGCGACTACGCGACGGTCGAGCACGGCAAGACCTGCCCCCATTGCGGCAGCGGCGAGACATACCTGTTGCAGGGCCAGGAGGTCATGATCAAGCAGATCGAGACCCCCGACGAGGACCCGGCAGACACTGCTCCTGGCGACCTCTCCGACGCCCCCGATGCCGTCGACGCCGCCAACCCCCTCCATATCGCCTAACTTAGACATTGGGGACGTTCTTAAACGACTAGTCGTAAAAGAACGTCCCCAATGACTAGTCATTTAGAAACGTCCCCAACGACTACTTTCCTAGAGCATATTCCTTACCATTAGTCAAGCACCATCTGTTTAAACGAAATAGCCTCAACCCGAGCACATTTGTGTCTGTTTAAAACCGGCAATAATGAACAGCGTGCTCAATTCGGTCATGTAAATAGATCAGCTATCAATCCTCAGCAGCAAATCAGCCAAAATACTGGAATGTAATCAGCTTGTAACAAAACAAGACGTTTAAACAAATAAGGTTGATTTTCAATCTCAACGCAACAGCCTGAACGGAACACGCGTTTCCGCAGCTAGCGCAACGCGGAGATAGCTCCCGGCACCTGGCCATCACCTCGTTTCCGCAGGT
>JAQEDJ010000069.1 GCA_027669525.1 Coriobacteriaceae bacterium AM48-5 | reverse complement strand
CGATACTCCCTGCGTGCTTTAAAGGCACGGGCAGGGAGTATCGTATCAACCCCGTCAGCAGGAGACGCCTATGGCCATCGAAAAGGGTCGCAAACCCAACACCTGGCTCATCACCTTTAACCTTCCGGAAAAGGATGCCAGTGGAAAATATAAGCGTGCACCCAAGCGAACCATACACGGGCTTAAATCGGATGCCAAAAAGGAACTTGCCCGTTACCGGGTCGAATACGAAAGCGGGCAGGCAGCTGGGTCGAAAAATACAGTCGCAAGCTATTCGAGCAAGTTCCACGCCCAACATAAGTTGAACTCACCCCTCGCCTACGACCGGGAGGCCTTGGAAATCAAAAAGATCGAAAGGCTATTCCGTGGCGTAGCACTCACATCCCTGACTCCTTCGAGGATCCGCAATGCATATTCGGCAGAACGTGCAAGGCGTGCAGTATGGACGGAAGGGTGCGGAGACGAAAGGCCCCTTTCAGAAAACGGCCTCTACAAGGTCCATGTCAAACTAAGACAGGTGCTTAAACAGGCATACCGAGATGGGGAAATCCCCAGCAATCCCGCCGATATGGTCGATTTTCCAAAACCGCCTCAGGAGAACAAAAGAAATAGCCTCACCCTCTCTGAGGCCCGACGGTTCAGAAAGGCCATCCTACGCAAAATTGAGACAGAGGGGGACGCAAAATACGTCGGGATCCTCATCATCCTCGGAACGGGCTGCCGTCGCGGAGAGATGCTGGGGCTAAGCTGGGGTGATATTGATTTCGCCAGCAATACCATTACGTTTTATAACCAATACGCAAAGGACAAAGTCCTTCGTAATCCCAAAATGAGCTCAGCGGGCCGACGCGTCTGCATGGACGATACCCTGGCACGAATTCTTGCTGTCTGGAAAAACAGCCAACGCCTCAACCTGGAGCATATCAACGGCCTTCGCCTGAAGCATTCCATGGAGCCTTTGGCTCTGGACAGCCTCATGCCGGTCGTTAACGGAAAATACGGGCAGAGGATTGACCCCGACGGTTTTGACAAGTTCTTCCGCAACTTCTGCGTCGACAACGGATGGGGCGAATATACGAAGGACGTCGTCACCAAAACCTATGGTGGGAGAACCTTCACGCGGGGAAAGGGTTATCAGGGCCTAACGGTCCATGAGCTTCGGCACACCGTCGCTAGCCTTCTCGTTGCCGAGGGCCTGGACGTCAAGACCGTTCAGACCCAGCTTGGCCACAAGTCTGCCTCGACCACGCTCAACATCTACGCCCATGCCTTCGAGGAGCGTTCCCGCGAGGCCGGTAACACCATCGGCCGCCTGCTGAACGGGTAAGCATGCATTAGCATACGAGATATCCGTCGCCCTTGATCGCTTTTAGGTTATTACTCCGCTTGCTTTCTGCGAGATATGCAAGCGCACGATCGATCTCCGATATTTCAAACATACCCTCGAGGGGCTGTTTGTAAATTAAATCGCGCGCCCGAACGATATCGCCAACGTTGCAGTTGGTCTTAACCGCCTCAGCCACCAGAGAGCGAACCTTCCGCTTCCTGTTCTTGTCGTCCTCGTCTTTGCGTACCTTGCACTCCTTCACGGGATCGAGCTTGCAGTACTTCATATTGCTAGGCTCCGGAATGAAGGCACGCCCGCAATAAGGACAGATGCGGATTGTTCCATGGGAAAGGTGGGAGGCAAACCCCGCCCACAACCTTTCCAGAGTAGAGTTATAGGTCACGGCAGCACACTTGTCGACCAACCTCGTCATCACGGCATGAGTGCCATGACAGCCGATAGTGCTATCGAGAATCCCGCGAAGCAGCGCCGTTGCGATCTCGGCCAGCCTTTCGTCTTCCATCATGAAACGCGGCGTGATATCCGTGAACGGCGCAGCTTCGAACCTCGGGTCAATAAAGTCAGCTGCCATCTGGGTTTTAAGCCTGGTGATGCCGTCCCCTGTTTTCAACTCGCAGGTAATATACGAGCCCGCCCCATTAAGCCCGATCAGACGCGAAACGCCATCGGTTTGGTCGATGACGGCACTCCCGTGAACGGCAACTTGCGCCCCCATGTCTGTGGTAGCGATATGGCCAGACTCGAGCCAGAAGGATTCCTGCGAGGCGCGTTCCAGGAGTTCAGCATATGCAGGGGTGAGCCCGTCATCGATTAAATGAGAACACGTCCACATCGAAAACTGGCTTCCGTCGGCTTTGGATGCAATCGCTTCGGAGAATGAAGATCGTCAAGAAGAGGAACCGCATCGCGCCCATCCTTGAGGAACGCGACAAGCCTGCTCGCGAACAGAGCAAAGCCGGCAGCGGCAACCCATTCCGCGATGGGCTCCCTGACCACATCTCCATCGACATAACCGACTTGATCGCCATATAGCCCAAAGAGCGGCCCCACGCGCTTCGCGAGCCGTAGCAGGCTTCCGTCGTCGCGCAAACAGTACTGCCCGTCTTTATGGCGAATCATCCGCATGCCGTCGTCGGGCCCCGCCAAGAGATATGGCGGCCAATCGGCACTCTCGGGATACCTCTCTTTATGCTTGTTGTCGACTAGGTCCGCGAGGGCGACGAAACAATCCGCATCGTCGACAGTAAGCCTTCCCCTTTCGGCAATCTTATGCTGAGACATCCCTGTCGACTTATCCCAATCGTCCGCATCTTTAAGCGGCCTCGCCCCCTTCGCCCATATCGGCGCATCCAAATCGGTCGAACGGAAGCCGAACACAAGGCATCCGTCAGCAAGACTGCCTTCGACGCGGACATCAAAGTCACCCTTAAATTGTCCAGTCGTCCCATCTAGCTGCATAAAGATAGTCCAATCACGTTGTCCGCGGAGTTACCCCCTCTTTTCGCTGAAGCAATCACGGGAAACTACAGTCAGCTCGAGCACAGCACTTATACCCACGAATAGAAGGGAGCTGCCATGGTCAATCAAGTCGCCCATCGTGACGGCCCGCTTTATTGGTCGACCGATCGCGTCATGGCGGAGCTGGGCGTCAGCCGCCCTACGGCTTACAAGTTGATGCACGCCTCCGGCGCGTGCATCAAGGCCATGCGCCATATCCGCGTGTACGCGCCCAGCTTCATCGCTTACGTCAACTCGATTAACGACAAGGAGAGCCACGATGCCTAGCCCCAACCATCCCCCCGCCGTGCCCCCGGCCTTCCGCGGCGGCATCCGTCCCCTGCTCGACTGCCTCGATGCCGTCTTCATTGGTACCGACGGCCGCGTTACCTTCGAGCCCGCTCCGCTCAGCGCCGAGCTCAACGGACTCGGTGAGGAGCTCGTGCTCCTCACCGGCGTCGCCGGCGGCGGCAAGACGGACCTGATCTTGAACATGGGCCTCTCCATGGCGCGTCACCGTCACGTGGTGATCGCCAGCTACGAGATCGCCCGCGCGGCCTGCGTCCGTCGCATCCTTCCTGCCGCGTCATGTCTCATCCCCGGTGGCACACCGCTCACCGAGGCCGACTTCGCCGACGAGAGCAAGCGTGAGGTCGTCGATGACACTGTCGCGGCCGTCCGCGCCATCTCAGACAACCTCATCATCGTTGACGATCTCACGATGGACGACGTGCGCGGCCACAGCATCGAGTGCCTCACCGAGGCAGTGCACGCCATCGCCATCCGCGATGGCATCCCGCCGGCGGTGATTGTCGACTACGCCCAGCTCGTTACCGTGTCCACACCGGCATTCTCGACGACGGATATCCTCGACCGCGTGTCCTTCGGCCTCGCACAGATGGCGCATCACGAGCGCACCCCCGTCATCGCCGTCGCCATCACCGGCAAAGACGGCAGCTTCCGTGGCACCGCCAAGCTCGAGTTCGACGCGGACATCATCCTCTCGATCATGACCGACCGCGAGGATGCCGAGAACGGCAGCCGCGATCTCCATGTCGACATCAAAAAGAACCGCAACGGCGCCGCGGGCGGCCGCGTCGACCTGACGTACTGGCCTGCGTACCACCATTTCGCCGCCACCGAATAGCAATCTGCGGGGCGCAAATGCGCCCCGCTCAACCCCAAGGAGTATCACATGAGCACCATCAAGAGCAGCAACAAGATCGTCCAGAAG
This sequence comes from Coriobacteriaceae bacterium AM48-5, assembly GCA_027669525.1. Taxonomy (GTDB): domain Bacteria; phylum Actinomycetota; class Coriobacteriia; order Coriobacteriales; family Coriobacteriaceae; genus Collinsella. Next base: position 964 of record JAQEDJ010000069.1, on the reverse strand, counting down.
GGCTACGGCCTTCCTCTTGTTTTCGATATCGCTAACCGCCGTTACACCTACCGTGCCGCCGACGACCCCCGTTTCCTCAACCTCGACTCTATCGCGACCGCAAAGAGCGCTTGGGTTCTGCGCTTCAAGAACAAAATCGATGGGCTTCCGCAGGCCTATATCGTCTTTAGCCAGACCGAACGCCCGCTTGACCCCATCGAGTATCTCGCTGACATTGACGAGCTCTACGGCATCCCCGACGATGAACTCATCAAGGTCGCGGCACGTTCCTATATCGTCGACGGCTACGGTGAGGCGCATGACACCTTCTGCGATCGTTATATGCGTCGCCTTGAAGACATGGGGCAGGAACTCGGGATCTTCGCCGCAATCCCGGCCCGCTTCCTCAAAATTATCCCAAACAACACCTTCACCTACCAGACTATCGAAAACATTGACGACTAATCCGCCACGCGCCGCCGCCTACACAGGCGGCGGCCTTTTCTTTAACGGAGAAGGAAAAATGACAACGAGAAATGTCAGCGTAAAAATCGACCACAAGCTCTACACCGCCCTCAAGACGCGGGCGGAGCTCGACAACTCCAACGTCAGCGACGAGATCCGCTCGCTCCTGCGCTCGGCGCTCGCCGCGGAGGAGCTCGACCTCTACGGCAACGAGGTCGCGGGCTTCATCCGCGGCGTCGTCGACGCGCGGATGGACGTCGCCGCGCTCGACATCGAGCGCAAGCTCGACGCCACCGAGGACCGCATCGCCGCGGTCCTCTCGCGCCCCATGACCGCCGCCATCATGGCCGGCCTCATGTCGGCCGACGTCCTCAAGGCCTCCTACGCCTCGCTCGACGACGTCCCCGTCGCGGACATCTGGAAGAACTACCTCGCGCAGGCCGGCGAGCTCAGCCGCGCCGGCCTCGGCCGCATCGACGAGGTGAAGCTCCACGCGCGCGAGCGCGCCGATGGCTAGCCC
>JAQEDJ010000068.1 GCA_027669525.1 Coriobacteriaceae bacterium AM48-5 | reverse complement strand
AAACCATATGAATCGAACGGAACCGATCAGCGATGGACTGAGAGGACCGGACGGCTCGAAGCCCAGATATTTTGGACGGAGAGTTCGATCCTGGCTCAGGATGAACGCTGGCGGCGCGCCTAACACATGCAAGTCGAACGGCACCTATCTTCGGATAGAAGCGAGTGGCGAACGGCTGAGTAACACGTGGAGAACCTGCCCCCTCCCCCGGGATAGCCGCCCGAAAGGACGGGTAATACCGGATACCCCGGGGTGCCGCATGGCACCCCGGCTAAAGCCCCGACGGGAGGGGATGGCTCCGCGGCCCATCAGGTAGACGGCGGGGTGACGGCCCACCGTGCCGACAACGGGTAGCCGGGTTGAGAGACCGACCGGCCAGATTGGGACTGAGACACGGCCCAGACTCCTACGGGAGGCAGCAGTGGGGAATCTTGCGCAATGGGGGGAACCCTGACGCAGCGACGCCGCGTGCGGGACGGAGGCCTCGGGTCGTAAACCGCTTTCAGCAGGGAAGAGTCAAGACTGTACCTGCAGAAGAAGCCCCGGCTAACTACGTGCCAGCAGCCGCGGTAATACGTAGGGGGCGAGCGTTATCCGGATTCATTGGGCGTAAAGCGCGCGTAGGCGGCCCGGCAGGCCGGGGGTCGAAGCGGGGGGCTCAACCCCCCGAAGCCCCCGGAACCTCCGCGGCTTGGGTCCGGTAGGGGAGGGTGGAACACCCGGTGTAGCGGTGGAATGCGCAGATATCGGGTGGAACACCGGTGGCGAAGGCGGCCCTCTGGGCCGAGACCGACGCTGAGGCGCGAAAGCTGGGGGAGCGAACAGGATTAGATACCCTGGTAGTCCCAGCCGTAAACGATGGACGCTAGGTGTGGGGGGACGATCCCCCCGTGCCGCAGCCAACGCATTAAGCGTCCCGCCTGGGGAGTACGGCCGCAAGGCTAAAACTCAAAGGAATTGACGGGGGCCCGCACAAGCAGCGGAGCATGTGGCTTAATTCGAAGCAACGCGAAGAACCTTACCAGGGCTTGACATATGGGTGAAGCGGGGGAGACCCCGTGGCCGAGAGGAGCCCATACAGGTGGTGCATGGCTGTCGTCAGCTCGTGTCGTGAGATGTTGGGTTAAGTCCCGCAACGAGCGCAACCCCCGCCGCGTGTTGCCATCGGGTGATGCCGGGAACCCACGCGGGACCGCCGCCGTCAAGGCGGAGGAGGGCGGGGACGACGTCAAGTCATCATGCCCCTTATGCCCTGGGCTGCACACGTGCTACAATGGCCGGTACAGAGGGATGCCACCCCGCGAGGGGGAGCGGATCCCGGAAAGCCGGCCCCAGTTCGGATTGGGGGCTGCAACCCGCCCCCATGAAGTCGGAGTTGCTAGTAATCGCGGATCAGCATGCCGCGGTGAATGCGTTCCCGGGCCTTGTACACACCGCCCGTCACACCACCCGAGTCGTCTGCACCCGAAGTCGCCGGCCCAACCGAGAGGGGGGAGGCGCCGAAGGTGTGGAGGGTGAGGGGGGTGAAGTCGTAACAAGGTAGCCGTACCGGAAGGTGCGGCTGGATCACCTCCTTTCTAGGGAGATAAATCTTCTAGAGAGATCAACTTAACTCGAATAGAGGGCAGGAGCCCGTCCGGTAGATGTCCGCCAGGATAAGTCCCCGCAGCACCCGGTCCCCGGGGTCGCACCCGCGTACCTTGAGAGCCGCATAGCGATAGGAGAGAGATGGAAGAGATTCTCTTCCAGACTCGATTCTTTTCTGCGATTAAACGTAAGAATGATAGCAATCATTCATCCGATCCAAACAAGAAGAATTCACTTATATATGAGTGAGGAGCATCTGATCGCGAGCACAGTGAGGACACTGTGCCGCGGTATGAGATACCCGAATTGCGACATACGAGCGCTATTCATGATATCGATTAATTTAATTTAGCGACACGTGGATATCCCGCGGGCCCGATGCGGTCCCGCAAGATACCACGGGCGCACGGCGGATGCTTGGCACAGGGAGCCGATGAAGGACGCGGCAAGCTGCGATAATCCCCGGCGAGGAGCACACATCCTTCGACCCGGGGGTCTCCGAATGGGCGAACCCATCCACAGAGGTGTGGATATCCCCGGCCCGAACACATAGGGCCGGGGAGGACAACCCGGGGAACTGAAACATCTAAGTACCCGGAGGAGAGGAAATCAATCTCGAGACTCCCCGAGTAGCGGCGAGCGAAAGGGGACCGATGGCCAAACCGTCGAGCGGGCGTACCCGGCAGGGGTTCCGCCGACGGGGTTGCAGGGCCGCGCATCCGGGGGCTGCCGCCCCCGGGCGCAGGTCCGGCTGGGGAGCGGAACGGCATGGGAGGCCGGCCGCAGCGGGTGACAGCCCCGTACGCGAACCCAGACCGGACGGCGCGACGCGGTCCCTGAGTAGGGCCGGGCACGTGAAACCCGGTCCGAACCTGGGTGGACCACCATCCAAGCCTGAGTACTACCCTGTGACCGATAGCGCACCAGTACCGTGAGGGAAAGGTGAAAAGCACCCCGGGAGGGGAGTGAAACAGTACCTGAAACCGTGCGCCCACGAGCAGTCGGAGCACCTTTTAAGGTGTGACGGCGTGCCTTTTGTAGAATGAGCCAGCGAGTCGCTGGCGCGGGGCGAGGTTAACCGAAAGGGAGCCGGAGCGAAAGCGAGCCTTAACAGGGCGACTTGAGTCCCGCGCCGCGGACGCGAAGCCGGGTGAGCTATCCGTGGGCAGGCTGAAGCGGGGGTAAGACCCCGTGGAGGGCCGAACGCACGTCGGTTGAAAACGGCGGCGATGACCTGCGGATAGGGGTGAAAGGCCAATCAAACCCGGAGATATCTCGTTCTCCCCGAAATAGCTTTAGGGCTAGCGTCGCGCGTTCACCGCCGGAGGTAGAGCACCGGATGGACGAGGGGGCTTCGCCGCCTACCGAATCCAACCGAACTCCGAATGCCGGCGGCCCAGAGCGCGGCAGTCAGAGCATGTGGGCTAAGCTGTGTGCTCGAGAGGGAAACAGCCCGGACCGCCCGCTAAGGTCCCCAAGTTCCAGCCGAGTGGCAAAGGATGTGCGTCCGCCCAGACAACCAGGATGTTGGCTTAGAAGCAGCCATCCATTCAAAGAGTGCGTAACAGCTCACTGGTCGAGTGGACATGCGCCGACAATACACGGGGCTAAGCTGGACACCGAAGCGGCGGGATTTTAATTCATTAGAATCGGTAGGGGAGCTTCCCATGGGCGGTGAAGCCGCCGGGCGACCGGCGGTGGAGCGCATGGGAGTGAGAATGCTGGCATGAGTAGCGAGAGACGAGAGAGTAACTCGTCCGCCGTGAACCCGAGGTTTCCTGGGCAAGGCTAATCCTCCCAGGGTCAGTCGGGGGCTAAGGCGAGGCCGGGAGGCGTAGCCGACGCGCAGCAGGCAGACATTCCTGCACCGCGCACGCGGCGCTACGACCGACGGGGCGACGGATGGGGGTGGCTCGGCGGGGTTCTGGACGTCCCCGTGATGGAGCGCGGCCCGCGGACCAGGGAAATCCGGTCCGCATCAAGGGCGAGGCTCCGGACGAAGCGACTGAGCGAAGCGAGTGAGCCCGAGGTCCCTAGAAAAACCCCTAGGCAGGCGCGTGCGCGCCCGTACCGCAAACCGACACAGGTGGGTGGGTAGAACATACCGAGGCGATCGGGTCAACCATGGTCAAGGAACTCGGCACAATGGCCCCGTAACTTCGGGAGAAGGGGTGCCCGCGCGTACGTGAACGGACTTGCTCCGGGAGCGGAGGCGGGCCGCAGTGGAGAGGCCCAAGCGACTGTTTACCAAAAACACAGGACTCTGCAGAAGCCGCAAGGCGACGTATAGGGTCTGACGCCTGCCCGGTGCCGGAAGGTCACGCGGAGGAGTTAGCCGTTAAGGCGAAGCCCCGAAGCCAAGCCCCGGTAAACGGCGGCCGTAACTATAACGGTCCTAAGGTAGCGAAATTCCTTGTCGGGTAAGTTCCGACCTGCACGAAAGGCGCAACGACTTGGGCGCTGTCTCGACCATGGACCCGGTGAAATTGCACTGGTCGTGAAGATGCGACTTACCCGCGGAAGGACGGAGAGACCCCGTGAACCTTCACTGCAGCTTGGCATTGGCCGCTGGTCCCGCGTGTAGAGGATAGGCAGGAGGCACAGATCCGGAGGCGCCAGCCCCCGGGGAGCCGCCCTTGGAATACTGCCCTCGCGCGACCGGCGTCCTAACCCGAGGCCGTCAACCGGCTCGGGGACCGTGCCAGGCGGGCAGTTTGACTGGGGCGGTCGCCTCCTAAAGGGTAACGGAGGCGCGCGAAGGTCCGCTCGGGACGGTCGGCAACCGTCCTTTTGAATGCAAGAGTACAAGCGGGCTTGACTGCGAGGCCCACAAGCCGAGCAGGTGCGAAAGCAGGCTCTAGTGATCCGGCGGCCCCGAGTGGGTGGGCCGTCGCTCAACGGATAAAAGGTACTCCGGGGATAACAGGCTGATCTTGCCCAAGAGTCCACATCGACGGCAAGGTTTGGCACCTCGATGTCGGCTCATCGCATCCTGGGGCTGGAGCAGGTCCCAAGGGTACGGCTGTTCGCCGTTTAAAGCGGTACGCGAGCTGGGTTCAGAACGTCGTGAGACAGTTCGGTCCCTATCCTCCGTGGGCGCAGGAGAATCGATGGAGGCTGCCCCCAGTACGAGAGGACCGGGGTGGACGCACCTCCGGTGAACCGGTTGTCGACCAACGGCACGGCCGGGTAGCCGCGTGCGGCGCGGATAACCGCTGAAGGCATCTAAGCGGGAAGCCGTTCCAGGGATTAGTTCTCCTTCCGGTAAGGGCCCAGGTAGACTACCTGGTCGATAGACGGCAGGTGCAAGGCTGGCGACAGCCTCAGCCGAGCCGCACTAATCGCCCGAGCTCTTCCGGAACCGCACCTCGCGGCCCGCGGGACTGAGCGCTCAGAAGCGCGGTCCGGGCACGAGGATGCCCCCGAGTCATCTTTCCTATGCGCCATGCGGCCCCCAGGCACGTGAGAGACACCCGGACACCGTAACGGTGGGCGCCGCCCACCGGTCAGCGGCCAGAGCATGGGGGCACGCCCGGTCCCGTTCCGAACCCGGAAGCTAAGCCCCATCGCGCCGAGAGTACTGCGGGGCCAGCCCGTGGGAGGCCAGGGCGCCGCTGACCGGTGGACGGCACCGAGCCGTC
>JAQEDJ010000067.1 GCA_027669525.1 Coriobacteriaceae bacterium AM48-5 | reverse complement strand
GGTCGCACGTCATCCGCCACTCCGCCGCGCACATCATGCGCAGGCCATCAAGCGCCTCTATCCCGAGGCCGACTTTGCCTACGGCCCCGCGACCGACAACGGCTTCTACTACGACGTCGACCTGCCCGAGGGCGTTAAGATTAGCGAGGACGACTTCCCCGCGATCGAGGCCGAGATGAAGAAGATCGTTAAGGAGAACCTCAAGTTCTCCGTGTACGAGAAGCCCCGCGCCGAGGCCATCGCCCTTATGGAGGAGCGCGGCGAAAAGTACAAGGTCGAGCACATCGGCGACCTGGACGACGACGCCCGCATCACCTTCTACCAGCAGGGCGACTACATCGACATGTGCGTCGGCCCCCACATCTGCTACACCAAGGCGCTGAAGGCCTTTAAGCTCACCGGCGTCTCGGGCGCCTACTGGAAGGGCGACAAGGACAACAAGATGCTCACCCGCATCAACGGCGTCGCCTTTGCCACCAAGGAAGAGCTCGACGAGCACATGCACATGCTGGAGGAGGCCAAGAAGCGCGATCACCGCAAGATCGGCCGCGAGATGGACCTCTTTATGATGCGCGACGAGGCCCCCGGCTTCCCGTTCTTCCTGCCTAACGGCATGATCCTTAAGAACACGCTGCTGGACTACTGGCGCGAGATCCACCACAAGGCCGGCTACGTGGAGATCTCCACGCCGCTCATCATGAACAAGCAGCTGTGGAAGACCTCGGGCCACTGGGACCACTACAAGGACAACATGTACTCCACCGTCATCGACGACGAAGAGTACTGCATTAAGCCCATGAACTGCCCGGGCGGCGTGCTGGTGTACGCCTCCAAGCCGCATTCCTATCGCGAGCTGCCCATCCGCGCCGGCGAGATTGGCCTGGTGCACCGCCACGAGCTGCGCGGCGCCCTGCACGGCCTGTTCCGCGTGCGCTGCTTTAACCAGGACGACGCCCACCTGTTTGTGCGTCCCGACCAGCTGACCGACGAGATCGTGGGCGTGGTTAACCTCATCGACTCCGTGTACCAAAAGTTTGGCTTTAAGTACCACGTTGAGCTTTCCACCCGCCCCGAGGACTCCATGGGTTCGGACGAGGATTGGGCGCGCGCCGAGGAGGGCCTGCGCACCGCTCTGGAGAAGCTGGGCATGGACTACGAGGTCAACGAGGGCGACGGCGCCTTCTACGGCCCCAAGATCGACTTCCACCTGGAGGACTCGCTCGGTCGTACCTGGCAGTGCGGTACCGTCCAGCTCGACTTCCAGATGCCGCTCAACTTTGACCTGGAGTACGTTGACGCCGACGGCACTAAGAAGCGCCCCATCATGCTGCATCGCGTGTGCTTTGGCTCTATCGAGCGCTTCATCGGTATTCTGATTGAGCACTTTGCGGGCAAGTTCCCCACCTGGCTGGCCCCCGTGCAGGTCAAGGCACTTCCCGTGTCTGAGAAGAGCCGCGACTACGCTCACGAGGTGTGCGCCAAGCTGGAGGAGGCCGGCATTCGCGTGGTCTGCGACGACCGCGACGAGAAGATCGGCTACAAGATCCGCGAGGCTCGCAGCATCGACCGCGTGCCCTACATGCTCATTCTGGGCGAGAAGGAGGTCGAGGCCGGCAACATCTCCGTCCGCGACCGTTCAAACGAGACCGTTCAGATGAGCGTTGACGAGTTTGTGGCCAAGGTGCTCGAGGAGATCAAGACTCGCGCCTAAGGCAAGCTTTACAACAATTAATAAAGGCGACCGTCCACAAAGGGCGGTCGCTTTTTCATGCCGAAATAAGAAAAGCCGCTGGTTGAGCGGCTTTTTTTGTTGCACAAAAAGGTACAGGTTTTTGTATCTTTCGACAGACGACATTATACGAGCAATTAATCAGCGTTTGCCCAGATTACGCAAAATGTACTGCTAGTAGGTACATCTCCATACCCCTCTATAAAAACCTGTACTTTTGCGACTGCGCCTAGCTGCGAGCGAGAAGCCTGTTCTAAACGCCCCTGCATTTGCGTGCATCGCAAAGCCAAATAGAGGGGGCGAGAACATGGAACAGACGGCACGGCGCCAAGAGCAGCTGCCGGGTGCATTTAACGGCGCCACCACCAACAGCCAGCACGGCCGCGTCCGCTGGTATCTGGTCCACACCCCCCATGGAAAAGAGCGCGAGACCTGCGAAAAGGTCCGCCGCATTATCCCGCACAACCTTATGCAGGACGCTTTTGTGATGCAAAAGGAGTTCTGGTTTAAGCGGGACGGCGCATGGTCGCTCCAGACCAAACCCATGTACAAGGAATATTTCTTCGTCGCCACGCACGATGCCGCCGCGCTCGATAGGGCTTTGGCCCAGTTGAGCTTTGGCTGCCGTATCGCCGGCAGTAGGGAGCGGGCGTACATGCCCATGCCGGACGATGCGCAGGACTGGTACCGCAGCGTGCTCGACGACGACGGCGTGGTGCGCAACAGCGTCGCGCGCATAGAAGACGGCGTGTTGCACATAGAACAGGGTCCCTTGGTGGGGCAAGAGGCCCGCGTGAAGAAGATCGACCGTCATAAGCGCTGGTGCCTGGTGGACGTGGGTGAAGGCGACTCCGCATTTAGGGAGCTGCTGCCGCTCGATGTTCCCAGCAAAACGTAAGGGAGACGTTGCGCCGGCAATTCATTTGGTTTTTGGATTCATAGATGGGGGGGGGTTCCTGGGGACAGGAACGTGAGTTTTATTGTGGCTGCTAAAGAAGTAACAGAGAGTTGTGCATCAACGGTTGGTGCGCTGGCTTTCAATCAGATAAAGCCGAGTGGCACGCTTGGGTATCGCATCGTCAAGAGGCTGTTTGACCTTGTATTTAGTCTTTTGATGAGTGTTCTGCTATTGATTCCTATTGCTGTTGTTTGCGCGCTTATTTGCCTTGAATCGCCCGGCAGCCCTATGTACACCCAGGATCGCGTTGGCAAGGGCGGAAAGACAATCAAGATTTTTAAGCTCCGCAGTATGGTCGCTGATGCAAACGACGTGCGCAAGTACCTGAGCCCTGAGCAGCTACATCAGTGGGAAGTCGAGCGCAAGGTCGATGATGACCCTCGTATTACCAAGATTGGTCAGTTCATTCGTAAATGCTCTATCGACGAGATGCCTCAGTTTCTCAATGTGCTGAACGGTGACCTTTCTGTCATTGGTCCTCGCCCCATTACAAGAGATGAGCTTGAGCAGCACTTTTCCGACGAGGAGAAGGCTGAGTTGCTTTCTGTTCAACCCGGCATCACGGGTCTGTGGCAGGCAACCGACCGTAACGAGGCGACATTTGAGAGTGGCTTGCGTCAGAAGATCGAACTTTGTTATGTGCAGAACCGATGCTTCCGTATGGATTGCAAGTGCTTCGCAGGCACCTTTGGGGCCATGTTCGGCAAAGAGAGAACGGGGCGCTAGATGGATATTTCTGTCATCATCCCGACTCTTAATGCTGAACATGAAATTGAGACGCTCTTAATCGCCCTTGATCGCCAGTCAATTCAGCCGAATGAGATTCTGGTCGTCGATTCCGCATCGGATGATAAAACTATCGAGTTGGTTCAGAAACACAAAGGCGTTCGCTTGCTGCAGATCGATCGTCAGGATTTCAACCACGGCACCACAAGAGACAAGGCGCTGCGGGAGTCGAGCGGCGACTTTGTATGTTTTCTCACCCAAGATGCCGTGCCCGTTTCCGATGATTATCTGAAGCGGCTTGTTGCTCCCATGGTTGATGATTCCGACATCGCCCTTGTAAGTGGCAGGCAACTGCCCAAGGCGGATGCTCGGCGCTTTGAGCAGCTGGTGCGTGGTTTCAACTATCCTGATTCGCCATCCGTTCGTTCGAAATGCGATCTCGAGAAACTCGGTATTAAGACGTTTTTTGCATCTGACGCCTGTTCTGCCTATCGACGGATCGCATATCTCGAATGCGGTGGATTCGATCATGTTAACACCAACGAGGACATGCTCATGGCCGCCAAGTTTATCGCCTCGGGTATGAAGGTTGCTTACGAGCCGCATGCCGAGGTCTTTCACTCGCACAACTTGACGCCAGCCCAGCAGTTTGCCCGCAACCGCGCCGTCGGTTTCTTTCTCGAAACGCATGCGGACGATCTCATGCATGCAAGTGAGATCGGTGAAGGGGGCCGGCTCGTCAAAGCGGTCTCCTCCCAGCTCCTTCGGGAGGGCAATCTGGTCGAGTTCATCGCCTTCGGCGTCGACTGCTGCGCCCGCCTTCTGGGAAACCGCGCCGGCCGCAGGGCCGCTAGAAAAGAAAGGCCATAGCCAGTGAAAGGCATCATCCTCGCCGGCGGGTCCGGCACCCGCCTGTACCCGCTCACGCTCGTGACCTCAAAGCAGCTGCTGCCGGTCTACGACAAGCCCATGATCTACTACCCGCTGTCCACCCTCATGCTGGCGGCATCCGGGACATCCTGGTCATCTCCACGCCGACGGACCTCCCCAACTTCGAGCGCCTGCTCGGGGACGGCTCGCGCTACGGCGTGAACCTGTCCTACGCCGAGCAGCCGAGCCCCGACGGCCTGGCCCAGGCCTTCACCATCGGCGAGGACTTCATCGCCGGCGAGCCGTGCGCCCTGGTGCTCGGCGACAACATCTTCTACGGCAACGGCCTGTCCCGCCACCTGACGCGCGCCGTCCAGAACGCCGAGTCGGGGAGGGCCACGGTCTTCGGCTACCACGTGGACGACCCCGAGCGCTTCGGCGTCGTGGAGTTCGACGGCGAGGGCAGGGCCGTCTCCATCGAGGAGAAGCCAGCCGAGCCCAAGAGCTCCTACGCCGTCACCGGCCTGTACTTTTACCCGGCGACGCGCCGCCAAGGCCCATGAGGTCAGGCCCTCGGCCCGCGGCGAGCTGGAGATCACCGACCTCAACCGGATGTACCTGGAGGAGGGGACGCTGTCCGTGGTCACCCTCGGCCGCGGCTACGCGTGGCTGGACACCGGCACCATGGAGAGCCTGCACGAGGCCGCCGAGTTCGTCCGCGCCGTGGAGCACTCCCAGGACCTGCCCGTGTCCGTGCCCGAGGAGATCGCCTGGGAGAACGGCTGGATCACGACCGCCGGGCTGGAGGAGGCCGCGGAGGCCTACGGCAAGTCGGTCTACGGGCGGCACCTCAAGAAGGTCGCCGCCGGCGAGATTGTCAACAGCCCGCGCGAGTACTAGGAGAACTCCCCATGTCTGAGATTTTTGAACCCAAGAACATCATCGTCACGGGCGGCTGCGGCTTCATCGGCAGCAACTTCGTGCACTACGTGGTGGACAACCACCCCGACGTGCACGTGACCGTCCTGGACAAGCTGACCTACGCCGGCAACCCCGAGAACATCGCGGGCCTGCCCGAGGATAGGGTCGAGCTCGTCGTGGGCGACATCTGCGACGCCGAGCTGCTCGACAGGCTCGTCCCCGGCCACGACGCGATCGTGCACTACGCCGCCGAGAGCCACAACGACAACTCCATCGCCGATCCGGAGCCGTTCCTGCGCACCAACGTGGAGGGCACCTTCCGCCTGCTGGAGGCCGTCCGCAAATACGGCATCCGCTACCACCACGTCTCCACCGACGAGGTCTACGGCGACCTGGCGCTCGACGACCCCGCCAAGTTCACCGAGGAGACTCCGTACCACCCGTCCTCGCCGTACAGCTCGACCAAGGCGTCCTCCGATATGCTCGTGCGCG